>CAMOUD010000090.1 GCA_946626215.1 uncultured Lachnospiraceae bacterium
CCAAAAAATCAAACTCAAAAAAACTCATTGTCCTTGACATGGGGTACACATCATTCTTACTATTACCCGGGCACCTTTTTATTACCCTGGGTAATAAAGCGCTCTCAGCTGGGTTTTTGGCTGGTCATGATGAGGCTGCTCGCTGTGCCGGAGGACCTTTTTTCCGGAAAGGCCTTGCGGCAAAGAAATGGAACTGGACATACCGGAGTCAATATCAGGAGGATACGGGTCAAGGCCTGAGGCCGAAGGAACCGGCCCGGAAGTCCTGACAGAAGAAGGCTCAGGATAAGTATTTTCTCTGTTTCCGGGTGCCTATGGCGGCCCGGGGCCTCCTTCTTCGCGAGGGAGGTCCTTTTCATTCCGGGACAGGAGGCTGTTTTTTTATCAAAGGCCCCCCTGTTACTCGACGGGATGTGTGGTAGACTATACTATGAATTCATCGGATCACGCGGCGGGAGATCCGGCGTCCCCTGATGGGGACAGGGGCCGGCCTGTCATAAGGAGATACTATGCAGGAAGATTCACAGAGCGAGTCCCGGTCCTCTTTTCTGAGGACCGGCATCAGCGAGGCAGCGCTGAAATATCTGGCAGTCGCGGTCATGTTCATCGACCATGCTGCCTGTACCTTTCTGGAGATCGCCAGGACGGCCGACGGGCACCGGATGTTCGCCGTCATCCCCAACGGACGCCTTCTGGACAGGATCTTACGGGGGATCGGAAGGATCGCCTTCCCGATCTTCTGTTTCTTTCTGGTGGAAGGCTTTATGCGGACCCGGAACAGGCTGAAATACCTGGGAAGGCTCCTCTTTTACGGCACCCTGGCGGAGATCCCCTTTATGCTCTGCATCTTCGGGAATACCAGGTCCCTGCATCTGGACACCATGTTCGAGCTTGCCATAGGCCTTGTGACCATCTGGGGGATGGAGGAGGCGGAAAAGCGGCTGGGCGGCCGCAGGGTCCTGCTCTTCCCGGCCTGGCTGGCTATTCTGGCGGCAGGCTGCGCCGCCGCCCACTATCTCCATGCCGACTATGGCTGGGGAGGGATCCTGACCATAGCGGTCTTCTATGTATTCCGTCATAACAGATATCTGGGCCTGCCCGGGGCCTGGGCCCTTCTTTCCTATTATAATTCTTTTGAGATCTGGTCTTTTCCGGCTTTTTTCCTTCTGGACAGATACAACCATGAAAGAGGCCGGCAGTCCAAATATTTCTTTTATCTTTTTTATCCGGGGCATCTGCTGCTGCTCTATCTGATCAGACGAGCTGTTTTCGGAGCCTGAAACAAGTACCAGGGAGGCGAGAAAATGGAACTGAAATTCATAGGTGCTGACCATGAGGTCACAGGAAGCTGCCATTATCTGCAGGTGGGAAGCAAACACATCCTGGTGGATATCGGAATGGAACAGGGGATGGACATATATGAGAACGAGGGCCTTCCGGTGGCGGCCTCGGATATTGACTTCGTGTTCCTGACCCATGCCCACATCGATCATACGGGCATGCTGCCCAAGCTCTATCACGACGGCTTCCGGGGGACCGTGGTGGCCACCCGGGCGACGGCCCAGCTCTGTGACATCATGCTGCGGGATTCTGCCCATATCCAGGCCAGTGAAGCGGAATGGAAGAACAAGAAGGCAAAAAGAGGAGAGAGGGAAGAGGTCACGCCGGTCTACACCATGGAAGACGCCATGATGGTGGTCAAGCTGATCGCCACCTATCCCTATGACAAGATCTTCCAGCTCTGCGAGGGAGTCCGCTTCCGTCTGACGGACATCGGCCACCTGCTGGGCTCTTCCAGCATCGAGCTCTGGCTGACGGAAGGGAAGGAGACCCGGAAGATCGTCTTTTCCGGCGATATCGGCAACAAGAACCAGCCCCTTCTGCGGAACCCTTCCTATACGGAAGAGGCCGACTACGTGGTCATGGAGTCCACCTACGGGGACCGGGTCCATGAGACCGATAATACGGATCCTGTCAGCGAGCTGGCAGGCCTGATCCGGGACACCCTGGGCAGGGGCGGGAACCTGGTCATTCCCTCCTTTGCCGTGGGCAGGACCCAGGTCATGCTTTACTATATCCGTCAGATCAAGCAGAATGACCTTCTCCCTGAACTGGGAGACTTCCCCGTTTACGTGGATTCTCCCCTGGCGGTCTCCGCCACCGAGGTCTTCGTGGAGAACGAGGAGGACTGCTTTGACCGGGAGGCCCTGGACCTTCTCCATCAGGGCATCAACCCCATCCGATTCAGGAACCTGCGCCTGTCCATCACCGTGGACGAGTCCAAGGCCATCAACGTGGACGATGAGCCCAAGGTGATCATTTCCGCCGCCGGCATGTGCGACGCCGGCCGGATCCGGCACCATCTCCAGTACAACCTGGCCCGCCCGGAATCCACCATTCTTTTTGTAGGCTATCAGTCCGCCGGCACCCCGGGCCGCAAGCTCCTGGAGGGAGCCTCCTCCATCAGGCTCTTCGGAGACGACATCCCGGTCCATGCCCGGATCGCCCGGATGCACGGCATGAGCGGCCACGCGGACCGGGACGGCCTTCTTGAATGGATCGGCGCCTTTAAGGAAAAGCCCCGCATGGTCTTTGTGGTCCACGGAGAGGACGAGGTCACGGAGATCTTTGCCAGGACCCTGGAGGAAAAGGGCTATAAGGCCATGGCGCCCTTCTCCGGGACCCGGTTTGACCTGATCACAGGCAAATTTACGGAGGTCACCAGGGGCATCCGGATCTCCAGGGAGGAATCGGCCAGGAGGGCCTCCGAGGCCTTCGTCCGTCTTTCCGATACCGGCCGGGAGGTCAGCCGCTTCATCGAGACCTGCCGGGGCCTTCCCAACAAGGACCTGGAGAAGTTCAGCCGGGACCTGCGGGCCCTTATGGAGAAATACAGGCGCTGAGGCCCTGTTCTTATGCCGCCTTGTGGAGTATAATATCAAATTGCGTGTCCGGCAGCGGTCTTTTCCGCTGCGGAAGGGAGGACCATGAGCAGAGCGGATGATATATTTGTGGCCATGTGCGAGGATATCCTGGAGAACGGGACCAGCACAGAGGGAGAAAAGGTCCGCCCCCGCTGGGAGGACGGGACCCCCGCCTATACCATCAAGAAATTCGGGGTCTGCAACCGCTATGACCTTTCAGAGGAGTTCCCCCTCCTGACCCTCAGGAGAACGGCCTTAAAGAGCGCCACGGATGAGATCCTCTGGATCTGGCAGCAGAAATCCAACAACATCCATGACCTTCACAGCCATATCTGGGATGAATGGGCAGACCCGGACGGGTCCATCGGCAAGGCCTACGGCTATCAGCTGGGCGTCAAGCACCAGTATAAGGAGGGCATGTTCGACCAGGTGGACCGGGTCATCTATGACCTGAAGCACAATCCTTTTTCCAGAAGGATCATGACCAACATCTATGTCCATCAGGACCTGCATGAGATGAACCTCTATCCCTGCGCCTATTCCATGACCTTCAATGTGACCCAGAAAAAGGGCGACGATAAGCTGACCCTCAACGCGGTCCTCAATCAAAGGTCCCAGGACGTCCTGGCGGCCAACAACTGGAACGTGGTCCAGTATGCCGTCCTCATGCACATGCTGGCCCAGGTCTGCGATATGCGGGTGGGCGAGCTGGTCCACATGATCGCGGACGCCCATATCTATGACCGGCATATCCCCATCATCCGGGAGCTGATCCGGAGGAAGCGGTATCCGGCCCCCGTGTTCCGCCTGAATCCGGAGGTCACGGACTTTTACGCCTTCACCAGGAACGATGTCTCTGTGGAGAACTATCAGACCGGTGAACAGGTGAAGAACATTCCCATCGCCATCTGAGCAAGGAGAACCATATGAATCTGATAGCAGCCGTCGACAGGAACTGGGCCATCGGCAATAAGGGCCAGCTCCTGGTATCCATTCCGGCAGACCATAAGCTCTTCCGGCAGGAGACCCTGGGCAAGGTCATCGTCTACGGGAGAAAGACCCTGGAGACCTTTCCCCTCGGGCAGCCCCTGGACAGGAGGACCAACCTGATCCTGTCCCGGAACCCGGACCTGAACGTCCGGGGAGCCCGGATGGTCCGCAGCATTCCGGACCTTCTGGAGATCCTCTCCGAATATCCCGATGAGGATATCTATATCATCGGAGGGGAGAGCATCTACAGGCAGATGCTTCCCTACTGCGATACCGCCCATATCACGAAGGTGGATTACGCCTATGAGGCCGACGCCTATTTCCCGGACCTGGACAAGGATCCGGACTGGCGGATCACGGCGGATTCCGATGAGCAGACCTATTTCGACCTGGCCTATTCCTTTATCCGCTATTCCAGGGTCCGGGGCCTTGTCAGGAGGCCCGGAGGACAGGCATGAGGGGAATGAGGTTCCGGAGGGCAGCGGCCCTCCTTGTCCTTCTTGTTCTTCTTCTTACGGGCTGCGGGGGCAGGATCATCATGACCACGGGCTTTTCGGGAGACCAGGTCCTCCAGGTCGGAGGCAGCTATACCCGGATGAACGAGGTCAGGGGCTATATCCTGGACCTGGTCAAGCAGTACCAGAAGATCATGGGGACCGAGGCCCTGGAGGGGGCGGATACCTCCGAGCTCAAGGCCACCATCCGCAACAAGGCCATTTCCCAGATCTACCGGGTCAAGGCCCTGAACGCCCTGGCGATCCAGGACAATATCATGCTGACCGATGACGAGGATGCTCTGGCCAGGCGGGCGGCCGAGGAATACCTGGACGGGATGACCGGCGCCGAGCTGACCTATCTGGGCCTGACGGTCACCCAGGCGGAGACCATGTTCCGGGAATACGCCCTGGCGGACAAGGTATACCGGAGCATCGGGAACAGCTTTGAAGACCGCTACAACAGCTTTGTCGGATCCCTGGACAGCGATATCAATGTCAACCTCTGGAATTCGGAGACCATCGGCCTGGTGGATACGGAGGCGGACCTGAACCATACCTTTATCGCTGTTTACAACAGGATCTTCCATTAAGGCCGGGACGCCGGGAGGAGGTACCATTGAAAACCCTTGCAATTGTCCTGTTCGTGCTTCTGTACGCCGTCATGATCACGCGCCCTGCCTACAGGGTGCACGCGGCGGTCATAGCCGCCCTTCTTTACATCGTGACCGGCGTCCTGCCTCTGGCGGCGGTCCTGCCCGCCATCAACTGGAACGTCCTGATGATGATGGCCGGCACCATGATCTGCGTGGACTACTTCATTGATTCCCGCATGCCGGGACGGATCGCGGACATCCTGCTGGACAAGTCCCCCAACGTCATGTGGGTCACCATCTTCATGTCCCTTTTCGCGGGCCTGATCAGCGCCTTCATCGACAACGTGGCCACGGTGGTCATGGTGGCCCCGGTGGGCCTGGCGGTCTGCCGGAAGCTGAAGATCTCGCCGGTCTCCATGATCCTCTGCATCGCGGTCTCCTCCAACCTGCAGGGAGCCGCGACCCTGGTGGGAGACACCACCTCCATCATGCTGGGCGCCCACGCCGGCATGGACTTCATGGACTATTTCTGGATGAACGGAAGGCCCGGCATCTTCTTTGCCGTGGAGCTGGGAGCCCTCCTGACCATCCCCATCATGATGCTCATCTTCCGGAAGGAAAAGCAGAAGGTTTCGGCGGATTCCATCACGGAGGTCACCAACTTCTTCCCCAGCTTTGTCCTGGTGGGCCTGGTCCTGATCCTGATCGGGGCCTCCTTCATAGGGGACAAGCCGGATATCACCAACGGCATGATCTGCATGTCCCTGGCGGCCCTGTCCATGATCTATGACTTTATCCGGACCGGCAGCGCCGCCTCCTCCAGGCGGGCGGTCAACAGCATCGACCGGGAGACCCTGGTCCTGCTGACGGCCCTCTTCCTGGTCATCCAGGGCATTACCGAGGCGGGCCTGATCGACGACCTGTCCGGCATGATCGTAAAGGCGGGCGGATCCAACATCTTCCTGCTCTATACCATCATCGTCTGGGGGTCGGTCCTGATCAGCGCCTTCGTGGACAACATCCCCTATGTGGCCACCATGCTGCCGGTCCTGACGGGAGTCGCCCGGATGATCGGCATTGAGCCCTATGTCCTCTACTTCGGCCTCCTGTCCGGGGCGACCCTGGGCGGGAACCTGACCCCCATCGGAGCCTCCGCCAATATCACGGCCGTGGGCATGCTGAAGAAGGAAGGATACGACGTCTCCTTCCCCACCTTCATGAAGATCGGGGTCCCCTTCACCCTGACCGCGGTCCTGGCCGGCTATGTCTTTGTCTGGACCTTCTGGCATCCCTGATCCCCGGATCATTCACGGCCTGAAGGGAGAAAACATGTCTGATTGTTAGCACTCAACATTGTTGAGTGCTAATTTTTTGTTGACATTTCCCGGCAGGGGGGATACACTTTCATGGTATGGAAAAGACCATATGATCCGGGTGCCCGGGGAATGGTTCTCCGGCCGTACGGACCTGAATATAGAAGCGGCAGGCCTGTCCTGCCTTTCAAGGAGGTTTACACTATGGCAGCAGAAAGAGGATCCTTATCGATCAACAGCGAAAACATGTTTCCGATCATCAAGAAATGGCTCTATTCGGATCATGATATTTTTTTCAGGGAGCTGATCTCCAACGGATGCGACGCCATCACCAAGCTCAAAAAGCTGGAAATGATCGGTGAAGCGGAGCTTCCGGAGGACTATAAGGCCAGGATCGACATCATTACGGATCCTGTGAACAAGACCATCAAGGTCATCGACAACGGCATCGGCATGACCGCCGACGAGGTCCGGGAATACATCAACAACATCGCCTTCTCAGGCGCCGAGGCCTTCCTGGAAAAGTATAAGGACAAGGCCAACGACGACCAGATCATCGGCCACTTCGGCCTGGGCTTTTATTCCGCCTTCATGGTATCCGACCTGGTCACCATCGACACCCTTTCCTGGCAGGAAGGGGCCGAGGCGGTCCACTGGGAGTGCGACGGCGGCAGCGAGTACACCCTGGAGGCTTCCGACAGGACGCGGCCCGGCACGGAGATCACCCTGCACCTGTCCGATGACTGCGCGGAATTCGCGGGCTACTGGAAGGCCAGCGAGGTCATCCGCAAGTACTGCTCCTTCATGCCTGTGGAGATCTACCTGTCCGAGGCGGATACGAAGCAGACCCAGACCATCGCTCTTTCCGAAAAGAGAGAAGACGACGTGGTCCTGGAGGAGATCGAGCCCGCCGCTCCCGCCGAGGGAGAAGAGCCCGGCGAAAAGAAGCTGAAGATCAGGAAGCGCCCCGAGCTCCTCAATGAGATCCATCCCCTCTGGGGCAAGACTCCCAAGGACTGCACCGACGAGGAATACAAGGCCTTCTACAGGGATGTCTTCCATGACTTCAAGGAGCCCCTTTTCTGGATCCACCTGAACATGGACTATCCCTTCAACCTCAAGGGCATCCTGTATTTCCCCAAGATCAATTTGGAATATGAGTCCGCCGAGGGCGTGATCAAGCTCTACAACAACCAGGTCTTCATCGCCGACAACATCAAGGAGGTCATTCCGGAATTCCTCATGCTCCTTAAGGGCGTAATCGATTGTCCCGACCTGCCCCTCAACGTCTCCAGGTCCGCCCTGCAGAACGACGGCTTTGTCCAGAAGATCTCCGACTACATCACCAAGAAGGTGGCGGACAAGCTCTCCGGCATGTGCAGGACCGATAAGGAAGCTTATGAGCGCTACTGGGACGATATCGCTCCCTTCATCAAGTACGGCTGCCTCAGGGACGACAAGTTCTGCAAAAAGATGACCGACTATATCCTCTTCAAGGACCTGGACGGCGTCTATCACACCCTTCCCGAGGCCCTGGATATCAACAAAACCGATACCGAGGAGGAGGCCGTGGGCGAAGACGGCGAGACCGTGGAAGCCGAGGTCGTGGAAGAGGAGAAGCCGGAAGAGGTGAAGGAAGACAGGACCATCTACTACGTGACGGATGTCCAGCAGCAGAGCCAGTACATCCACATGTTCCGGAGCCAGAAGATGCAGGCCTTTATCCTGGACAGGCCCATCGACCAGCCCTTCATCAGCCAGCTGGAAGCCAAGAACCAGGGCATCCACTTTGCCAGGATCGACGCGGACATCCAGGACGCCCTGAAGGCAAGGACCGGCAGGAAGGCCGCGGCCAGGCTGGAAGAGCAGAGCAAAGGCCTGGAAGACCTGGTCCGGAAGGCGGTAAAGAACAAGGAGCTCAAGGTCCGTCTGGAGAACCTCAAGGACAAGAAGGTCTCCTCCATGCTGGTGGTGGACGAGCAGAGCCGCCGTATGGCCGATATGATGCGGATGTATTCCGCCCAGGGCATGGGATCCTTCATGGACGGCATGGGCAGCCAGGGCCAGACCCTGATCCTCAACGCCAAGCATCCCCTGGTCAGGTTCGTCCTGGACCACATGGACGGCAGGGAGACCAAGCTGATCTGCCAGCAGCTCTACGATATGGCCCAGCTCCAGAACGCTCCTCTGAGCGCGGAAGCCATGGCGGGCTTCATTGCCAGATCCAATGAGATCCTCATGGTCCTGGCAAAGGAGAACGCGGAGAACGCGGGCGAGAGTGAGACCGGAGCAGAGGAAGAGACAGCGGAAGAATAAGGAACACGCCGGAGGGCGGACGGGAACGGAAGGTTCCTGTCCGCCCTTTTTCTGCCCCCGGGATCCGGGCCGGCGCATGGCTCGTTACAAAGATGGCCGGGTATGATAGAATAGCAGGGAACGCAAGAAAGAGGGAAAGGAGCCGGCGCGTGTTGAGGCTTACATTTTCACCCAATGAACTGAATCTGGTGCTGGAGCCCGGCCAGGTCCTGGACGGGCATATTTCCGTGGCCTGCGGAGGCGGATCCTTCGAGGGGGCAGCCATAGCCTCCGGGATCGGCATGGTCTGCCGGGAGGCCCGGTTCGACGACAGGACCGGGATGATCCCCTGGCGGTTCCAGGCCGGGGGCTTTATGGAGGGAGATACGGCGGACGGATGGTTCAGGATCATTTCCGACCATGGAGAATACCAGATCCCCTACCATGTCCTGATCGGGACCGGCTCCTCCGGCATGGAGGAGAAGATCCTTTCCCTGGACGCCTTCGCGGCCCTGGCAGAGGAGGACTGGGACAAGGCCCTGGCCCTTTTCTACAGCCGGCGGTTCTCCGAGATCCCCATGTCCGACCATGAAGCGGCCCTCTATGCCTGCCTGTCCGCCGAAAAGGATTCCTCCTACAACATGGAGCAGTTCCTGACGGCTGCCTGCGGCAAGATCCCGGTCACCCTGCGTCCCTCCGTGGACAGGATCGAAACAGAACTGACCGGAAGGGGAGCCGGCGGCCGGAGCCAGAGGATCCGCTTTACCCTGTCCAGGTGGGGCTACGGACGGACCCGGATGGAGGTCCGGGCCTTCCCGGAGTTCCTGGAACTGAAAAAGACCCTGCTGGCGGAGGAGGATTTCGCGGAAGACCAGACGGAGGTCGTCTGCACCATCGTGGAGTCCTGCCTGCACGCCGGCCGGAACCTGGGCCGGATCCAGGTCCGCTGCGGCAGGTCCCTGCAGGAGATCCCGGTCTGTGTCGTCCGGGGCCGGCGGGACCCCTCCGCAGCCATGACCAGAAGGGCCCTCCAGCATGCCAGGCTCCGGCTCATGCGGATCCTGGAGGCCTACGGGGCCGGGACCATGACGGCTGCCCAGCTGGAAGCGGCGGCCAGGCCCTGCATCGACAAGCTGGAGATCTATGACAGAAAAAGGCCGGACGCCAGGCTCTGGAGGATCTGGCTGAGCCAGGAGACCGGCCGGATCCGGGAGGCGGAAAAGGGCCTGGAGGACCTCAGGACCGCCCTGTCTGGCCGTCCCGGACCGCCGGATCCCGACAGGATCTTCGTCCAGTACAGGGGCGAGGACGACCTGCGCTATTCGGCCAGGCTCTTCCTGATGGCCAGGCAGAACCAGACAGATAAGGTCATGGTCCCCAGGATCGTCCGGATCCTTCGGGACCGCTACAG
>CAMOUD010000091.1 GCA_946626215.1 uncultured Lachnospiraceae bacterium
GAGACTGCCATGAACACCAAACAGATCGACTACTGCATCGAGCTGGCCCATACCCTGAACTTCAGCCGCGCCGCGGAAAACATGTATGTCAGCCAGCCCACCTTCTCCTACCAGATCCGGCTCCTGGAGGAGGAGATCGGCTTTACCCTCTTTGACAGGAGCGGCCGGGGCGCCTCCCTGACTCCGGCCGGCGCCCAGTTCGTATCCTACCTGACGGGCATGCGCCAGGAAATGAAAAGGGCCATTGAGCAGGGCCAGAACTTCAGCGCCCGCTACCGGGACAGCATCACCGTCTCTCTCATGGTCCGGCAGGCCCTCTGCTTCCTCCCGGAGGCCATCCGCCTATTTGAAAAAGAGGAGCCCGGGGTCCTGGTGACGCCCCTCTTTCAGTACGAGAACGGCCTGGAGACCTTTCTGAAGAACAAGGCCGACATCCTCTTCGCCCTGAAGGAGGATGCCCGCCAGCTGCCCGGCGTCCGGGCCCATGACCTCTTCACGAGCCGGATCTATCTGATCACGGACCGGGAGGACCCCCTGGCCGGAAGAGACCTGGTCCGGGAGGCCGACCTCTGCGGAAGGACCCTTATGGTAGGGGGAGGGTCTCCTCCGGCCCTGAAGAGCGTCCAGCACCGCCTGATCGCCTCCGGCAGGATCTCATATTTCACCAGTGCCGACCATGACACGACCCTGACCAACGTGGCGGCCGGGAGGGGGGTCTGTCTGGCTCCGGGCTTTCTCAACGACCACAGCGGCCAGTTCGCCTGGGTCCCCTTCGACTGTCCGGAATCCTTCTCCTGCCAGCTCCTGACCCACCAGGGCGACGCCAGAGAGAGCCTTTCCGCGTTCATTGGCATCCTGCAGGACCTCTACCGGAAGGCCGTGGCCTTCCCCCTGTAAGTCCTTCCTCACGAACAGGAGACCTTCTCCCGCCCGGAAGAAGGTCTCCTGTTCCATGTTCTTATAAGTAAGATCCGGATCCGGCCCCTTCCGCGGGAAGGATGCCGGCCCGTTTTTTCAGTCGGCCGCCCTGATCTTTGTGGGATGGGCGTCGGAAACAAAGATCATGCTGTCATAGAGGACAGCGGGGCTGTCCCAGACCCGGTAGGCCTGGGGAAGGACCAGCATCAGGGGGCTGTACAGTTCCCCAAGAGACCCCATCCACATATAGTCCTCCGTCTGCTGCCTGAGGGAGGATCCCTCCGGCAGGGCGGAAAAGTCCAGCCAGCTCATGGCCAGGCCGCACCTGTGCGCGGCCGCGGCCAGCGGATCATGGGAATAAAAGGTATGGACGCTTCTTTTGCCGTCTTTTCCCTCCGGCAGGTTCACCCCGGCCTTGTAGAAATCCGTTCCGACGGCATAGTAGCCCTCTCCCAGCTCGTCAGCCAGGAGGTTCCCCATGACCTTTCCCTGTCCGCCGTAGTTCCCCCTTTTTTCGATATGGCCGTTATGGGCGGAAACAAAGATCCGGCCGCTGCCGCTCTCCTTCTCCCGGTCCAGGATCCACCGGACGTTGGTGGCCATGAAGCTGTCCCTGAGGGGGGCGTAGCCTGTTCCGGAATCCATTGTTCTCCCCAGTTCCATGTTCTGGAGGAGGATATCGGCATGCTGGCAGGCCTTCTCCGCCAGGTCTCCCTCCCTGCCTGCCAGGTCCTCCCGGACGGCTTTCAGGATCTCCTCTCTCCTTTCCGGGCCGCAGGCCTCTGAAAAGTCATCCGCCTCCGGGTCCCAGATCTCTTCCAGGCCGGAGACATCCAGGCCCAGGGCCTCCGCGTCCTCCAGAAGGAAACGGTAGTTATAGGAACAGCGCTGCATGTCGAAGCCGTAGAACCGGAGCCTGTCCTCTTCCTCCGCGGTCTCGTTGTAGTCCCGCATCCACTGGATCAGGGCCTCCATCTGGTCCGTCCGGTAGATGGCAAAGCCTATGGCCGCTGCCGCCTCCCGGGCGGAGCCTTCTCCTCCCTGGATATAGCGGTCGGCCGCTTCGCAGCCGCCGTAGTCGCCCTCCAGGGCAAAGGCCCGGACCCCGTAGTCCTCGACCAGGACCCGGAAGACGTCCAGCTTCAGCTCCTGGAATTCGGCGCAGCCGTGGGCGGCCTCTCCCAGGGCAATGACCCGGGCCTCGTCAGGCACGGCCATCTTTTCCACGCTCTCCGCATAGGAGGCGAATTCCTCCGGATCGGCAGCTCTTCCCGGTCCGAAGCCTCCGAAGCGGGAATAGACGGCCCCGGCTGTGACTGCCGCCAGGATCAGGATCAGCCAGATCCAGCGAAAAGGCCTCTTCCTTTCTTTTCCGTCCTGCCTGTTCTTTTTCATTTCCTTATTTCTCCTCATCCTTCTGCCCGCAGGCTCTCCTCTTCCCTACGCGTCCTTCCCATGTTCTTGCCCCGCCCCTTCCGGTTCCGGGAACCTTCCCATCCAGAGAAAAGCCCCCAGGACCGCGTTGAAGAAGACAGCGGAAAAGGCGGAAAGCCTCTCGAAAAGGCCGAAGACCGCCCTGGGCATGATCCCGGTCCCCAGGGCGCCCGTCACCATGGCTGCCAGGCAGAGGACGGCCCAGCGGCCAAGGTCCTTCATGGGCTCCTTCCGTCCTCCCGCCGCGATCAGTACCAGGGAGAGGACGGAAAAGAGGACCACCAGGACCGTGACCAGGATGTGCATGGCATTGGAAAAGGAGGTCATCGCCTCCCCCTCCACCAGGGGGAACATCCTGTATCCCACCGCTGTGATCCATTCCATGACCGCGAAAAGACCGATCCCTGTCCTTAAAAGACCGGACCGCAGGGAGGAAGCCCCGACACAGACCGCCATGACGCTGACCAGGGCGCAGGGCCCGAAGAGGGCATTCAGCCTTTCAGCCAGGGCCGCCGAAGGCGCTCCCACCGCGGTCAGGTCGCTGACCGCCCTGCTGAGCCAGTCATAGCCGGGATAGGCCAGGGGCGAAAAGACCACCATGGCCGTATAGGACAGAAGGCTGAGGATCCCAAAGATGCCCAGATGCTTCAGCTTCATGCTATGTTTCCCTTCTCTCTTCACTTCTGCCGTTCCTTCAGTGTCTGCCCCTCCAGCTCCAGCCGCATCAGGACCAGCTCCTGCCAGCCGCTGACGGGGGAGAGGAAGCCCCTGGGATTTCTCCCGTATTCCACAAAGCCTGCCTTCTGATAGAGGTCGATGGCCCGGTCATTGTCCGATACGACGTCCAGCTCCACCTGGGCGTATCCGGCCTCCCGGGCTCGCTCCAGGCAGGCCTCCAGCAGGGCCCTGCCGATCCCCAGGCCCCAGAACTCTCTGTCTATGCTGATGCCAAGGTCTGCCCTGTGCCGGACCTTCAGGCGGCTTCCGATCCGTCCGATGCCGGCCAGGCCTGCCGGATGGCCGTCCACCAGGGCCAGGATCTCGATCTCGTCGGGACTGTCTTTCTTTGCCTGCAGATAGAGGGCCTCCTGGTCTTCGGGCATGGGGCTCTCCTCCGGACCGGACAGAAGGAAATCTGTCTGGGCGTGGGTCAGGACAAAGACCTCCAGGACCGCCGCCGCGTCCTCTCTGCCCGCGCTTTTCAAAAGGCAGGCCCTCCCGTCCTTCAGCCGGATCGTCTTTTCGTATTTCACCTTTCTTTTCCTCCTCTTCTTTCCTCATCCATCCCGGCAAAGCCTCTCTCATAGGCCGGAAGGACCTTCTTCAGGAAAAGGAGGCCATTGCCGGCAAAGACCAGGCCGGAAAGGGCCCTGGCTGCCGCTTCCGGCACCAGAAGGGCAATGCCGTTCATGTCCCCTCCGCCGAAAAAGCCGCAGAGGAGGCTCAGATAGAGAGGGTCCAGGACCAGCATGGCCAGGGTCACGTAGCAGAGGACCGCCCGGAAAAGGGGGCCTCCTGTCCCGGCCAGTCTTTCCGCCCCTGCTGCCAGGATCCAGCCGGCTGTCAGAGCCGCCATGGGCCCCGCCAGGCAGAAGAGCCCCATCTGTAAGCCTGTCATGCGCTCTGCCCATACATCGATCTGCAGGCCCACGCCCAGGAAGCGGACCTGCCGGAAGACCCCCAGGCAGATGGCGCAGCCCAGATGGGCCCCCTCATGGATCCCGTAATAGGCCAGGACCGCTGCCCCGATCCCCGCGTACTGGCGAACGCGCTTTGTCATGGCATAAGCCTCCCTGTCATCTGTGGATGTAGAGCCTCGCGGGCTCCGTTTCCCCGTCTCCCATGGCCATGCAGAAGAACTCCCACCCATACCTTTCATAGAAGCCTGTATGGTCCGTCAGCAGGTAGAGGGGGGAGATCCCCCTGGCCCGCATGTCCTCCACGGTCAGCTCCAGGAGACGTCCCGCTATGCCCCGGCCCCGGAAGGCGGGTTCCGTATAGACGGCGCAGACATTGGGCGAAAGGTCCTTCCTGTCATGGAAATCATTTTCGATCACGCCCATGCCCCCCAGGATCGCTCCCTGCCGGAGGCAGAGGTACCAGCCCAGCTCTGTCTCCCGGCCAAGATAGGCGTCCATGCAGGCCAGATAGGCTTCTTTGGGAACGCCCCACTTCCGGTGGAACCATTCCGCTGCCCGGTCCCGGTACTCCGGGACCTCCCGGAGGCAGACATACCGAAAGTCCTCTCTCATCGATTTTTCCCCTCCGTCAGATTCTTTCGGGCATCCGGACTGGACTTCAGGATCGGTCCAAGGATCCCGCAGCCCTCCATCTCCGGACAGGACCCGCAGGTCTCTGCGCCCCTCCCCTGGGCGCACTTCCTGATGGGACACAGCCCGGCGCAGTAAACGGACTTGACCCCCTCCATCCGGCAGCCCTGGCAGGAGATATCCTCCGGCCGGATCTCTGTCTGGTTCAGCTCGCTCCAGAGCCTGGCGGTCTTCTCCTTCAGGGCCTGGTCTCCGGTCCTTGTGGCAATATAGGCGTCGCACGCTTCGCAGTCCAGCCCGCAATAAGCGATTCCCTTTCTCATTTCACGTCCCCCTTATTCCTTATGCTCTGTCTCCGGTTCCCTGTCAGCCCTCGGACTTTCCGTCGGCCTGCCTGCCGACCAGGTCCCTGAAAATGGCGTCCCGGTCATAGGAGCCCTCCGGCAGGCCCGGGATCTCCTTGTAGGCCTTGCAGACGGATAAGCTGACCTCGGTCAGGACGGCGCTCATCTCCTCCTCCGTGTAAGGACAGTCATCCGTCACGATCAGGGTGGCAAAGCTGAACACCACCAGCCAGAGGTCCCGGAAGTAGCAGTCCGCTGTTTTCCCGTCCATGCGGTAGATCCGCATCAGGGACTCCCTGGCCAGGTCCTGGGAAAAACGAAGGGCTTCCATGGCCCCGCCCGACACCTGGTCCGGGCGCCTGAGGAAAAGGAGCCTGTAAAGCTCCGGCTCCTCCCTGGCAAAGCGCAGGTACTGCTGGCCCACCCCCAGGAAGGGAATGGGACCGGCCAGGCCCCGTTCCACGTAGGTCCGGTAGATCTCCCTGGCCCTGCCGCAGACCTCGGCCTTGAGCTCGTCCATGGATCCGAACCAGGTAAAGATGGGACCCACCGAACCTCCAAGCTCCGCGGCCACCTCTCTGGCCTTGACGGCGTCGATCCCCTTCCTTCTGGCCACGTTCAGGGCCGCCTCCACAATCTCTTCCTTCTGAAACCTGATCCTCGGGGGCATTTCTTCCCATCCTCTCCGTTAAGGCAAACAGTTGTTATCTAACGATTGTTATTTTATCTCTTTCCCATCCCTCTGTCAACAGGATCAGCCTGTCCTGTTCCCCGGGGCCGGCCTCCGGCAGAGAGAAAAATCCCCGAAAAGCCGGAGCTCTTCGGGGACGCTTTCATCTGTCAGGCAGGATGTCACCGGTCTTTCAGGTCCTCATCGGAGATCCTGACCGTCAGGACGTTGAGGCCCAGGATGTTCTGGTACTGGACCTCCTTCGCTGTCCGGAAGACGATCCGGATCCCGATGTTCTTTGCCGGGTCTTCATGTTCCGCCATTGTCTGCCGTTCATGGGGATCAAAGGGGACGCAGTCGTCCTTGACGCGAAGGATCACATCCCGGTCCTTACGCGCGACGCGCAGGTCGGCCGTATGGGACTTCCGGTCCTTGGTAAAGCCGTGGTCCACCACGTTGCCGGCCATCTCCTCCATGGATAGTCCGGCCAGGTAGGCGCCTCTCCGGGAAATGCCCCGGTCCAGGCAGAAATGCTGGATCCGCTCGGAGACGGCTGTCACGTCCTCCAGGCTCTTCACGGTCAGGTCCATCCGGTCCTCCTCCGGCACGCCGAAGTCCTCCGGGACCACCATGAGCTCTTCCATGTTCCGGGGCATATGCCGATTCCGGATCCAGGCATAGCCGACGATCACCAGGGTGGTGACCAGGCCGTTCAATACGTTCGCGATGTACACGCTGTTCATCCCGATCCGGGGGATCAGGAGAGCGGTAAAGCCTGCCACGCAGGCCACCCCGTCCAGCAGGGCCAGCAGGTGGACAAGGACATGCTTGCCGGAGACCTGCCCATAGCAGGTAAAGTGCATGCAGATGATGCTGAGGGGCATGCAGAGGGGCAGGATCCGGAATCCCCAGACCGTCATCATGTATACGGGATCCGCCGGATTCCGGAAGAAGAACCGGGTCAGGGGCACGCCGCAGAGGATCACGGCCAGGGAGATACAGGACATCAGGGGCAGGAACCACCGGAACATCACCCGCATAACATCCGTCAGGCTCCGGCGGTCCTCTTCGCCCACGCTCACGCTGATCACCATCCGGGAGACGGCCAGCATCCCTCCGGGCACCGCCCAGACCAGTCCCAGCAGGTTGTTGGCGGCCGCGAAGGCGGAAATGCCCACGCTCCCCACAAAGATCTCCAGCAGCTTGTTCACGATGAGGCCCCGGGCGGTCTGATAGAGGTAGCTGGCCGCTCCGGGAAGCCCGATGCGGAGGATCTCGCCGGACTCTTTCCAGTCAGGCCGGCGCAGCTCGATGCTGAAATGGGATTTTCCGGTCAGGAAATACTGGGCCTGTACGGCCAGGAACACCCACATGCCCAGGCCGTTGGCAAGGGCCAGGCCCAGAGCCTCCATCTGCAGATGCTGGACAAGGAGGAAGTTGAGCAGGATGTTGGCCGCGATAAAGCTGACGCTGGCAGTCAGGGTCCTCTGTCTCTTGTTTTCCAGGGAGAGGAAGGCAGCGAAGGAGCTGCCCAGCATCTGGGGAACGATGCTGACGGCCTGGCCCACCAGGTAGCGGTTGAAAAGGCTCCGGACGGCCGGATCCGCGGTCAGGAACCGGGTCAGGTCAAAGACGCCCAGTACCAGGTAAAGGAGGATAAAGCCGGAGGAGATCAGAAGGGACAGGACCAGGTTCAGGAAGAACACGTTCTTCACCCTGTCCTGCTCATTCCTGCCCAGATACTTGCCGCACAGGATGGTGGAGCCGCCCACCAGGATGGTGCTGATGGTGGTGATCAGCATCCCTATGGGGGCATAGAGTCCCACCGCGCTCATGGCCTCGACGCCCACAAAGTTGCTGGCAAAAAAGCTGGACACGATCCCGTTCACAGAGCCGACCGCTGCCAGGAGGATCTGTACCGGCAGCAGCCGGAAGAGGAGCTTTCTGATCATGGTGGTATTGGCAGCCTGTTCCTTCATTCCCGCAGTTCTCCTTCCTCTATTTCTGTTCTGGCATCATGATCCGGCAGGGATCAGCGGTCCTCATCCTCTTCTCGGCCGAAGCCCCGGGCCCGGTCGGGACTATCTCCTGATCAGGAGGGGCATGCCGTACTCATCCGCGCCGTTCTCAGCAAAGCCCAGGGACTTCCAGAAACAGACGGAATCCTCCTTTTCGCTGTTGAGCTCATAGTATACGGCCCCTTCCGCTCCCGCGCGCTCTTGCAGAGCCTCAAAGCAGCGATGTCCCGTGCCGTTTCCCCGGGACCCGGGAAAGACCCAGAAATCCAGGATGAAGCACTTTCCGTCCTCGCTTTGGTACACGCAGTAGGAAGCCACCCCGATCCGCTCGCCCTGCCGGCAGAACCAGACCATGTGGTGCCTGTCCCTTTCCCTGGCCATATGGGCTTCCAGGATCCCGCGGTATTCTCTTCCCCTGAAATAGGCGATATCCTACTCGTCAGAGACTATGCCGTCCTCTACCAGGCAGCGGATGTGGAGGTCCCAGAAGGACCGGATCTCTTCCATGGAAATCTCTTCCGCTGAAATCATGGAGCTTTCCTCCGTACTGCGCGTTTCCATATGTTTCACGTCCTCTTCCGACAGATATACAGAAGATGGTTGGTATTCCCCAGCAGCTCCCGTTTTTCGGAAAAGGCCAGGTACCAGTCGGCAAGGGCCTCGAACTCTTCATCCGAAAGGGAAAAGTCCGGCCTCTTCTCGATGGGCTCCAGGAGCCCGTCCACTCCCGCCGTGGTGATCCATTCCACCGGCTTGTCCCGGAAAAGCTCCTCGAACTCTGTGACATCATACCCCGTAAAGAGCTGTTCCTTGAAATGCCGGACCCTGTGATCCTCCGTAAAGTTCTCCTCCTGGCCTCTCGCCCAGTTCCCGTAAAAGTAATTGGCGTACATGATGGCGAACACAGAAATGAAGGCGAACATGAGCACTCCGCCGGGCTTTGTGACCCGGATCGCTTCCCCGATCGCCCGGTCTGTCTCTTCCGCTTCATAGAGGTGATACATGGGGCCGAAGACCAGGGTGACATCAAAGGAACCGTCCGGAAACATTCCCAGGTCCACGGCGTCCCCCCGGATGGCATGGAGGCTGTCGATCCCCCTGCTCTTTTCCTTCAGGACAGCGAGGTTCCCCTCCAGGAGCTCGACGGCCGTCACATCCATTCCTTCCTTCGCCAGGGCGATGGAATACCTGCCTGTGCCGGCTCCGACCTCCAGGATCCTGGATCCTTCGGCCGCGTACCGGTGTATATAGGCCATGGTCGTCCGGTACTCCAGCTGGCCGTGCCTGGTCCTGGTCAGGCGGCCGTCCTCATCAATCCGGCCATAAAAACTTCCGACGATTTCCTTTCTGTCAGGCATATCCTTCTGCTCCCCGTGTTTCCAAAAGAGTCCTTTCACATGCAGGGCACCGGCCCGGTCCCGCTCAGGGCCGGGCGCCTGTTCCCATTATAATCCTTTTCCTGTCAGAAGAAAGGAGGTTCAGTCGCCGGTTCTCCTGATCATCCGGATCTCTGCCGCTCCCAGAGCCGGAAGATACTTTTCTTCTCCGCCCCGGGCAAAGCCGCATTTCTCATAGAAACGGATGGCTCTTCGATTCTCCTTCAGGACCCAGAGGCATACCTTCGGATACTTCCTGAGCCCCTCCAGTCCCGCCTCCATCAGCAGCCGGGCCGCGCCTGTTCCCCAGTATTCTTCCAGTACATACAGGGCAAAGATCTCCCCGGTATCCGGGTCCTCCTCCCCCCGGCCGCCGTATCCGACAAAGCCGATGACCCGGTCTCCTTTCCTGGCAACGACCAGGCCCTCCCGCCAGCGAAAGGCTGTTTCCTCACATTTATCCAGAGTCATGGCATCCAGGTAAGCCTAGTCCACAAGGCCCGGATAGGCTTCGTGCCAGGATTTCCAGTGCACAAAGGCCTTGCCCCTGATCTCCTCTTCTGTTTCCATCCTTTTGATCTCAAAACGCATGTATCTGATCCTCTCATATTCCCATACCGGAGGAAGGGGCCGGGGAGAGAAAAGACCTGCTCCCGGCGCGGAAAAAAGCCCGGAGGACCAGGATCTTCCGGGCTTTTTTGAACGTTTCTCTCAGCGGCAGGTCCCGGATCCCCGCCGGGTCCCGCTGCCTGTCCCGGTCAGGACATTATTTCCTGCCGGCTCTGATCTTCCGGAGTTCCTCATTGAACTCCTTCAAGACACCTTTGGGACTGACCTCATCCAGGAGCGCGAGGATCTTCAGCACCTGCTCGTCCGAAAGGTCATGATTTCCGGTGATGCTCCGGAACTTGGAGCCGACCGC
>CAMOUD010000092.1 GCA_946626215.1 uncultured Lachnospiraceae bacterium
AGCCTGACGATCCCGGGAACAGTCAGGAAGATCGGGAAGGGCGTGGCCGATATGAGCGGCAGGCTCACCCACGTGATCTGTTACTCTTCCTGTGCGGTTTCCGGCTTCAGCAAACGAGACGGTCTGTATGCGGTCTATCTTGGAGGGCCTCTCTCAGATCTGGATGATGCGGACAGACCGGCTGCTGTCAGAGGATTTTTCTATGCTTTGGAACATGGGATTCCGGAGATCGATCCGTGGAAAGAGGAATATCTGGAGTATTTCGGAAATCACGCGGGAGACTTTTTCGGGGACGCGAAAAAGGGCAGAGCACTGCTTGACGCCCTGATCAGGAAAGAAGTCCTGGACGAAAAGACGGCGAAGAGTCTTCTGGACTTCTTTGATGAAAAGGGCGATATAGAGGCAAAAGCCGCCCTGATGCAGTACTGCCGTGAGAAATTCGGAACAGGGGGGCCGGGAGATTTTTCTCTTTAGGTCTGTCCTTTATGTGAACGTATCATGTTTCTTATGGACGCGGACCGGTGCCGGCGCTTTTCGGGACAATACAGACGATATCAGCAGAAATAGGGAAGGAGTTATATTGGCAGCTATGTTCAGGAAGACTTTATGTATGATTCTTGCGGCAGGCATGATCCTGGTCTCCGCGGCAGGCTGTGGAAAGGGGACCGCGGAGCAGGACGCCGCCGCCCCTGCCCCCTCGGACGGGACTACGGCGGAGATGGCTTTGGAAGAGGCCTCCCCGGCAGGAGCGGAAGAGAAAACAGAAGAGGCGGCAGAGCCTGTGATCATTCCGGTCCGGGAGATCAACAAGCATGGGAATCTGATGCTGGATACCACGTTTGAAGAGATGAACGCCGCCGGCATAGAGGTCGGCGACCTGATCACGGTCCTTGTGGGAGACAGGGAGTATGTCCTGCCGGTGGGGACCTCCTATACGGACGTGGACAGCGGGGAGATGATCTGCCGGTTCGATCAGGAGGACAAGGAGGTCGCTCTGTCGATCAATTACGGGTCCTTTGCCGCGGAGACCGGCGCCGCTGAAAAACAGACCATAGAAGAGGATCCGGGCTACCGGTGGGACAGTAAGGTCACGGAAGTCAGGATCTCGCTGAAGGAAAAGGGAGGCTATCTGGATGCATACATGGCCCGGAACCTGACAAGGACCGATGCCCGGGAAGACTATCCGGATCTGACGGATGAAGAGTTCGCCAATTTCCGCCCCGTCTCGGTGAAGGGAATGAAAGCGGATATCCTCTACCGCAGCAGCACGCCCATAGAGCCTGCCATCGGGAGGAACGAGTACGCCATGGCGGCCATGGAAAAAGCCGGGATCCGGACGGTCATCAACCTGGATGATTCCGTGGAGACCATGAAGAGCTACGGCACCTTCCCGGGAAGCTATTACAGCGGGTGCGCCATCGTGAACCCGGAGATGTCCTATGACTTTGCCGGCGCGGAATTCGGGGAAAAGATCAGGGACAGCATCCTGTTCATGAATGAAAATGAGGGGCCCTGTCTGGTCCACTGCAAGGAGGGCAAGGACCGCACGGGCATCCTGTGCGCGGTCCTGGAATGCTTCGCGGGTGCCCCGGCGGAGGATGTCGACCGGGATTACATGATCACCTATGAGAACTACTATGGCGTGAAGGAGGAAGACACGGCCTATCGCATCATTCTGGAAAACAACCTTCATAAGACTCTCTGCGGTCTTTTCGGGATCGAAGAGATGGAGGGAGCTGACCTTCAGGAAAAGGCAGAGCAGTATCTGCTTTCCATCGGCCTGACGCGGGAAGACCTGGAAGCGCTCAGAGAAAGACTGGTCTCGGAGTAAAGAGGCGAGGGGCCGTCCCGGTCAGGGCAGATGCTTCAGCCGGATCCTGTACAGGAAGAGGGACAACGAGCATGAATATCATTCAGAACTTTTATGACAGCCTGGCGGTGCGGTATGACCGGCTCTTTCAGGACTGGGACGAAGAGGTAAAGGACCAGGCCCGGATCCTGGACCGGCTCTTTGGGGAGTTCGGACTGGAGAGGGGAGCGCGCGTCCTGGACTGCGCCTGCGGGATCGGGACCCAGGCTATAGGCCTGGCGGGTCTTGGCTATCAGGTGACGGCTTCGGACATCAGCGAAAAAGAACTGGCCGAGGCCGGGAAAAGGGCCGCGGAGAGGGGGGCCTCCATCCGCTTTGCCCATGCGGACTTCCGCGCCCTGTCCGGGACCTTTCCCGGGGCCTTTGACCTGGTCATGGCCATGGACAACGCCCTGCCCCATATGCTGACCCGGGAGGACCTGGAAGCGGCGGTCAGGAGCATGACGGGAAGGGCCAGGCCGGGCGGCCTTCTGGCGGTCAGCATCCGGGACTATGACAGGCTCCTGGAGGACAGGCCTCCCTATTCCCCGCCCTATATCCACAAAACGGAGGCGGGGCAGCGGGTCTCCTTCCAGACCTGGGACTGGGAGGGGGACATCTACCGTCTCACCCAGTACATAATCGAGGACGAAAAGGCCCTTCAGGTCTCCCGGTTCGAGTGCGCCTACAGGGCCGTCCGGAGACAGGAACTGACAGAGCTTTTAAGGGAGAGCGGCTGCCGGGAGGTCTGGTGGAAGTTTCCGGAGGAGACGGGCTTTTATCAGCCGGTGGTCATTGCCCGGAAGTGAGCGGAGAGACAGGCTTAAAAGGAGAGGGAGAAATGGGAGGGATGGTCACAGGAGTCCTGATGACAGGGCTTTTGGGAATCCTTTTTCCGGTCCTGGCAGGCATCCTCTGTCAGGGCTGAAGACCAGGGCAGGAGGAGAACAGGATGCGGATCGAACTTCGAAAAATGGACCCGGCCATCAGGGAAGAATGTGAGAGCCTCCATGTCCGGGAGGACCAGAAGGTCTATATTGCCTCCAACGCCGATTCTCTGAAGACGGCGGAGGAATACCCGGAGGTGGCCCGGCCCTTTGCGCTCTATGCGGATGGCAGGATGGTGGGTTTTGCCATGTTCGCCTTTGATGAGGAGTATGAGGATCCGGAGGACCGGTACTGGCTCTGGAGATTCATGATCGACCGAAAGGAGCAGGGAAATGGATACGGGCGGGCAGCCCTGGAAGTGATCCTTTCTTATTTCCGGGACCAGGGCGCGAATATCGTGACCCTTTCCACCAAGGCGTCCAACGAGAGGGCCCTGGGGCTCTACCATCAGGCCGGCTTTAAGGAGAACGGCCAGATGAATGGAGAGGAGATCGTTCTGAAGCTGGTCCTTTGAGCTCCGATCCGGAATGAAAGAGCCGGGAAGCCGCGGCGCTGGCTTCCCGGCTCTTTTTGCGGCTGTGAAGGAGCGCTGCCCTGATGCCCCTGTTTTTTATAATTTATGGAACGATGTACTGATGCGGCGGGCAAAGGATGCTATAATCTTGGCAGGATCAAAAAAACGAATATTTGACTGACAGCAAACGATTTTTTACTTGGGGGATGGTATGAAAAGGAAAAGAAAAACCGGCTTTTTGTCATCGGCACTGATATTGATGATCCTGTGCTCCCTGATCGCGGGAGGCTGCGGGCAGGCCGCGCCTTCTTCCCAGGACAGCACCGAACCGGCAGGCGCTGAAGAGGGCAGTACGGAGGCGGACGCGTCCGGAGACGCTTCTTCCGGGAACGCGGAGATCTCCGAGCGGGCCATGGAGAACTTCCTGGGCAAGATCCAGGCCGGGGGGTATGTGATGGATTCCGCGGGCTTTATGAAAGCGTCGGTATGCTCTCCGGACCTGGTCTGGTTCGATTACGCGGAGGATGACCTCTACAGGGATTTCGCGGTCATGAGCGTAGGCGGCGAGGTCTTCCAGGGATTCTTTACCGAGGACGGCATGGAGGACGTGTCCTACATGGATGAAGGGACCGCCCTTGATCTGTCTGAGAAAATGCTGCCCTCCTACTGGCTGGAGGACGAGGTCTCCGGCGGCAATATCTACAACGTCTTTTACAATGATACAGAGAACCCCCTGACCTTTGTCTCCTATGACGACGGCGTAAAGAACCAGGTAAGGTCCCTGGCCGGATACGGAGAAATGGCCTTGAAATACATGCATGAGGTCTACCTGACCATGGACGCGGAGGACCCCGCGTCGGCCCGTCTCCAGGCTGTGGTAGACGACGATGAGGTCGCCCGCTACTATTTTGACGACATTGACATCACCATTACCTTCGGGGAAGCCCAGGCGGATGCCCGGGCCGAGGCCTGGATGAAGGAGCCGGTCTATCCGGAAGGCCGCAGCGGATGGACGGAGGGAGATATCTTCATCTTCAATTCCATTTTCCTTCCCGGTTACGGGGACCAGGCAATCCCTTACATGCCCTTCGCCAGTTACGCGCTGAAGGTCGATGAGGAGAACTTTTTAAGTGATGACGCGGTCTATATCCGCGATCCCCACGCCTCGGAGGATGACGTAAAGGCCTATATCGACATCCTGAAGCAGAACGGATTTGAAGAGCATGCGGAGGGGGACGAGACCACCTATCGCCGCCTGCTCAGGGAGGAGACCAGGTGCTGGTCCTCCATTTCCCTGGCATACGAGGACGGCCTGAACCTTACCGCGAGAAAAGCCTATGATTTCCCGGAATATAAGGATCTGGAGGAGATCAACGCTGCTCTCGCGGACCTGGGCATCGCCCCTCTTCCGGAGACAGAAGCCCTGACCGGCTTCACCGCGGTCGACAGGAAGTGGGAGCAGACTGAGTCCTGGCTGTATTTCTATGACTATAACGCCGTGCTTTACGTGACGGCCTCCTACAGCGGCGAAGACCAGGCCATGCAGTATCTGAAGGCCTACGCGGAGGACCTGAAGGCCCAGGGCTACGCGCCCCATGATGACAGTGAAGGGGAGGACAATGTCGACTATTACCAGTCCCCGGATGAGTCCGCGAATTTCCGCTGGCATTTTGAAGAGGACGGCGAGACCGTGATCCTTCTCTATAAGGCGGAGAAGCGTCTGGACGCGTCCGAGACGCAGGCGATCCTTTCTAAGGCGGGCTTCCCGGAAATCGATTTCACCTCCTTCGTAAGCGGCAGGGACACGGGCCGGTTCGAAAAGACCATGTACGGCAGGGACTATGCCCCTTCGGTCTCCCTGTCCTGGCGGTTCGATACGGCGGAAGAGGCCGAGTCCTTCCTGGACACCTATGTGGGGCTGCTGGAGGAGGATGACTTCCTGAGAGTGCCTGCCTCGGATCTGGGATCGAGCAAGCAGAACGGTTATACCAATGAGGCAAAGGGCCTTGGCGTCGCCTTCGATTTCCTGCCTGCGGAGGACAATACCGAGACCTTCATCTACTTCGACTTCAGGGGCGGGATCGATTTTGCCGTCCAGGAAGAAGGCGGACCCCTCGTGGGATGGAAATATTCCGAGGAGGAAGGCGCCGGAACGGATGACTTCCCCGGGCAGGAATAAAAAAGAACGGATCCCACGAGCCGGCAGGCCGGAGAGATTTCCGGATTCGTGAAGGAACCGTGGGGGGCTGCCGCGCTTACTGACGCGGCAGCCCTCTTCTCCTTTCTGCTTTCCTGAACAGGGAGAGGAAAAGAAGCCGGTCTTTTCGCCGGAAGAAAAAGCCCGGAAGTATGATGCGGGATGCTCCTGCCTGAGGTATACTGTCAGTATGCAGCAGCGGGGGTGACAGTTACTTCTCCTTTTTGGATAGTGGCGGAACTGGCAGACGCGCGGGACTGATAATCCCGTGTCATCCTCCGGGATGACGTGAAGGTTCGAATCCTTAATACTGTTGTCGACTATTCTCTGCATGATGGGGGGCTGTACCTGGCTGCGGCCCTCCTTTTCTTATGGACGCCCCGGGATGAGAGAGGGGGCCGGCCAGGATGCGTCTTCCGGCCGTGGGCCCCTGCGCCCCGGAGATGGAAGGGAGTGAAGAAATATGTCAGAAAAAAGGGACTATTACACGGACACAGGGCAGAGGCCCTTTCTCTTTTACGTGGTCTTCGGGGCGACAGGGGAGGACCTGCAGGTCTCCCGGACCCGCCACCATGTGGATGCCTTTCCGGAGGGTCTTTCCCTCCAGGGGCTTTCCAGGAAGGAGCACGGGGACTACCTGGACGGATTCTTTACGGGGAGCCTGGGCGAGATCCTGAAGGCGGCGGACGAGCCTCTGTATGAAAGGTGCCGGGCGGCTGAGACCTGCGTGGTCCTCAGGGGTCAGGTCAGAGAGGATGCCTCCTTTGCCTACATGAGAAACGCCATCGGCTTTGTGCAGGCCCTTCTGGACCAGGGAGCCTCCGGCGTCCTGGACCTTCTGACCTTTTCTCTCTACAGTCCGGAGGCCTGGGCAGACAAGTTCCTAGGAAAGGAGATCAGCGCCTGCCGCCATGTGGTGATCCTGGTATCCGAGGAAGAGGAGGGCCTCTGGCTCCATACCAGGGGCATGCTGGCTTTCGGAAGGCCGGACCTCAGTCTGCGCGGCGCGGACCGGGAGACGGCGCCTCTCCTCAAGGAGATCCTGGACCAGATGATCCTCTACAGCGGCAGGGGCGTTCTCTTCAAGGGGACCTATACCCTCCATACAGAAGGGGGAGAGGCCTGGCGGGTCCGGGCCGACCTGGTGGAGGACTATGACAACGATGACTTCAATAATGCCTGGTGCGAGATCTCGGTCCTGGGAAGGGCAGACGGATAAACGATCAGGACAGACGGATACAGGTTCAGGAGGAAAGAAAAATGGAACAGTTTTCCTATAAAGGCGTACCGGTGGAAATATCCTTCGAGCCGGAGGAGAGCCGCAGGCATCTGGCGGAGGACTTTGCCGTCCTGGAAAAAGAAGGGATCGACCAGATCATCCGGGAACGGTTCCTCCCCTGGTTCAAGGGAGAGGAGTTTAAAGACCGGGAGGATGAAAAGATCTTTGAGGCCCTCAGAGTCTATGAGATCCTCTATACCTACGGCAGGATCGTTGCCAGATATTCCCCCACAGGTCAGGACGCGTATTTCGGCCAGTTCGAGTTTTCCTTTGAGAGCTCCGGGGATTATACGGCCGACATGCTGGAGGCGACTGCCATGCAGATCTGTGTCTTTGAAGGTGCCATCGTCAAGGTGGACGGCTATGAGATCTGAGCCTTTGGAAGCCGGTTCCTGCCGGGGAGGCCGATGAATCACCGGATCACTAGGAAGAGAGACTGGAAATATCGTCCGGCCGGGACATGCTGCCGCGGCAGGATGCTCTGGCCGGCCAGGATATCCCCCTCGGGTGCCGCTGCCTGCGGCACTCTTTTTTTCTCTGGTTTCAGCTGACTAGATGCAACATATAGTTGACATTTCTGGAAATGCAATATATACTTTGCATTGTAAGGAGCTGATATCTATGCATAGAAATGAAAAACTCAAGGCAAGAAGAAAAGAAGCGGGCATGACCCAGACAGAACTGGCCAAGGCAGTGCAGGTCACCAGGCAGACCATAGGCCTGATGGAGAACGGGGAGTTCAATCCCTCCCTGGACCTGTGCACACGGATCTGCAGAGTCCTGGGCGTGACCCTGAACGATATTTTCTGGGAGGAGGAATCCGAATCATGAAGACAAGAAAGACAAATCTGGATGAGAGGCAGGAGAGGACGCTTCTGGAGATCGAAAGCCGGGGATTCTGGCTGGCCTTCTGGGGCCTTCTGGCCGGCATGGTCGTGGAGACAGTGATCTACGGCTTTGACTTCGGGCATATGGCGGTGGAATGGGCCGTCTTTATGGTCATGGCCCTCTATGTGGCCGCTTCCTGCGCCAGGAACGGGATCTGGGACCGGAGGCTGAAGATGAATGCCGCCACCAATCTGGTCATGTCCCTGATCGGAGGCGCCGCTATGGCCGCCCTGAACTTTGCCGTGATCCTGGCCCGGGCTCCCGGAAATCTTTCCCTGGCCGGCATAGCGGCTCTCATCGCCGGTCTTATGACGGCGGGCCTTATCTTCCTGGCCCTCAGCTTTGCGGCCGCCCTGACCAGAAAGCGCCAGCAGGAGCTGGAGGCGGAGCCGGAGGAAGAGGAATGAGGGAGCGGCCGGGAGCCGGACTCTTTCGCCTTCGTTAAGCCTGAACAGGTCTGCTTTTTGCGGAAGCGCCTGTTCAGGCTTTTTCTGTTCCGGTAAGGAGCCCTTTCATGAGCGCGCCGATTTCCGCCTTTTCCCTATCCCGGACCGGATCCGGGCTTTGCAGACCGGCGATCTATCGTTTATTCTTATGGAGGGGGCAGGCACCTGCAGCATCCGCCTGTCCCGGATAAGGAGGAACCATCGATTCGCGGTAAACGAACAGCCCTGTGGCTTTCCCTGCTTCTGGGAGCGTCTCTTCTGGCCGGATGCGGCGCCGGCGCGCCGGCTCCCTCATCTGCCGGAGGCGAGACGGAGACAGCTGAGACAGAGGAAGCTGTCCCGGAAGAAGAGCAGGAGGAGACGATCCCCGAAGAGAGCGGGGAAGCGGAAGTGAAGGAGGCCGAGGAGGCCCGGGAGGAGCCCTCCGCGGAGGAACCGGGAACCGGCGGTCCCCTTATCATTTATTTCTCCAGGACCGGTGAGCAGTATACCGTCGGCGTGATCGACAAGGGCAATACCGCCATTGTGGCGGAGATGATCGCGGAGGAGACAGGCGGCGATCTCTTTGAGATCCTGCCCCGGGATGACGATTATCCCATGACCTATGAGGAACTGACGGATGTGGCCAGGGAGGAACAGGCCCTGAACGCCAGGCCCTCCTATGCCGGCCCGGTCCCGGACCTGTCCGCCTATGATACGATCTTCATCGGAGCTCCCGTGTGGTGGGGCGACTGGCCCATGATCATGTATACTTTTTTTGAGGAAAACGCCTCCGGCCTGGCCGGAAAGACCCTGATCCCCTTCTCTACCCATGAGGGGTCAGGCCTGGCGGGCTTTGACAGGAAGCTGGCGGCAGCCTGCCCGGATTCCGCGGTGGGGGAGGGCCTGGCCATTCCCGGCCATGAAGCCCAGGACCAGCAGGAGACCGTAAGAGGCCAGGTCAGCGACTGGGTCCGGAGCCTTGGCTACTGAGAGGCGGGGGCAGAGGAAGAAGCGCCTTCGGCTGGGCCTGGACCTTTTCATGACCCTCCTTCTGCCCCTTCTGATGGCCTATTCCCTGATCGGGGAGGTCTTCCATGAAGCGGCGGGAACGGTCCTCTTCTTCCTCTTTGTCTTCCATCACATCCTGAACAGGAGATGGATCCTGTCTGTTTTCAGAGGGACTTATCCA
This sequence comes from uncultured Lachnospiraceae bacterium, assembly GCA_946626215.1. Lineage (GTDB taxonomy): Bacteria > Bacillota > Clostridia > Lachnospirales > Lachnospiraceae > CAG-791. Next base: position 9,233 of record CAMOUD010000092.1, read on the forward strand.
GGGGCCCGGCTCTTTCAGACGGCCCTGGCCCTGCTCCTTGCGGTCTTTATGATCCTCCAGCCCCTGAGCGGGATTCTGATGTCCAGGCATCTTTATACCTTCCTGCCTCTTCTGCCGGCGACGGCCCTGGCCAGGCAGGTCCACATGCTGCTGGCATACTGGGGCTATGTCCTGATGTGCCTGCACGCCGGGACCCACCTGCGGGCGCCCTTCAGGCGGCTGAAGAGGAACGGCCGGAGGGCCTGGACGGTCCTTTGCCTGGTCCTGGGGCTGGTATCAGCCTATGGATGCCTTTCCTTTGTGAAAAGAGGCTTCCCCGGCTATATGCTGGCCGGGACCGCCTTTGCCTTTTTTGACTACGGGGAGCCCCTGGTCTTCTTTATCGGAGACTATCTGGCCGTCATGGTCCTTTTCATGACGGCGGGCTGTCTTCTGATGGAGGTCCTTTCGGACCGGAAGG
>CAMOUD010000093.1 GCA_946626215.1 uncultured Lachnospiraceae bacterium
GCTGCGCTGCCGACCATGTGGCGGAATCCACGATTTCTGTCGTTCAGCTGCCCAATGATGAAATGAAGGGACGGATCATCGGCCGTGAGGGCCGCAACATCCGGACCCTGGAAACAATGACAGGCGTCGACCTGATCATTGACGACACCCCTGAGGCAGTGGTCATTTCCGGCTTCGATCCCATCAGGCGCGAGATCGCCCGGACCGCTCTGGAAAGACTGATCGTGGACGGCCGGATCCATCCTGCCAGAATCGAGGAAATGGTCGAAAAGGCCAGAAAGGAAGTCGATTCCAAGATCAAGGAAGAGGGCGAAGCGGCCACTCTGGAGGTCGGCGTGCACGGCATCCATCCCGAGCTGGTCAAGCTCCTGGGCAAGCTCCGCTATCGTACCAGCTATGGTCAGAATGCCCTGAAGCATTCGATCGAGGTGGCGCAGCTTTCCGGTCTGATCGCCGCTGAGTTTGGTCTCGACATCAGAATGGCCAAGAGGGCCGGCCTCCTCCATGACATCGGCAAGGCCGTTGACCATGAGATGGAGGGTTCCCATGTCCAGCTGGGCGCGGACCTCTGCCGCAAATATAAGGAATCTCAGGTAGTCATCAACACTGTTGAGTCCCATCACGGAGATGTGGAAGCAACTAGCCTGATCGCCTGCATCGTTCAGGCGGCGGATACAATTTCGGCAGCACGTCCCGGTGCGAGAAGGGAAACGCTGGAAACTTATACAACCAGACTGAAACAGCTGGAAGAAATCGCAAACAGTTTTAAAGGTGTCAGTAATTCTTATGCCATTCAGGCAGGCCGCGAAGTTCGCGTCATGGTAGTTCCTGAGCAGATCAATGATACAGATATGATCCTGCTGGCCAGAGATATGTCCAAGAAGATCGAATCCGAAATGGAATATCCGGGCCAGATCAAGGTCAGTATCATTCGAGAATCCAGAGTAACGGATTACGCCAAGTAATACTCAGACGGAATTTCACAATTTATCATTATTCAGACAAATGAGCAGAGGGGATAATAGAACTTAGGTCCTGTTATCCCCTCTTTCTGCCCCTCTGGGGGGACCGGGGAGAAGAAAAGTGCTGGAAAAAGAGATCGAGGAATATCTCGGATTCCTGAAAAAAGAAAAGGACATCAGCCGCAATACGGAGCTCTCCTACAGGGGAGACCTGAAAAAGCTGGACCGCTTTGCCTCTGGAAGGGGCATCCGGAAGGCCGGGGACCTGGACGGGGCCCTGGCGGAAGCCTTCGCGGCGGAGCTCAGGGAAGAGGGGCTTTCCGAGCGGACCAGGGCCAGGACCCTGGGATGCGTCAGGGGCTTTCTTGCCTGGCTGGGCGAAAGCTGGCGGGTCAGTCCCTCCGTCGCGGAGGACATCCGGCTGCCCAGGACCCGGGAGGGCCGGGTCCGGATCCTCAGACCGGAGGAGATCCTGGGACTTGTGACCGCCCCGGATCCCTCCACCGGCCAGGGACGCAGGGACAGGGCCATCCTGGAGCTCCTCTGTTCCGCCGGCCTCAGGTCCGCCCAGCTGACGGCCCTCCGGGTCCGGGACGTGGACCTGCAGATCTCCTGCGTCGTGCTCAGGCAGAAGGACGGGAGCGAACGGCTCCTTCCCTTCGGGGAAAGGGCCAGGAGGAGCCTGATCCGCTATCTGTCCGCCGGACGCGGCCGGTTCCGGAGCCCGGAGGACATCCTGTTCCCCGCCAGGAACGGGGGACAGATGAGCCGGCAGAGCCTTTGGAAGATCGTGCGCAAGTACGCCCTGGAGGCCGGCATTGAGGGGAGCGTGTCGCCTGCCCGGCTCCGCGCCACCCTGGCGGCGGAGCTCCTGGACAGCGGAGCCTCGCTGGAAAATGTCCGGGAAATAATGGGACATGCCGATCCTTCCTCCACCAGACGCTATAAAAAACAGGAAGCAGATGGAAAAATGCTCTAAAAAAATCGGAAAGGGACCGCTTTTTTTGTAAAAATAGTAACAAAAGAATAATAAATCATGTATAATACAGGTATAAAGAACACTATGTTCACTGGTTCCCAACAGCGTATTCATTTTAATCTCAAGGGGGATTTATCGAAATGAAGAATATTCTTTTTGTTGCATCGGAAGGTGTACCTTTCATCAAGACCGGCGGACTTGCGGATGTCGTCGGATCACTTCCGAAGGATCTGGATAAGGACAACTATGATGTTCGCGTGATCATTCCCAAATATTCCTGCATGAAACAGGAAATGAAGGACAAGATGGAATATGTGACGCACTTCTATATGGATTTCCATTGGAAGAGCGAGTATGTAGGCATCCTGCAGGCAGAAGCCAACGGCGTGAAGTTCTATTTCGTCGACAATGAAGGCTTCTTCACCAGCGACAAGCCCTATACTGACGATCCCTTATTCGAAATCACCCGCTTCTCCTTCTTCTCCAAGGCAGTCCTGTCCGCGCTTCCGGTCATCGGCTTCCGTCCTGACCTGATCCACTGCCATGACTGGCAGACCGGTCTGGTCCCTGTTTATCTCAAGGAGAGATTCCAGGCGAACGAATTCTATCACGGCATCAAGACCGTTATGACCATCCATAACCTGAAGTTCCAGGGCAAGTGGAATGTGCAGGATGTGGAGGACATCACCGGACTGTCCGCCTATTACTTCACGCCCGACAAGCTGGAAGCCTATAAGGACGCCAACCTCTTAAAGGGCGGCCTGGTCTACGCGGACGCGCTGACCACCGTTTCTCCTACCTACGCGGAGGAGATCAAGACCCAGTTCTTCGGCGAGGGCCTGGACGGCCTGCTCAACGCCAGGGCCGGCGACCTCCGGGGCATCATCAACGGTATCGACTATACCGATTTCAGCCCGGACCACGACAAGAAGATCCCCTTCCCTTATACCGTCAAGAACTTCCGCAAGGAGAAGGTCAAGAACAAACTGGCTCTTCAGAAGGAGCTGGGCCTCAAGCAGGACGAGAAGTGCTTCATGGTCGGTATCGTTTCCCGTCTGACAGACCAGAAGGGCTTCGACCTGATCGCCTATGTCCTGGAAGAGATGCTTTCCCTGGACGCCATCCAGATGGTCGTCCTGGGCACCGGCGAAGAGCGGTATGAGAACATGTTCCGGTACTTCGACTGGAAGTACAACGACAAGATCTCTGCCAACATCTATTATTCCGATGAGCTCTCCCATAAGATCTACGCGTCCTCCGATGCCTTCCTTATGCCTTCGCTCTTTGAGCCCTGCGGACTCAGCCAGCTGATGAGCCTTAGGTACGGCACCCTGCCGATCGTCAGAGAGACGGGCGGCCTGAAGGATACGGTCGAGCCTTACAACGAGTTCGCCGGCACCGGCACAGGCTTCACCTTTGCCAACTACAATGCCCATGAAATGATGCACGCTGTCCGCTACGCGGAGCAGGTCTACTATGATGACAGGAAGGCCTGGGACAAGATGGTCGAGCGCGCCATGAAGGCAGACTTCTCCTGGAAGGTCTCCGCGGGCAAGTATCAGGAGATGTATGACTGGCTGATCGGCGGCTGATCCGCGCGGGCCAGATCCTGAAAACTGAAAGCGTTCTGAAGGGCGTCCGGCTCAGGCCGGGCGCCTTTTTTCGGGCTTTTCCGGGCGGAACCCGCCCGGAGGCCTCTCTTTTTTAGTGCAGATACAGGAAATTCGTGCTATATTGGTTTGCGTAAATCTTTTTCCCGGAACGGCCCAGGGCCGCGTGGGACCCGCGTAAAGAAATCAGGAACTATTCCATGAAAAAAGAAAACAACGGGGGCGTCATTGTCCAGGCAGGCATCCTGGCGGCAGCCAGCATCCTGGTCAGGATCATCGGTCTTCTGTACCGGTCTCCTCTGACCGCCGTCATCGGCGACGAGGGCAATGGCTACTACGGCTATGCCTATAACATCTATACCATCATCCTGATGGTGTCATCCTACAGCATCCCCTCGGCCATCTCCAAGCTCATGGCCCAGAAGATCGCGCTGAAGCAGTTCAGGAACGCCCAGAGGGTCTTTTACTGCACCATGATGTACGCCCTGACGGTCGGCGTTCTGGGGAGCCTGCTTCTGTTCTTCGGAGCCGGAGTCCTGGTCCCGCCCCGGTCGGTCCCGGTCCTTCGGGTCTTCGCCCCGACCATCTTTTTCTTTGCTGTCCTGGGCGTCCTCAGGGGCTATTTCCAGGCCCAGCAGTCCATGGTCCAGACCTCCATCTCCCAGATCCTGGAGCAGATCGTCAACGCCTTTGTTTCCGTCGGGGCCGCCTGGTTCTTCATGCACAGGATGGCAGCGGCCAATGTCCATGACCAGGCCGTCCACGGGGCCATGGGCTCTGCTCTGGGCACAGGCTCCGGCGTTCTGATCGCCCTTTTGTTCATGACGGGCATGTACGCCCTCAACCGGGGCTATTTCATGAAGCGGATCCGCAGGGACAGGACCGGCGCCCTGGACGGCTGGGGATCGATCATGAAGGATACGATCCTGGTCATCACGCCCTTCATCCTGTCCGGCTTTATTCTGAATCTGACCACTACGGTCAACCAGACCATCTTTTCCGGGATCATGATCACGGAAAAGCACCTGAATGAGATCGACGTCACCACGGCCTATGGGATCTTTTCCAACAAGGCGGTGGTCATTTCCAATATTCCCATATCCATCGCCACCGCCATCGCTTCGGCCATCATCCCCAATATTTCCGCCGCCTTCGCGGTGGGAGATATGCCGGAGACCAGGAAGCGGTATCTGCTGGCGGCCCGGGTGTCCCTGGTCATTTCCATTCCCTGCGCGGCAGGCCTTGCCGCCCTGGCCAGGCCCATTACCATGGTCCTCTTTCCCCAGTGGGCCTCTCTGGACCAGGCTTCCGCCCTGCTCAGGCTCCTGGCCGTGACCGTCATCTTTTATTCCACCGCCACCATTACCAACGCCGCCCTCCAGGCCATCGGAAGGATGCGGCTCCCTCTGGTATCGGCCGGCTTCGCCCTGGTGGTCCAGACCCTGGTCCTTTACCTGCTCCTGCAGAAGACCGGCCTGGGCGTCTACGCCCTGGTCCTGGCCTCAGTCCTCTACTCGGCCCTGATCTTCATCCTGAATGAGATCTTCCTGGCCCGGTACCTGAAGCCGGGCACCGACTATCCGGGCATGTACGGCAAGCCCCTGTTCTCGGCCCTGGTCATGGGGATCGGCGCCTATGGGATCCACAGGGGGCTCAGCGCCCTGCTGGGCCTGGTCCTGGGGGAAAGGGCCTACCTGGTCAACCTCCTGGCCCTGGTGCCCGCCATTGCCGGCGCCGTCGTTCTTTATTTCTTTGTCCTGATCCGGATCGGGACCCTGTCGGAGGAGGACATCCTGGCCTTCCCGGCCGGCGGGCGCCTGCTGGCCCTTTTCAAGAGACTGGGCTGGATCAGAAAGAAAACCAGCAGAAAGGAAACAAGAAAATGATCAAGGATTTATGGAACAGATACAGGGAGATCATCAGCTACCTGATCGTGGGAGGACTGACCACGGTCGTCAGCCTGGGCGTATACTACGGCCTGGTCCTGACGGTCCTGGATCCCAGGAACCCCATCCAGCTCCAGGCGGCCAACATCCTGTCCTGGATCTGCGCCGTTACCTTTGCCTACTTTACCAACCGGTCCTTTGTCTTCCAGAGCAAAAACAGCAACATGCTGACCGAGGCCGCCGGCTTTTTCGCCTCCAGGGTCTCCACCCTGCTCATGGATATGGCCATCATGTTCGTGACCGTGACCCTCATGGGCATGAGCGACAAGATCGCCAAGCTGATCGTTCAGGTCGTGGTGACCATCATGAACTATGTCCTGAGCAAATTTCTGGTCTTCCGGAACAAATAAGAGCAGGGCGGTCCTATTGGATTCTTGTATACACTTTTCCGCTATGCCTTGCAAAAGTGCTTTTAGACCAGTATAATGTCCGTGTATTATTGTATAACGTCTGTACAGGCGGGCGTTATGGCAAGATAGGAGGATATATTATGAAAAAGAGACTCATGACAATCTGCGCTCTGGTCCTGACCTCGGCCATGGTCCTGGCAGGCTGCACCAGCTCCACCCAGCCTGCTGCCGGCTCATCCGACTCCGCTGAGGAGACCACGGAGGAAGCGGGAGAGGCCGAAGAGGCTTCCGGTGAGACCGTCAACATCAAGATGGCGACCGGCGGTACCTCCGGTACTTATTATGCCTACGGCGGCATCCTGTCCACGCTGATCAACGGCAAGGACGCGGGCCTCAACATCAACATCCATTCTTCCGGCGCTTCCAAGGCCAACATCTTTGAGATCGTGGACGGCGAGGCGGACGTGGCCTTCGTGCAGAACGACGTTATGGACTATGCCTACAACGGGACCAACCTCTTTGAAGAGGACGGCGCCCAGGAGGGCTTCTCCACCGTCGCGGCCCTCTACAGCGAGGTCTGCCAGGTCGTCGCTTCCCCTGACATCACCGACATCTCCGAGCTGGCAGGCAAGAACGTTTCCGTCGGCGACGCGGGCTCCGGCACCGAGTTCAACGCCCAGCAGATCCTGGCGGCCTACGGCATCGACATGAACAGTGACATCAAGAAGCAGAACCTGGGCTTCGGCGATTCCGCCACTGCTTACCAGGACGGCAAGGTCGACGCTTTCTTCGTCACCGCCGGCACTCCCACCTCCGCTCTGACCGAGCTGGCGACCCAGAAGGACTATGTCATCCTTTCCATCGATGACGAGCACGCGGACGCTCTGATCGCTGACTATCCCTTCTATTCCAAGTATGAGATCACCGGCGATACCTACAGTGTCCTGAACGGCCCTGTCCAGACCGTGGCCGTCAAGGCTACCCTGGTCGCCTCCAATGACCTGAGCGAGGAAGCTGTCTACAACCTCTGCAAGGTGATCTTCGACAACAAGGCTGAGATCGCTGAGAACTATCCCAAGGGAGCCGAGCTGGATCAGGAATACGCCGTTGACGGCATGTCCGTTCCTTTCCATCCGGGCGCTCAGAAGTACTTCGAGGAAGCCGGCGTTCTGAAGTGATAAGGATCCTTCCGGGCTGACCGGAAGATCAGGAGAACAACGGAAATTGCGGAATAAAAAAGCGACAGCTGTAATGGCCGCAGCTATTGCAGCTGTCGTTCTTTTACTGACTGTACTGTCAGTCATACTGTCCCGGAGGGGCTGGTATCTGGTGCTGCGGGACCAGGATACCGGACAGGAGTACGCCCGGTACCGGATGGAGGAGGGAGAGGAATTCTCCGTCGGCTTCATCCATTCGGTCAATCAGACGCCTCTGACGGATTATTACCAGATCCGGGACGGACAGATCTATGTGGTACGGACGATCTACTATAGCTTCGGGGCCGGCGTGCAGACGGAACTGAACGAGGGAGAGACCCTGGAGTACGGCGAGGACGGGTCCATGATCATCTCCGGCATTGACCGGCTCATTCCCCGGCTGACCTATGTCGTGGGGATGTGGTCAGACCATACCCTTCAGATCCGGGGAGAGGAGATCTCCCTCCGGGACCTGTGCGGGCGCGGAGCCGCAGTAGATTTTCTGTGCGAATACCAACACTATTAATCAGGGAGGGCCTTGCATGAGCAAAGAGGACAAGATCAGAGAAGAAGCGCTCGGAAGCGTACCCCCGGAAGACACCGGGACCGGGACAGCAGCCGATGTCGATGAGATCATGAAAAAATATGACAGAGAGTCCAATACCAGGACCTGGACCGGCGTCCCCGGCAGGGTCGTCCGGTATATCCTGGCCCTTTTCTCTCTGGGCATGGTCTATATGAACCTCTTCGCCAACTGGGACGAGAGGGTCCGCCGGGCCTCCTTCGTGGGCGTCATCATCATCCTGGCCTTTATCCTCTATCCGGTCAGAAAGGGAAAGACCGGCAGGGAGAACAGGATCCCCTGGTATGACTGGATCCTGATGCTGGCAGGATCGGTCTCTTACTTCTACTTTGTCCTGAACTTTGAGAAGATCGTCCAGCAGGCCACGAGGATCCACATGACCGAGATCGTCTTCGGCATCATCGGCATCCTGGTCCTGGCCGAGACCTGCCGCCGCGTGGTCGGCCTGCCCATCCTCTGCGTGGCCGGCGCCTTCGTGGCCTATGCCTTTGCCTCCGGCAACTCGCTCAGGTCCATCATTTACAACCTCTTCTATACCACCGGCGGCGTCATCGGCACGCCCACCGGCGTATGCTCCACCTATATCGTCCTCTTCATCCTTTTCGGCGCCTTCCTGGAGATGACGGGCATTTCCCAGTTCTTCATTGACATGGCCAATTCCCTGGCCGGCGCCTCCAGCGGCGGTCCCGCCAAGGTGGCGGTCATTTCCTCCGCCCTCTGCGGCATGGTCTCCGGTTCCTCCGTGGCCAATACGGTCACCACCGGTTCCGTCACCATTCCCCTGATGAAGAAGACCGGCTATGCCGGTGAATTCGCGGGCGCTGTCGAGGCGGCAGCTTCCACCGGCGGCCAGATCATGCCTCCCATCATGGGCGCCGCGGCTTTCCTGATGGCGGAAATGGTGGGCATTCCCTACGCGCAGATCGCCGTCAAGGCCATCCTGCCTGCCTTCCTTTACTTCCTGGGCATCTTCATGATGGTCCATCTGGAAGCCAAGAGACTGGGCATGAAGGGCATCGCGAGAGAGGACCTGCCCAGGTTCGGTCCCCTATTCCTTCGCAGCGGCTACCTGCTCCTGCCCCTGATCACTCTGATCGCCCTGGTCATGATGGGCTTCACCATGTCCAGGTCCGCCATCCTGGCCACGCTCTGCGCCATCGTGGTATCCATGGTCCGCAAGGAGACAAGGATGACTCCTTCCTCCTTTGTGACCGCCCTGGAGAACGGCGCCCGCAATACGGTCTCCGTAGCCATTGCCTGCGGCATCGCCGGCATCATCGCCGGCGTTGTCACCATGACAGGCTTGGGCCAGATCCTGATCACGGCCATCGTATCCATCGCCAACGGCCGGGTCATCATCGCCCTCTTCCTGACCATGCTGACCTGCATCGTCCTGGGCATGGGCGTGCCCACCACCGCGACCTATATCATCATGGCCACCACCTGCGCCCCGATCCTGGTCTCCGGCATGCACGTGGAGCCCATCGCGGCCCACATGTTCGTATTCTACTTCGGCATCGTGGCGGACATCACGCCGCCTGTGGCCCTGGCTGCCTACGCGGGCTCGGCCATTGCCAAGTCCAACCCCATGCGGACGGCCTTCAACGCCTCCAAGCTGGCCATCGCGGCCTTCATCATCCCCTATATCTTTTCCCTGAACCCCGTCATGCTCCTGGTGGACGTGACGCCCGTGGCCATCGTGATGATCGTCATCACCTCCATCGTCGGCCTCTTCGGCGTGTCCTGCGGCCTGGAGGGATATGTCTTCGCGGACATGAACCCCCTGTTCCGGATCCTTGCCATCGGAGGCGGCCTGGCCCTGATCTATCCCGGCACCCTGACGGACATCGTGGGCATGGCCATCGTAGGCCTCATCCTTGTCTTCCAGTTCCGGAAGGGCAGGGCAGTGAAGGCCTACAGGGGAAAAGCCTGATCTTTTTCACCGGGCCGGATGTCTGCCGGACAGCAGCCGGCAGGCATGCATATTTGGCAAACAGCAAATGCGGCA
>CAMOUD010000094.1 GCA_946626215.1 uncultured Lachnospiraceae bacterium
CTTCGGGGACGGAGGGATCCTGGCCTTCGGGGCCAACTGCTTCAACATGGCCTTCGTCCTGCCCTATCTGGGATTTTTCGTTTACAGACTCCTGGTCAGGGCCATGGGAGGAGACAGGGCTTCCGAGGGCAGGCGCCTCTTAGCGGCGGCCATAGGCTCCTATGCCGGCCTGAACGCGGCCGCCTTCTGCGCGGCAGTGGAATTCGGGATCCAGCCCCTGCTCTTTACGGACAGCCTGGGCCATGCCCTCTACTGTCCCTATGACCTGTCCGTCTCGATCCCGGCCATGATGATCCCCCATCTGGCAGCGGCGGGCTTTGTGGAGGCCGCCTTTACCGCGGCCGTCTACGCCTATGTCATGAAGACCTCGCCGGACCTGACCTATGAACGGAGCCTTTCGGGCAGTCCTGCCTCCGGGAGCCATATCCCGGTCTTTGCCCTGACGGCCCTTCTGGTCGCCGCCGTTCCCCTGGGACTCCTGGCCACCGGTACGGCCTGGGGAGAGTGGGGGGCCGAGGAGATCGCCGAAGTCGTGACAGGCGGCAGTCCCCTGGGCTACGTGCCCCAGGGCCTGGCGGAGGGCTGGTCCCTCTCCGTGCTGATGCCGGACTATGCCCTGGAGGGGATGCATGAGGCCGCGGCCTATATCCTGTCGGCCGTCATCGGCGTCTGCCTCCTGGTCATTCTCTTCCGGCTCTTTGCCCTTCTTGCCCGGAGAAAAAGGGTGAGGATCGATGTCTGACAGACTGCCGGCATGGATGAAGGGATCCGATCCCTATGAGCCGAAGGGACGGGGAGGCACCTTCGCGGCCAGGACCCTCCGGGCCCTGGCCGGGGCCATTGGGAGGCTCCGCTTTCAGCAGGGCAGGGAGGGGAGGCGTCCCCTTCCCGCCCTTTTCAAGCTGGTCCTTCTGCTGGCAGGCCTTCTGGTCCTGTCCCTGGCCAGGAAGTTGATGGTGCCCCTCTTTTTTACGGCCCTGGTCCTGGTCCTTATCTGCTTCCTGCCGGGCAGGGACCTTCTTTCGGTCCTTGTGACCGGCCTTTTTGCCGCCGCCCTTTCCCTGGTCCTCATGCTGCCGGCCATGATCCTGGCCCCTGAGACCGCCTTCAACTGCCTCTTCCTGGTCTGGAAGGTCTTTCTCAGCGTCCTCATGGTCAGCCTCTTCAACCATACGACCCAGTGGAACCACATCACGGGGGCCCTGAAAAGGCTCCATGTGCCGGGGATCCTGATCTTTACCCTGGACCTGACTCTGAAATACATCGTCCTCCTGGGCCGCCTGGTCAGCGATCTCCTGACAGCCTATCTGCTGCGGGCCGTGGGAAAGGACAGACAGGCCTGCTCGTCCCTGGGCGGGGTCCTGGGCGTGACCTTCCTCCGGGGGACCGAGGTGAGCCGGGAGACCTACGAGGCCATGGTCTGCCGGGGCTTTACGGACGATTATGGAGGACTCTGATGCCTTTGATCGAGCTTGACCGCGTTACCTATACCTATCCGGAAGGAGACAGGCCCGTCCTGCGGGACCTTTCCCTGTCCCTGGAGGGGGGCGGATGCCTGATCCTGCGGGGAGACAACGGGTCCGGCAAAACGACCCTCTTCCGGGTCCTGAACGGCCTGGCTTTCCCGGAAAAGGGGACCTACCGCTTCGACGGGGAGACCATTGACCGGGCCTATCTTTCCGACAGCCGGAGGGCCAGGGCCTTTCATAAGAGGATCGGCTACCTCTTCCAGAATCCGGACACCATGCTTTTTAACGGCCGGGTCTTTGACGAGGCGGCCTTCGGGCCCCGGCAGATGGGCCTTCCGGAGGAGGAGGTCCGGGCCAGGACCGAAGACTGCCTGAAGCTCTTCGGGATCGCGGACCTTTCGGACAAGGCCCCCTATCATCTGAGCGGAGGCCAGAAAAAGCGGGTCGCCCTGGCGGCGGTCCTGACCCTGAACCCGGACGTCCTGATCCTGGATGAGCCTCTGGCCGGCCTGGACAAAAAGGGCAGGGACCTGCTGACAGACTTCCTGGTCTCCTGGAGGGAGGCCGGAAAGACCCTGATCGCGGCCACCCATGAGGAGAGCCTGGCGGACCTTCTGGCCGGCCGGGTCCTGACCCTGACATAAAAAGATCCCCCGGAGGAGGGCGCGCGGAATGATCCTGCGCCCCTTCCGGGGGATCGAACTGTATATACGGCTTTTTCAGGCTTCTTCCTTATTCCACGATCCTTTCAAAGTCGGACGCGGGATGCTTGCACCAGGGACAGATGAAGTCGTCCGGGATGGGGTCGCCCTCGTATTCGTAGCCGCATACGGTGCAGCGCCAGATGACCTTGCCTTCCTTGGTCTCGGCCACCTTCTGGGGCTGGGGCTTGATGTTGGCGTGGTAGTAGGCGTAGGTGGCGGAGGCGGCGTCAGACAGGACCTCCATGTCCGTGACCCTGCATACAAAGAGGGTATGGGTGCCCAGGTCGGAGGAGGAAACGACTTCTCCCTCCAGATAGGCGTTGGTGCCCTTTGTGATGTAGGGAATGCCGCCTTCGGTCAGCTTATAGTCCGAAAAGTCCGCGAACTTGTCCACGTTCCGGCCGGACTGGAAGCCGAAGTGCTTGAAGAGGGCAAAGTCTGCCTTCTCGCTGATGATGGAGATCACGAACTTTCCGCTTTCCAGGACCATGTCGTGGGTCAGATTGGCCTTGTTGACGGCAAAGGCGATCTGGTTGGGGTCCGTGGTGACCTGGATGGCGGTATTGGTGATGCATCCGTTGATTTTCTCTGCGGTCTTTGCTGTCAGGACAAAAAGTCCGTATGAAAGCTTCTGCATAGCCTTGGGATCCATTGCGATGTCCTCCTTCTGAGTAAAATGATGTCTTCGGACCGGGATCATATCCCATATCCCGGTTCCATTATACTCGATAGGGCATGCCGGGCGCTATTCATTTTAGGGGAGAAAATCAGAAGGACAGGTTCAGGATCTCCGGCCCAGGATCCTTTCCTGCCTTTCCTTTGCCAGGGCCAGGCCCTTTTCGGCGTAGGTGTCGGAATACAGGTCCCTGACCTTATGGGCGCAGCGGTTCTTTTCATCCAGGAACTTGTCCTTCTCAAAGGAGAGGACCTCCAGGACGTCCTCTCCGAAGTCCCGGTAGAAGTCCTCCATCTGGTCCAGGATCTCCAGGGCCCCGTCCACGGCGGTCATGGACCTGCCTCCGGGCAGGATGACCCGGACTGTTTTCAGGTCGTAGCGGGCGGCGCTTTTAAAGTTCTGGGCCGCCAGGATCTGGCCTCTCTCGGACAGGGGGAACCTGGGCCGGCAGGCCAGGAAGGCCAGGAGGAGATGGCAGAAGGTCAGGTCCTTTTCCTCCGCCCAGGCGTCGGTCAGGGGATTCAGGTCGATCATTCTCAGCTCGATGTGGCTGATCCCATTTTCCTCCAGCCGGTCCAGGGAGTTGGCCCCCGGGGGCTTCAGGCGGATGGGATAGTAGAGCTCCGAGGGGAAGAGGATGATCCCGTCCTTCACATACCGGCGGATGCTGGCCGTATAGGCGGAAAGGCTTCCGTAGTCCAGGACCGGGGTAAAGTAGTTCCAGTAGCCCATCTCGCTGCAGCGGATGGAGGACATGCCCAGGAAGGTGTCGTGGCCGCAGGCGTGTTTTTCCACAAAGGAAGCGTCCGCCAGGGGAGAAGCCGCCGTGACCGCCGTGACGATCCAGCCGTAAACGACCATCTTTTCCGCCAGCTCCAGATAGAGCTGGTCCGTAAAGGTCCTGTAGTCGGACCCGCCGCTGTCCTTAAAGGCGGCCCGGAGCAGGTCCTCAGAGAAGGAAAAGTTGAAGTGGATCCCGCTGAAGGTCATCTTGTAGCGGCCGTAGCGGTCGGAGAGGTAGTCCCGGTAGGCCCTTTTGGAGGAGAGAGGGCCGGAGAAGCGGGCCACGGGGATGTCCGCCTCGTTCCGGATGGCGGGAGGATTGGAGAAGGGCCAGAGGAGCTCCGGCTCCGGCAGGGAAGCGAGCTTTTCCTGGATCTGCCGGTCGTAAAAGGCCAGGGCCCGCAGGGCCCCGGCGGGACTGTCCGTCACCTCCGTATTGATCTCTGTCTGGTTCTCGCAGAAGTCCCGGACGATATGGGGATCATCGGCGGGAAAGGGATGGGGGCTGTGGGACATGCGTCCCTGGGCGGTCACCCGCAGGCTTTCTTTTTCGAGGCCGAACCTGCCCAGGAGAAGGCGGGAACGTACCTCAGGATTCTGGATTGAGAGCATAGCGGTCTCCTTTTCAGAGAATGGACCGGCCTTGCGGGGATCAGAGGCCGGAGAAGGAGAGATATAGAAGCCGGATCTGGTCCGGATTCGGGACATAGACCCTGCCGTGGTCCGCTCCCACATAGGCCAGGGAGCCCTTCCGGTAGGCCAGGAGCCGGGTCATGGGGACCTGTTTCCAGTCCCAGAGGTCCGGGAAGAGGGGACTGGTGGAAAACAGGGTCCCTTTTTCCCAGGACCGGCAAAAGAGGGTCCCCTCCTGGTTGGTATGGACGTAGAGGAGGTCGCCGTCACTGATCAGGAGATTGATCTTGTTCCTCTCGGAGAGGGAGACCATGAACCTGTCCAGGACCCGGAACCGTTCCCCTTCCGACAGGGGCCTGCCCGCCTTCGCCCTTTCCCGGTCCATGAGACGGAGGATCTGGAGAAGGATCCGTTCGCTGTCGGTCTCCCCTTCCTGGACCCGGGCCAGGTCCTCCAGTTCCGGGGAGTCAAAGACGGTCCCGTTGTGGATCAGGGTCCAGCGCCGGCCCTCCGCGTCCAGGCCGGTGAAGGGATGGCAGTTGCGCCTTTCTATGGAGCCGATGGTGGCATAGCGGATATGGGCCAGGAGGAAGGAGGAAAGGACCGGCTCCCGGAGCCGGGCCCTCAGATAGGCGCTCCGGTCCGCGGCCAGGGGCTCCTTGTCGATCTCGGGCAGGGAGCCGTCCAGAAGGGCCAGTCCCCAGCCGTTGGGATGCTGGGAGCTGTGGGAAAAGAACTCCTCCAGGGGCCTGTTCAGCCTTCTTCTGGCAGGTCCTGAGAATCCAAACAGTTCGCACATGGCTTGCCTCTTAAATCTTACATAACCTATCAAATTAATATGATATTGACATTGTAAAGGGTCGGCGGGCATCCGTCAAGAAAAATACGAAGCAGGGGAAAGAGACCGGAAAACAGTGGGCAGGAGGCGGATCCGGGGAGAAAATCCATAAATGATTGCTCTTTTTTTCGTTCAAAAGGGGAAATGAGGGAAAGTCCCGTCTGGTTTTTTCAGAGAGGCTGGTTTAGAATAGTGCCATTGCAGGAAAATGAGGAAAAATCCAAAGGAGCAGTCACTGTATTATGAAGGAACGAAAAGTTTACTGTCTGAACAGCATCAGCAGGGCCGGCACCTCCAGATTCCGGGAGGGCTATACCCTGGTGGATTCCATGGAGGAGGCGGCCGGCATACTCGTCCGCTCTGCCGATATGCGTGAGATGGAGTTTCCCGCAGGACTCCGCGCCATCGCGAGGGCAGGGGCCGGCGTCAACAACATTCCCCTGGACCGCTGCGCAGAAGAAGGCATAGTTGTGTTCAATACCCCCGGCGCCAACGCCAACGCGGTCAAGGAGCTGGTCATCGCCGGCCTGATCCTGTCCGCCAGGGATATCGTGGGCGGCGCCGAATGGATCCGGGCCCATATGGAGGACGCCAACGTGGGCAAGAGCGCGGAGAAGGCCAAGAAGGCCTTCGGCGGCATCGAGATCCAGGGCAAGAAGCTGGGCGTCATCGGCCTCGGGGCCATCGGCGTGCAGGTGGCCAACGCGGCCAGCCAGCTGGGCATGGAGGTCTACGGCTACGATCCCTATCTGACGCCGGATATGGCCTGGCGCCTGATCCGGGATATCCACAGGGCCCGGTACCTGGACGAGATCTACGAGAACTGTGATTTCATCACCATCCATGTCCCCTTCATGGAGTCCACCAGGGGCATGGTCAACCGGGAGGGCATCTCCAAAATGAAGGACGGCGTCCGCTTCCTGAACTTTGCCAGGGACGCCCTGGTGGATGAGGAGGCCATGGCCGAGGCCCTGGAATCCGGCAAGGTCAGCCACTATGTGACGGATTTCGCCAATCCCCGTACGGTCCATATGAAGAACACGGTGGTCCTGCCCCATCTGGGCGCTTCCACCGAGGAGGCCGAAGAGAACTGCGCCGTCATGGCCGTCCGCCAGCTCCAGGACTACCTGGACAACGGCAACATCACCAATTCGGTCAACTATCCCAACCTGTCCGCAGGCGTCTGCAGGTCTGCCTGCCGGGTGGTCATCCTCCACCACAACCTCCCGGGCATGATCTCCAAGATCACGGCCTTCCTGGGCGGCAAGGGCCTCAACATCGAGAACCTGACCTCCAAGACCAGGGGCAAGTATGAATATACCCTGATCGACCTGGATGCCCCCATGCCCCATGAGTTGGTGGACCAGCTGATGGAGATCGGCGGCGTCCTCCGGGTCCGGAGACTGGGCGGGACTTCCGCGGATATTTATTAATAAGCAGGCGCTGAGCGGCCTCTGCGTACGCGGTCCCCGGAAAGCTTCATGGCGGGGCCGCGGATGAAAAGGAAAAGAAGGGAAGGGAGGCCGGGTCCGGTCTTCCTTTTCCTTTATGGACCTCTGACCTGCCGGCCAAAGACCGGCTGCCCGCCGGTGGCGGGAGACAAGGAGCAAGAGTATGCCTGTGATCCACGACTTTACCATACCCTGCCGCGGCTTTGAGATGGAAGCGGCCCTGACCCTGCCCGACGGCTTTGACCCCGAGGGAGGGAGCGTGATCCCCTTTGTGGTCCAGTCCCACGGCTTTGGGGGAGGCAAGTTCCACTACGAGGACCTGTCCCTCTATCTGGCGGAGAGGGGGACCGGGTCCCTCCGCTATACCTTCCTGGGCGGCGGCCCGGAGGATACCAGCGGCTTCGGGACAAAGAACATGTCCGTCATGACGGAGGTGAAGGACCTGAACAGGGCCCTGGACTACGCCCTGTCTCTTCCTTATGTCAGAAGGGAGAGCCTCTTCCTCTTCGGAGAGAGCCAGGGAGGCCTGGTGACGGCCCTGACAGCCCCGGACAGGGCAGGGGACTTTCAGGGGATCATGCT
Organism: uncultured Lachnospiraceae bacterium; assembly: GCA_946626215.1. GTDB lineage: Bacteria > Bacillota > Clostridia > Lachnospirales > Lachnospiraceae > CAG-791. Next base: position 7,137 of record CAMOUD010000094.1, read on the forward strand.
CCTCTACCCTGCCATGTGCATTTCCGATGACTGGGTCCGCATGTATCCCGACCCGGACCAGATGCCGGAGGAGGTCGTCTTCAACGGGGTCCTGCTGGGAAGGGCCTACAGGAAGGACCTGCCGGATGAGGATCTGGTGGCCAGGGCCTCGGCCTATGAGGGACCGGTCCTTCTGATGCACGGCAAGGAGGACACGGTGGTGCCCTTTGGCTATTCCGTCCGCCTGGGCAGGGTCTATAAGGACGTTTCCCTGACTCTCTTTGAGGGAGAGGGACACGGCTTTTCCGAGGAGGGCGAGGTCCGCATGCGGGCCCTGGTCCACGCCTTCATGCAGGATCATCTGGCCGGAAAGGCCGGAAAGTAACGAGAGGTATTCTGATATGGCACAGAAACATACATTGTATACAGTCCACGCGGCTATGATCGCCGCCGCCTACGTGGTCCTGACCGCCATCGCGGCCGGCTTCAACCTGGCCAGCGGGGCCATCCAGGTCCGGTTCTCGGAGGCTTTGACCATCCTGCCCTTCTTTACCCCGGCAGCGGTCCCCGGCCTGGCCCTGGGCTGTCTTTTATCCAACATCCTGACGGGCTGCGCCCTGCCGGACGTGATCTTCGGCACCCTGGCGACCCTCCTGGGCGCCCTGGGGACCAGGTTCCTGCGGAAGAACCGCTGGGCCTGCTGCTGGCCGCCTGTCATCGCCAACGCCCTGATCATTCCCTTTGTCCTGACCTACGCCTATCATATCCCCGGCGGCATCCCCTACCTGATGCTGACAGTGGGCGCGGGCGAGGTCATTGCCTGCGTGGTCTTCGGCCAGATCCTGATCACAGCTCTTATGCCTGTCCGGAAGATCTTCGGAGAGGAAGGCGAGGAATAAGGAAAGAGGGGATCCTCCTCCGGGACAAAAACGGTCCTGAAGTCAGGGAAGGACAGGGTATACTGATTGCAGAGCATCCCGGGGCCGGCCTCTGGACCGGCCGGGACGAAAGAAGAGGACGGATCAGGAGAAGACAGTCGGAAGGAGAGATGTATGGAAGGATTCAGAAAAGACTTTTTATGGGGAGGCGCCACCGCTGCCAACCAGTGTGAAGGCGGCTACCGGGAAGGAGGCAAGGGCCTGTCGGTACCGGACCTGCTCCTGGGCGGGGATGTGAATACCCCCAGGACCTTCTGCCCGAAGATCATGCCCGGCGTATTCTATCCCTCCCATGAGGCGGTGGATATGTACCACCATTACAAGGAGGACATCGCCCTCTTCGGAGAGATGGGCTTTACCTGCTACCGCCTGTCCATCAACTGGGCCAGGATCTTCCCGAATGGGGACGACGAAGAGCCCAATGAGGAAGGCCTTGCCTTTTATGACGCCATCTTTGATGAGTGCCGCAGGCACGGCATCGAGCCCCTGGTCACCCTCTGCCACTATGAGATCCCCTGGGCCATCGTGACCAGGTACAAGGGCTTCTCCGACAGGCGGGTCATCGACCTCTTCGTGAAGTACGCCGTCACCTGCTTTAAGCGCTACAAGGACAAGGTCAGATACTGGCTGACCTTCAACGAGATCAATATCCCCATCATGGATCCCCAGATGGGCTCTCTTTACGGCCTGGGCCTGGTCCAGGACTCTGACCTGGCCAGGAAGGATCCCTGCACCATTCCGGAGCTGACGGACGTGCCCCAGACCCGGTTCGAAGCCCTCCACAACGAGCTCGTGGCCTCCGCCCGGGCGGTCATCGAGGGCCATAAGATCGATCCCGGTCTCATGATCGGCAACATGATCTGCCACATCACCTGGTATCCCCTGACCCCCGATCCCAAGGACATGCTGGAGGTCCAGAGGAGGGACGCCCTCTTCAATGACCTCTGCGGCGACGTCCAGGTAAGGGGCTCCTATCCCTTCTTTGCCAGGAGCGAGTTCGAGGCCATGGGCCTGGATCCCTCCTTCATGGACCGGGAAGAGGACCTGGAGGTCCTGAAGCAGGGGACCGTGGACTTTTATACCTTCTCCTACTACCAGTCCAACTGCGTCACGGTCAGGAAGGACGCGGACCAGGTCAACGGGAACATGGCGGGCGGGGCGAAGAACCCCTACCTCAAGGCCTCCGACTGGGGCTGGCAGATCGATCCCGACGGCCTCCGCTATACCCTGACCAAGCTGGCCGGCCGCTATCCCGGCACCCCTCTCATGGTGGTGGAGAACGGCTTCGGCGCCTTCGACAAGGTGGAAGAGGACGGGTCCATCCATGACGACTACCGGATCGACTACTTCCGGGAGCATATCCGGGCCATGCGGGAGGCCGTGAAGGACGGCGTCCCCCTGATCGGCTATACCACCTGGGGCCCCATCGACCTGGTCTCCGCGGGAACGGGCCAGTACGCCAAGCGCTACGGCTTCATCTACGTGAACCGGCACGACGACGGGACCGGCGACTTCTCCAGGAGCCGCAAGGATTCCTTCTT
>CAMOUD010000095.1 GCA_946626215.1 uncultured Lachnospiraceae bacterium
GTGGACCCGACGCCGGAGCTTCCGCCCGCAGATCCGCCTGTGGACTGGCCGCCCATGGATCCGCCTCCGAGAAAGCCCTCTGTGGCCCCTCAGCCGGCTTCCTCCCCGGTCTCCACCGGTCCCGCCCATCGGCTCTTATTCATTACCAGGACGGAGGCCGTAAAGGGGGCAGTGAAGACCTTTGACATGAACGGAAAGATGATCACGGTGGAGATTCCTGCCGGGACCAATGAGGAGACCCGGATCCTTCTGAAGAGGGAGGGCCTTGACAAGTACGGAAATGTCTGCGATGTAGAGGTCCAGTTCCACATCAAGTAAGCAGCTGCGGCGGGCAGCAGAGAGCAGAAGGCGGACCGGAGGAGATCCGGCCGCCTTCTGCGGTCCGCGGGAGGAGAGGATACAATGGCACTGACAGATAACCTGGACATGTACAGACTTGAGTATGAGAACACGCTGAAGACCTTTCACAAAGCTTCCATGGCCTTTATGGATGCCGGCATGGATGCCAGGAGACAAAAGGTGCTGGAAAGCTACAGGGAAATGGTACCGGCCGCCGGCCAGGTCCTGGAGGCCCTGCTGGAGGTGGAAAAAGCCCTGAAGGCCTGCGAAGGGTTCGCGGAGGAGAATCCCGGAAATCACGGACAGGATTCCGGGGAACCGTATACGAAGCACAAAAAAAGATAAGGGAACAGATCCATGGCAGTCTTTACATTCAGGGAATTTGAAGAGGTCTTTGAGAGGATCCGGCAGGGGCTGGACCGGGCGAAGGCAGGCTCCGGGACCCGGACCGACACCGGGACCATGCTCGCGTCTCCTGTTCCGGTCCCGGACCGGGACGAGATGGAGGCCCGGGTCAGGGACTGGTATGAGGAGCAGATGCGCCTGCTGAAGGAGTATACGGATGCCTGCGACAGCTTCATGGCCTATGCCGATGAGGCCCATCGGGAGATCAGCGGCTGTGAGACCCTGATCCGGTCCAAGGTGGGAAAACCGGAGCTGAATGCCAGACTGGAGCAGGAGGCCCGGGCCAGGGCTTCCTCCTTTCCGCTTCCCTTTACGTCAGACCCCTGGGAGGACACGCGCATCCTTCAGGACCTGGCAGACCGGGTCATGAGAGAGGCGACGGCCCTTCCTTCCGTTTCAGGCCTGTTTGCTTCCTATACACAGGACCATGTGAATGCCTATGCCCGGATCATCAGCTGGTACAACGTGTGCCGGTCGATCCTGCCCCTTTTCAACGAGGTCTTCGAAAAGAAGAGGAGAGGGATCGAACAGGAGGCGGCGGACCGCCTGTCCCGGGTCGACCGGGAATACCAGGAGGCCCTGCTGAGAGCATCCGCGGACAGGAGACAGAGAGAAGAAGAGGCTGCCAGGCTCTCCCGGATGGAAGAGGAGACAGCCGCCAGGAATGAGGCCATGGCCGCGGAGTCGGTCCTGAAGCGGTTCCTTCCTCCCGCGGCCCTGACCGCTGTGCCCGCCGGCCCTTCCCAGGCCGGAGGCGCCATGCAGCTGGACCTGACAGCCCTGGGAGGCGCGGCGGGCGCCATCCGCCGGACCTACCGCCTTTCCGCGGGGGCCTCGGTCCTTTCCGTGCCCTGCTGTCTGCAGGCGGGCGACCTGTCTCCCGTCGTCCTGGTGACCGGAGACGATACCTCAAAGGTCAGCCGGGTCCTGGAGCCCATGATCCTGACCGGTTTTCTGTCCCGGCCTGTGGGCGGGGCCATGCTGACGGTCTGCACGGCTTCCGGCGCCAACGTGGATTACAGGCTCCTCGACACCCTGATCCGGTCTTTTCCGGAGGCTACCCATGGCAGGATCTTCAGCGGGCGGACGGCCGCGGAGCAGATCCTGAAGGGCCACGCCGCCGTCATGCAGAGCCTTCTGCACGGCCCCCTGGCGGGAGGAAAGCATGTCCGTGACTATAATGCGAAGGCGGAGAAAAAGATCCCTGCCCGGTATCTGCTGATCACAGGGTTCCCGATGAACTTTTCCCAGGATATGCTGGCCCTTACCGCCAACCTGGTCCGGGACGGGGAACGCTGCGGCATCCGGCTCCTGATCCAGAAAGACAGGTCTGCCCCCGTGCCGGGAGGTTCGGACGCGGGCATGTGGATCGAAAAGATCCTGGACGGAGCGGTCGTCTTCGAGGATAAAGGGCCTTTCCTTCAGGGCAGGAACAATCCCCTTCTGCGCTATGTGCCCGAAAGAGACTTTCCCGTCTCTGCCTTTGAGAAGAGGCTCCGGACCCTGTATGAGGCGGAAAAGAAGAAAAAGAACAGGACCTATTCCCTGGAGGACATCCTTCCCAGGACCCAGTACCTGAAGGGGGACGCAGGAGAGCTCCTGGAGATCCCCTTCGCGGTCACCGGGGACGGCGGGACCTGCTGCCTTCGGATGGGCGACAAGGTGGCCAACGGCACCTCCCATTTTGCTTTGATGATCGGCCCCACCGGCTCGGGCAAATCCGTCGCCCTCCATACCATCATCATGGCGTCCATGCTGAAATACCGTCCCTCCGAACTGCAGCTGATCCTGATGGACTTCAAGGAAGGGACCGAGTTCAAGATCTATGAGAACTATAAGATCCCGAACCTGCAGTTCATCTCCGTGGATTCGGTCCAGCAGTTCGGCGAGTCCATCCTGAAAAGGCTCTGCCTTCTCATGGAGGAGCGGGCAGAGCTGTTCCGGAAGGCCTCCCTGGAAACGGGGATCGAGATCAAGAACCTTCCCGACTACCGGAGGGCGGGCAGAAAAATGGCCCGGATCCTGGTCGTCACGGATGAGTTCCAGGTCCTCTTCAACATGGCCCAGGACCGTAAGAGCGCCATGCGGGCGGCCGCCCACTTCGGGGAACTGATCTCCAAGGGCCGGTCCTACGGGATCCACTTTATCATGGCGACCCAGACGCTTCAGAAGATCTCGTCCGGAGACTATTCCATTTCCAGGGCCTCCATGGAGGAGATGCACATCCGCCTGGCCCTGCAGTGCAATGAAAAGGAAATGACGGCCATCATGGGCGAAAAGCGCGGCCGGGCCTGCATGGACCTCCTGACCGGCCAGAAGGGAAGCCTGGTCTATCTGGAGAATGACCTGGTGGGAACGCCGGTGGGGGCCAGGGCCATCTATGTGAAGCCGGAAGTCCAGCAGCAGATCCTGGCCGCCCTGGAAAAGGCCTACAGCGGCCTTCGGTTTTCCAGGGCCCGGGTCTTCCGGGGGGCGGAAACGCCCCTGGCAGGGAAGGACCTGCTGGAGAAGGGGAAGGAAAGGAAGGCCCTGATCCTTGGCGAGCCCATCGCCATCGGGGCCCCGGTCGCCATTGAGATGGCGGGAATGACAAAAAAGAACCTCCTGGTCCTGGGAGAAAGCGCGGAGATGGAAAAGACCATCCTGAAGCTGGTCCTGGCCCAGATCCCCTCTCTGGCAGGACGCCTGTTCTTCATGGACGGCGAGGCCCTGCAGGGAGGCGGCGACGCCCTTTACGCCTTCGCGAAGGAAAGCTGCGCCTCTTCTGCCTGCCGCCTGACGCCGGCATCCAACCCCTTCCGGGTGGTGGCCATGGTCCGGGAGGCATACAGGATCTTTCTGGACAGAAAGAGGAGGATGGCCTCCGGCACGGATACGGAAGCGGACAGGGTCCCTGTCTTTTTCCTGGTCCGGGGCATGCAGCTGATCGAGCCCATCGGCCGGATGATGCAGAACCTGGGCGTGGAGGACTTTGACATGGAGGGACCGGCGGAGGCCGGGCCCGCGCCCGCGCCGGCAGGCTCCGGGGCAGGAGCCGGAGGGAAGAATCCCTTCACGGACCTGCTGGCCGGTCTCCCCGGGACGGCGCCTTCAGAGCCCGCCTCTCCCGGCCCGGGCGCCCTCCGGGAAGAGCTCTCCGGCATGCTGGAGGAAATGGGAAGAGACCTGGCGGAAGGACCCGGAAAAGGGGGAGGCCCTTCGGCTCCGGCCGGCAGGGCCGGGGAGAAGGAGCCGGATCCGTGCCGGCAGCTCCACACCCTGATCGATTCCGGCTATATGTGCTCTGTCCATCTGATCATGACCTGCGGGGACTACAGCGCCCTTTCCGGCGTCATGACCAGGGACCTGATGGGCTTTTCCAACCGGATCATCATGAAGACAGCCTCCCCCCGGGCGGCGTCCTATATCAGCACGGATATCAACCCGGCCTCGATCCGGGACAACATGGTCATCTTTTCGGACGGGAAAAAGGAGCCTCTGCTGATGAGGCCCTATCGGACCGAAGGAGAAAAGTAAGGAAGGAGATTGAAAATGAGCGCGCAGACATCACTGGAAGCAATGGACGATATGATCAGGGCCCTGACAAAGTTCGAGCAGGACCAGATGGATCTGGCGACCCAGATCCGCCAGCAGTATGACAGGATCGGCCAGGACTGGAACGACAAGCAGTATCAGAACCTGGGAGAGAACGTAGCCCAGATCATCACCGCTGTTTCCTCCAGCTATACGGTCATCAGCGAGGGCATCACAAGGTGCCAGATCCTGAGGCGGGCCCTGGAGGATTATCTGAACAGCTGACAGACAGGAGGGAAAGACCATGGGAGACTCCGTCATAATCGATCTTGAGTCGACAAAAGAGTACATTCAGGCATTGAAGGCCTTTCTGGGCAGCTGTGACGAGGTCTACATGCAGGTCTGGAAGGAACTGGAGGCCATCGAGGAGTATCTGATCCAGCTGGACCGGACCTACGGGGAGGACCTGCCCGAGGAATGGGTCCGGGCCAGGACCTGGTTCCATCTTTCCATGGAGGAATACAGGAGCGCCTATATGAGATTCAGGAACGGCCGGGCTGACCAGATGAGCGGGTCCCTGAAGGGGATCCAGGCGGCTGTCCTGGAATATCTGAACGCATAAGGAGAAGGCAGGGGCCCATGATACACGATCGCTATTTCTATCAGATCGCGGACGCGGAGACAAAGAAGAGGATCCGGATCCTCTATGAGGGGCTGGACGACTTCAGGAAGGAGATCCGGATCCCCGGCGTGCTCACGCCGGATGAGATCACGGCTCTGATGGAAGGAGTCCGGGCGGACAACCCCGGCTTTTTCCATTTCGGCCACGGCTACCGGTACGGGACCAATGTGATCTACAACGAGACGGTGATCCTGCCCGAGTATATCTGCACAAAGAAGGAGGCGGCCGGCTATATCAGGCTGATCCGGCAGAGGATGGACCTCCTGCACGCCGGCCTGAAGCTGGGGACGCCCGGCATGTCCGACTATGAGAAGGTCCGCCGGGTCCATGACGCCATGGTCCGCTGGTTCACCTATGACCACGCGTCCCTGTCCCTGGGCATCGATACGGACCATTTCCACGCGGCCCATTCCATCCTGGGGGTCTTCGGAAAAAGGACCGCCGTATGTGAGGGCCTGTCCCTGGCCATCAAGCTCTTTCTGAACCGGGCCAATGTCCCCTGCATCGTGGTGTCGGGCCATGGCGGGACGGACGGCGACCCGGGCGAAGTGAACCACGCCTGGAACATGGTCCGCCTGAACGGGAAGCCCTGCCAGATGGATGTGACCTGGGATATCAACGCGTCCGGAGACGGGAAGTATCCCTCCTATACCTACTTCCTGCTGACAGACGCGGAGATGCGCCTGTCCCATCCCACCTGGGACGTGAAGATCCCCTGCCGGTCTCCGGAGGAGAACTACTTTTACAGGAACGGCCTGTATTTCCGGACAGAGCGGGAGGCGGTCTCCCGCATCCGCTCGGCCCTTTCCCATGGAGAAAAGGCCATGTCCTTCCGGATCGGCTGGCGGACTCCGAACCTGCAGAAGGAGGCCGCGGATCTTCTGGGGAAGTGTCTGGATTTTACCTCCAGCGCCACCTTTACCATGGATGAAGGCCTGCAGGTGGTCTCCTTCCGGATCGGTTCATAAAGGGCAGGCCCGGAAGGGCCTGCCGGAAGGGAGAGCGGATGGGAAAGGATCCTACGCTGGACTATTATGAAGAGAACGCCCGGGCCTTTGCCCGTTCGACCCGGGAGGCGGACATGAGCCTGGCCCGGCAGGCTTTCCTTTCCAGGATCCCTGCCGGCGGCAGGATCCTGGACTTCGGCTGCGGGTCCGGAAGGGATACAAAGGCCTTCCTGGATCTGGGCTACGCGGCCGAGGCTTCTGACGGGTCCCCGGCCCTCTGCCGGGAGGCTTCCGCCTATACGGGGCTGGAGGTCCGCTGCATGCGCTTCGAGGACCTGGACGCGGAGGAGGCCTATGACGGGATCTGGGCCTGCGCTTCCATCCTCCACCTGAAAAAAGAGGTCCTGGGGAAGGTCTTTGCCTCCATGGCCAGGGCCCTGAAAGGGGAGGGCGTCCTGTACGCCTCCTTCAAATACGGGACCTTCGAGGGGCTCCGGAGGGGGAGGCACTTCACGGACTTCACGGAAGAGACCTTCGCCGCTTTCCTGGCCTCCGTGCCTGTCTTCGAGACGGAAGAGACCTGGATCAGCCGGGACGTCCGGCCGGGCCGGGACGAAGAAAAATGGCTGAACCTCCTGCTCCGGAAAAAGGAAGGATAAGGGACGGGGAAAGAGAAGACCGCCTGCCCGGCGCCGCGGAGAGGATCCGCGCCGTCAGGCAGACGGTCTTTTTTTCGTGCCTTTAGTCCTTCAGCCTCCGGTCTTCCGGGTCAGGTCCTGGATCCAGATCCCCTTCCGGATCATGATGGTCCCCAGGACCGACTTGATGGACTCGGACCCGCAGCAGAGCAGGTAGACGGGAACGATGGAAAGGGCCGTATACCGGGTCAGGAGGAAGGAAAGGGGGACCATGACGGCCCAGCAGAAGCAGGAGTCAAAGAGGAAGGTGATCAGGGTCTTTCCCCCGGACCGGAGGATGAAATAGCAGGCGTTGTTATAGGAGTTGAGGGGCATGAAGAGGGCCGCGCAGCGGATCAGGGCCGCCGCCGTCAGGCGTACCTCCTCCTCCGTATTGTAGAGACCGGGGAAAAAGGGGGCCAGGGAAAAGAGGCCGGCCCCTATGAAGAGGCAGACGGCTGAGGACACAAGGATCAGGCGCCGGGCGTCCTCCCGGACCGTTTTCGTGCCCGCCCCCAGCTCCTGGCCGATGATGATGCCCGCGGCGGACCCCATGGAAATGAAGACCACGTTAAAGACGTTGGTGATGGTCTGGGAGATGTTCATGGCCGCCACGACGGAAAGGCCCCGGTAGGCGTAGCTGCTGACCAGGACCGCCTGGCTGGAGGCCCAGAGGAACTCATTGGCCAGAAGGGGCAGGCCCCGGAGGGCGATCCGGCCCGCCAGATCCCCCGGGATCTTCAGGCTGGCAAGGGCCCCCTCCAGCCAGGGGTGCCTCTCCTTTTTCCTGCGGGCAAAAAAGACCACCACAAGAAGCTCGAAGAACCGGGACAGGACGGTGGCGAGGGCGGCTCCCTCCACGCCCAGGGCAGGAGCCCCCAGGCGGCCGAAGATCAGGACATAGTTCAGGAAGAGGTTGACCAGGACCGCCCCGATGCCGGCCGCCATGGGCAGAAAGGTATCGCCGCACTCCCGGAGGGTCCCGGCGAAGGCCTGCATGAGGGCAAAGGGAATAAAGCCCGTCAGGATGATCCGCATGTAGCGGAGGGCAAAGAAGAGGGTCCTGTCAGCGGCCGGGCCGGTCTCATGGATGTAGAAGCCTGCCAGAAGGGAGCCTCCGGAGACAAAGAGCCCCATGCCCAGAAGGGCCAGGAGGAGGCTGATGATCAGCTTGAAGCGGAAGGTATAGCGGATCCCGTCCCGGTCTCCCTTTCCGTGGAACTGGGCCGTATAGATGCCGGCGCCCGAGACCGCTCCGAAGACGGCCAGGTTGAAGACAAAGACCAGCTGGTTGACGATGGAGACGCCGGACATCTGGGCCGTGCCGATCTGGCCGACCATGATGTTGTCCAGCATGCTGACCAGGTTGGTGATCCCGTTCTGGATCATGATGGGCAGGGTGATGAAGAGGAGCTGCCTGTAAAAATCCGGCCTGGCCGGTCCTGTCTGTCTCATTGGGATCCCTTCTCTCTCCGGGCCCTGTCTCCGGACCCGGTATTCCCATTGTATAGAATCCGGAAAAAAAGACAAGGGGAGGGCCTTTTTGTCTGTGCGGGGCGTACAAAGGGGAGGCGGGATTTTTCCACCAGAAGTATAAAGACCCGGAGTCCGACATGTGCTAAACTGATGGACAGGGGAAAAAGGACCCCGGGACAGGAACGCGCGGATTTTTACCCCCCTTCCGGCAGGAAAGGGACGCCGTGTTAAGATGAGCCTGTCAGATGAGAAAAGGACCGGCAGCGGAAAAGGACCGGTCCGGAAAGGAGAACCGCGTGAGAAAGGGAACCGAGACCATGAAAGAATGGACCATGACATTGAACCGGATCAGCCTGGACCTTGTCCCGGCACACTTTGGACCTGCATACCTTGAAGGCAGGTTTCCTTTTCATGGGATCGGACTATGGACGGAGAGCGCGGATACCAGAGGAGGCCCGGGAGCCCCGGAGGAACGCGCAGGATAGATCATTCCGTCCGCGGCATGAGGCCGCGGAAAAGGTGAACGACCGTCAGTCCGCCCGGACCGGCGGTCTTTTTATTTGCTGACAGCAGGATCCCCCGAAAGCGCGGATCCTGTTCTTAAGATAAGAGAGCTTCATTCAGAGGCTTCATTCAGAGAAAGGAGGAGAGCCTATGTTCCGTACGGGCAGCAAGAAGAAGATTGAATTCAGGGACATCCCTGAAGCGATCCTGCGCTTCTACAGGGCGCACGAGCAGTATGACGCCGCATGCCAGATCATCATCGGTACCGACAGCCAGAACTTTTCTGACACCAAGATGGTCACTGTGATCGCTGTCATCTGCGAAGGTCACGGCGGCATCTTCTTCTACGAGATCACCCGCAAGAGGCTGATCCGTGACGTCAGGCAGAAGCTCCATGTGGAGACCATGGATTCCCTTCGGGTCGCCGAAGACCTGGTCATGGAGCTGGAAAGCCAGGAAAAGTATCAGGATCTGTACCTGTCCTGTCCTGTATCCATTCACGTGGACGCGGGCAACAGCGAAAAGGGCAAGACCCGTCCGCTCATCCCGGAGCTGGTTGGCTGGATCCGGGCCTGCGGGTATGAAGCAAGAGTGAAGCCTGAATCCTTTGTCGCCTCCACCATCGCCGACAGGATCTCCAAGTAGGGCGCCCCCCTGCAGGCGCCCGGGGAGGCCCGGCGCCGGAGACGCGGACAGGGACAGGCTGAGAGAAAGACCAAGCATATATGCCCCGGACAGAAAGGCAGGGCTTTCTGTCCGGGGCAGGGAGGAGGAGACCATGATGATGGTATTGCCTGTAATCAACCTGGAAGCGACCGGCCGCAGGATCGAGGAACTGCGCAGGGCGGCGGGCCTGTCCGTCAAGGACCTGCAGGAGATCTTCGGCTTCTCTACCCCCAACGCCATCTACAAGTGGCAGAGGGGCATGTGCCTGCCTACCATCGACAACCTGATCGTTCTGGCGATGGTATTTGAGGTTTCCATGGAGGAGATCCTTGTG
>CAMOUD010000096.1 GCA_946626215.1 uncultured Lachnospiraceae bacterium
TGGTCCGACGGCTATTTTGCGGCATCCATAGGTGAAGTATCCGCTGAAACGATCAAGCGCTATATCGAATCACAGGGGTGATAAAACCGACCCTAAAGGGGCGTGGTTTCTACCGAATCAATAATTATGAAAGAGCAAAGCCCTTCCCGCCGGGTGACGGGAAGGGCTTTTTTCTCGCGCGCTCTTATTTCTTTTCCGCCTTCCAGGCTTTTTCCCCCTCTCTGGCGGAGACAGCCACCAGGGAGCCCAGGGCGATCAGGGCAATGGCGTTGGGCAGGACCATCAGGTAGTTGAAGAAGTCCGTCAGCTCCCAGACCAGGTCATTGGACAGGAGAGACCCCAGAAAGACAAAGCCGATGGCAAGGGCGGAGTAGACAAGGACCGCCGTCCTGCTGTTCTTAAAGAGATACTGGACATTGAGCTTGCCGAAAAGGTTCCAGCTCAGGACGGTGGAAAAGGCAAAGAAGAGGAGGCAGACGGCCACAAAGGCGCTGCCGATGCCCTCTCCGAAGACCATGCTGAAGGAGAGCTGGGCCATGTTGGTCTTGGAGATCCCCTCCGCCGCGCCGCCGGCCAGAGGGCCGCCGCCCGCGTAGAGGCAGGAGATGACCACCAGGGCAGTCATGGTCAGGACGATGAAGGTATCGATGAAAACGCCGACCATGGCCACGACGCCCTGGTCATGGGGCTTTTTGACCTTGGCGATGGCGTGGGCGTGGGGGGTGGAGCCCATGCCGGCCTCATTGGAGAAGAGGCCTCTCTTGGCGCCCTGGCTGACGGCGATCTTGAGGGCCGCGCCGACGCTGCCGCCGATCAGGGCCTGGGGAGCGAAGGCATAGCGGAAGATCATGCCGATGGCCTCGGGCAGGAAGGCGATCCGGGCGATCAGGATGATCAGGCCGCCGGCCAGGTAGAGGCAGGCCATGAGGGGGACCAGCTTTTCCGTTACGGAGGCGATCCGGTGGACGCCGCCGATGAAGATCAGTCCCGCCGTCAGGGCGACGGCAATGCCGATGACCCAGCCGGGAACGCCGAAGGCGTTGGTGCAGGCTTCGGCGATGGAATTGGACTGGACCATGCAGCCCATAAAGCCCAGGGCCAGGATGATGGCCACGGAGAAGAAGGAAGCCAGGAAGCGGCCAAAGCTGCCCGGGAAGGCCCTGTGGATGTAGTAGACGGGGCCGCCGGCGGCGCTGCCGTCCGGATGGATGATCCGGGTCTCCTGGGCCAGGACAGCCTCCGCGTAGATGGTGGCCATGCCCAGGAAGGCAATGACCCACATCCAGAAGATGGCGCCGGGACCGCCGGTCAGGATGGCCCCGCAGGCTCCTACGATGTTGCCGGTGCCCACCTGGGCCGCGATGGCGGTGGTCAGGGCCTGGAAGGAGGAAATGCCGCCGGAATGCCGGCCGCCGTGAAGGGAAAAGTCTCCGAAGACCTTTTTCATTCCCTCGGAAAAGCAGCGGACCTGCACGAAGCGGGTCCGGACGGTGAAATAGATGCCGGTGCCGATCAGCAGGATGATCAGGATGTAGTCGGCCAGGTAGCCGTTGACGGTCTGTACGAATTGCAGCATGGTGGATCCTCTCTTTTTTGTGATTCTGGCAACAAAAATACCGCCGGGGAGGATCCCGACGGCGGCTCATGAAAAGGGCGGCGGACAGGGGCGTCCGCGCTCAGCTCTGATCCGTCCTTTTGCCTGAGAGATTCGGCCCTCCTGAAAAGAGCCTTGCACCTTCGGCACCCCGCTCGAGGCGGGGCTTCTCGGGATTTCCTCCGCTTCCTGTTCCCTGAGGTCCGGAAAGCATCACTGGTGGTATTCAGTTAGCGAAAACTATTATGCGGCATTGATAAATATTTGTCAATACAGAGAGGGGATCCGCGTCTTCCTGTCCCTCTCCGCTGCCTTCTGCCCTTCTACCGCAGGGAGAATCCCGCAGGGGCAGGAAGCCTGCCCTTTGGGGAAAAAGTCTGCTATAATGGTCCTGCCCGCGGCCGGGCCGCGGCTGCAAGTAAAAGAAACCGAAGAAAGGCAGTATATGAAAGAACTGTATGTGAAGGACTGGGACCGGCAGGACATGTACGACTTCTTTTCCCATATGTCCAACCCCTTCTACATGGTCACCTTCCGCCAGGATGTGACAGACCTCTATGCCTATGCAAAGGCCCGGGGGATCTCCTTCTATCAGGGCATGATCTGGGCCTGCACCGAGGCCCTGAACCGGGTGGAGGCCTTCCGCATGGGCATGCGGGAGGGAAGGCCTGTCCTGTATGAGAGAAGAGACCCCAGCTTTACGGACTTAAAGCCAGGATCCGACCGGTTCCACATCGTGACTACGGACCACCTTCCGGAGATCGACGCCTACTGCCGGGAGGCTGTCCGGGTAAGCCGGGCCCAGGAGACCTTCATCGACCTGTCCAAAGAGACGGACTCCCTAATCTACTATTCCTGCCTTCCCTGGATCGACCTGACGGCCCTGACCAATGAGAGGGATCTGCAGGCTCCGGGAGCCCTGGACGACAGCATTCCCCGCCTGGCCTGGGGAAGGTTCAGCCTGGAGAACGGACGCAGGACCGTGGGCCTTTCCATGGAGGTCAACCACCGTTTTATCGACGGCATCCATATCGGGCGCTTTGCCGGGGAGCTGGAGACCTGCATCCGCGCGCTGAAGCCCTGAAAACAGAGAGACCGGACCCCGGGACTGCGCGAAGAAGCGCTGATCCGGGGACGGTTTTTTGTTTTTTCTGTCCTGCAGGCTTTCGGGCATGGTATGATACAGACTGGGAGGAAGCCGGAAATGACCAGAGAACTCTTTGCCAAAGCCATCAGCCGATTTATCGGAGGCGTGGTCCTGATGGGCCTCGTCCTCTTTCTTCCCGCGGGGACCCTTGCCTGGCCCGGGGCCTGGCTCCTGATGGGGATCCTCTTTGTGCCCATGTTCCTGGCGGGCCTCTTCCTGATGGCCAAAAGCCCCGCCCTCCTGGAAAAGAGGCTGAATGTGAAGGAGGAGGAACAGGACCAGAGGGTCGTGATCGCCCTGTCCGGGATCATGTTCCTGGCGGCCTTTGTGACGGCGGGCCTGGGGGTCCGCTTTGGATGGCCCATGCTTCCGGGACCGGTCTCCCTGGCCGGGGCCCTTCTCTTTCTCCTGGGCTATCTCCTCTACGCGGAGGTCCTCCGGGAGAACGCCTACCTGTCCCGGACCGTGGAGGTCCAGGAGGGGCAGAAGGTCATTGATACCGGCCTTTACGGGATCGTGCGCCATCCCATGTATATGGCCACCCTTCTGCTCTTTTTATCCATGCCCCTGGTGCTGGGATCCTTCCCGGCCTTCCTGATCCTCCTTTTCTATCTGCCCATCATTGCCAGGCGGATCAAAAATGAGGAGGAGGTCCTGGAAAGAGGACTTGCCGGCTACAGAGAGTATAAGCAGAAGGTCCGGTGGAGACTGATCCCTCATATCTGGTAGACCGGCGGACTTTGAGAGGAAACGCGAATACGATGAAAAGACAATCGGCAAAGGAGCTTCTGGCCGCCTCCTTCCGGGAGCTGGCGGAAAAAAAGGCCATCGATAAGATCACGGTCCGGGAGATCGCGGAGAACTGCGGCTATTCCCCGGCGACCTTCTACAGGCAGTTCCGGGACAAGTATGACCTGATCGCCTGGGACTATACCCGGGACATGGCCGCCCTCATGGGCAGGATCGGAAAAGGGAATTATATCTGGAAAGAGACCCTGCTGGACGGGGCCCGGCTGTTTCAGGCGCGAAGAGAGTATCTGGCCAATCTCCTGACCCATACCAGCGGCCACGATTCCTTCCTCCGCTATATGAGCGAGATCAACTACCAGGCCTTTATGGACTACATCCGGAAGACGGACCCGGAAGACGAATCCATGATGGAGATCTGCGCCCGCACCTACATTCTGGGGACCGTAGCCCTGACCTGTGAATGGATCCTGGGCAGATATGACCTGACCCCGGAAGACCTGGCGGACATCTATGAAAAAACCCTGCCTCTGCCCCTCCATACGCACCTTCTGGGGGAATGAGGGACCGGTAAAAAACGGGCGGCAGGATGCCCGCGCCCGGTATATAATGGGATCAGAACAGCATAGTTGCATTTTGGCCCGGAGGGCGAAAAGGAGGAAAACCATGGAAGGAATCGAAAAAGTCTGTCAGTTCCTGGACCAGGCAGTTACCTACTACCTGGCCACCGTTGACGGAGACCAGCCCAGAGTAAGGCCCTTTGGAACGGTCCTTCTCTATGAAGGAAGGCTCTATATCCAGACCGGCAAGGTCAAGGATGTGTCCCGTCAGCTCGCGGCCAATCCCAGGGCGGAGATCTGCGCCTTCACCGGAGGAAAATGGCTCCGGGTCGCCGGCGAGCTCGTGACCGATGAGGACCGGGCCGTCAAGGAGGCCATGCTGGAAAAGATGCCCTCTCTGAAGGCCATGTACAGTCCGGATGACGGCAACATGCAGATGCTGTATTTTAAGAACGCCGTCGCCACCTTCAGCTCCTTCACCGAGGCGCCGGAGGTCATCACCTTCTGAGCTCTGGACATAAGGGCGGCCGGTCGGGGAAGGGCCGGAGAAGGCGCCTTTGCCGCGCTGACGCGGTGCCGGGCAGGCTTGACGGCTTCTGGTGAGGCCGTATAATAAGGATACAGGCGGCAAAAGGAAATCCCCGGGAAACTCCCCTGGGAGGTCCGGATGCCCTGCCTGCTGCTGAAAAGAATCCATACGCGATGATAAAACGGGTACTCCTTTCGGGAAGTGCCCGTTTTTTTCCCGCCTGAGCGCCCTGGAAGGAGGAGAGGACATGAAGAAAAGACTGCGCAGGCTCCAGGCCGGCCTGACCCGGGCCGAGATCGGAGACAGGTATGAAAGAAGGAGGGATTATCTCTTTGTCCTGGCCGGGACCTTTCTGGCAGCCCTTTCCGCCAACTTCTGCTTTACGCCGGCAAAGATGGTGCCCGGAGGCTTTACGGGCCTTGCCATCATCATCCGGTACGGCTCCGCGCCTTTCATGCCGGAGGGCCTTCCCCTGGACCTGTCCAGCGGCGTGCCTACCTGGCTGTCCAACGCGGCCCTCAACGTCCCCCTGATCCTGGCCGCCATCAAGGTACGGGGCTGGAAGTTCATGCGGAGGACCTTTGCCGCCTCCCTGATTTTTTCCCTCTGGCTCATGGTCCTGCCGGAGTATCCCCTCCTGGGAGACGACCTCTTCCTGACCACCGTCGCGGGCGGGGCCCTGATGGGAGCGGGCCTGGGCTTTGTCTTTCTGGGCAAGGCGACCACCGGAGGCACGGATACCCTGGGAGCCCTGATCCAGAGGGCGGTCCCCCATATGAGCACGGCCAGGCTCATGCAGGTCCTGGACGCGGCGGTGATCCTGCTTTCCGTCTGGATCTTCGGGGTCCGGATCTCTGCCTACGCGGTCATCTCCGTGGTCCTGACCAGCCGGATCGCCGACGGCATCACCTCGGGTTTCCGGAACGCCTATTCCGCCTTTATCGTCTCCGCCCGCCACAGGGAGATCGGGGCCCGGATCCTGGAGGACCTGGGACGGGGCGCCACCCTTCTGGAGGGAACGGGCCTGTATACGGGGAAGGAGCGGCCGGTCCTCATGGTGGCTGTTTCCAAGAAGCAGGCCGTGGTCCTGAAGGAGCTGGTGGCGGCCGCGGACCCGGACGCCTTCATGATCCTGACGGACGCCCAGGAGATCCGGGGAGAGGGATTCCTTGGATACAGCCGGGAAGAACTCTGAGAAGGCTCATTCCTCTCTGGTCAGGAGCTTTTCCTTTCCCAGGTCTATGGCAAAGGCGCCCAGAGGCGCGGTCACCAGGATCGAGATGACAGAGACGGTCAGGACCAGGGGGCCGCAGGCAAGGCCCATGGCCAGGGGCAGGCCCCCGATGGCCGCCTGGACCGTGGCCTTGGGGGTATAGGCCAGCATGGCAAAGAGCCTCTCCTTCGGGGTCAGAGGCGTGCCCAGGACGGACACAAAGACGCCGGCCATCCGGAAGACCAGGATCAGGAGAAGGAGAAGGAGAGCGGCGGGGCCCGCCTTCAGGGCTTCCCCCACAGCGACGGAAGCCCCCACCAGGACGAAGAGGAAGAGCTCCGCGGGCACCCAGAGACTGTCGAATACACCGGAGAGAGACCTGGCCATGGCCGGGTCTTTTTTCCGGATCAGGGTCCCCATGGCCATGATGGCGATGAGGCCCGCGAAGGGGACGGGGGACAGGGCTTCCTCCAGCCAGTTCAGGATCAGGCTCAGGGCAAAGACCAGGATGACCCGGACGGTCCCGGAGATCTCGAACCGGCTGAAGAACCGGTAAAGGAGATATCCGGCCGCAAAGCCGCCTGCCGCTCCCAGAAGGATGGAGAGAGGAATGGCGGCAAAGCGCTGTAAAGAGACGGCCTGTCCTCCGGCCAGGCCCGTAAAGGTCGTAAAGAGGACGATGACATAGACGTCGTCTACGGAGGCTCCGGCCAGGATCATCTGGGGGATCCCCTTTTTCGTTCCCCTTTTCTCATCGATCAGGGCGATCATCCGGGGGACCACCACGGCCGGGGAGACCGCGGCCAGGACAGACCCCAGGATGGCGGCGTCCAGAAGGGACAGGGAGAAGAAGCGGGGCGCCAGCAGGCAGGTCCCCAGGACCTCCAGGCTGGCCGGCACAAAGCACATGAGAAAGGCGGGCCGTCCCACCTTTTTCAGGTCGGCCAGGTCCAGCTTGAGACCGGCCCGGATCAGGATGATGATGAGGGCGATCCGGCGCAGGTCCCCGGAGACGGCCAGGAGGTCTCCGGACAGCAGGTCCAGAAAGCAGGGGCCGGTCAGGATGCCGGCCAGAAGCATGCCGAAGAGGGCAGGAAAGCGAACGGCCCGGCAGGCCCTGCCCAGAAGAAGACCGGAAAGAAGAAGCACAGCGACAGAAATCAGCATGGATTGGACCTCCTGACAAAAGAAAAAAGCCGACAGCTTCTGCGTCACCTAAAGCGGCAGAAGTCATCAGCTTCAAAAGCGGTTTGAGGCGACGGCAAAAGGAGGCCGGCCTCAGGGAGAACCTCATTCCCTGAGGCCTATTATAGGGAAGAGGCCCGGAGAATACAAGGCTGTTCGGGAAGGAAATATGCTATGATGGCGAAGAGGACGCGCGGGGACGCGGCCCGGATATCATGGAGGCGCAGCAGCGCAGGCATAGCAGAAGCATGAAAGAGGAAGGGTGAGCTTTATGGAACCGAGGGAATATCTGGAGATCCTGCATACGGCAGAGAGGCTCAAGGACGCGACAAGGCACTGCACCACATCCCGGAGAAGGAAGGAGAGCGTGGCCGAGCACAGCTGGCGGGTCTCCCTTATGGCCCATCTGCTCCGCGGGGTCTTTCCGGACCTGGATATGGACCGGGTGGTCTCCATGTGCCTGATCCATGACCTGGGGGAATGCTTTACCGGGGATATTCCGGTCTTTGACAAGACGGCGGCGGACAGGGACCGGGAGGAGGACCTTCTTGCCGGCTGGGTGAAGGGCCTGCCGGAGGAGGTATCCGGGGACATGGCCGCCCTCTTCGCGGAGATGCGGGAGCAGCGGACCCCGGAGGCCAGGCTCTATAAGGCCCTGGACAAGCTGGAGGCCGTGATCCAGCACAACGAGTCTCCCCTGGACACCTGGGAGGACCATGAGTATGCCCTCAACCGGACCTATGCCTTTGACACCGTGGCCTTTTCAGACTGGCTGACGCTCCTTCGGGGGGAGATCCTCAGGGAAACGGAGGAAAAGATCTTGAGAGAGGGCCCCGCGGAAGGGGCCGGGCAGGAACCGTAAAGAAAAAAGAAGGACGATATGCGTACGCGCGGCCGCCGGGATCCCGGCGGCTGTTTTGGGTGAAAGAAAAAGATACAGGACGCCCGGATAAGGAATGGAGAGAGACGCCGCCGGGAAAAGGAAAGGAGAAAGAAGACCTTTTACTCCCTCAGGCCCAGCCTCTGCAGCATGGATGCCCGGGCGGCCTTCTCGGCCCTGTCAGGCAGGGGCGCCAGGGAGGCCCTGCCGTATTTCCTTTCCAGGGCGCAGGTCAGGAGATGGTCGCAGAAGGCGGGGTTTTTGGGAAGGAGGGGGCCGTGGCTGTAGGTCCCGAAGACGTTCTTATAGCGGACGCCCTCGGTCCCCCTGCCGTCCCCGTTCCCATGCCCTTTCAGGATCCTTCCCAGAGGGGAGACGCCGCTGCCCGGAAAAGTCCTTCCGCCGTGGTTCTCAAAGCCTATGACGAGGCTTCCTCCGGAGTCCGGCAGGAGGCGGAAGGCATAGTTGCCGATCATCCTTTCATGGGATCCCAGGGTATAAAAATCAATGGCCCCCAGATAGTCACAGACCTGTCCGTCCGCGGTCTCATAGGAGTGGCCCAGGAGCTGGTAGCCCCCGCAGATACACAGAAAGGGAAGGCCGTCCTCAATGGCGGCCTTCCAGTCCTCTTTCTTCTTCCGGCAGTCCTCCAGGAGAAGGGTCTGCTCAAAGTCCTGGCCGCCTCCGATGAAGAAGAGGTCGTAGGCGGAAAAATCCACCGGCTCCCCCAGCTTCTTTTCCTCCAGAGAAACGCCGATCCCCCGCCAGGACAGCCTCTTCTGCAGGCAGAGGATGTTCCCCCTGTCTCCGTAGAGGTTCAGGACATCGGGGTAAAGATGGCAGATCTTCAGGTCCATGGCTGTCCTCCTTTTTCCTCCCAGAACCGGCCCCTGCCGGAAAGAAGGGCCAGGCGGTCCCGGATCTCCAGCATGGCCGTATAGTTGGCGATCACACAGACGGGAAGGGGGGAGGCAAGGACCAGGTCTTCGGCTTCCTTCAGGGTCTTTGCCGCCGGGATCTCCTCCTCCGCGAGGCCGGCGTATTTGAGCCGGAGGGCCATGTCACCTGCCCTCGTTCCGGCCGCGGCGGCCCGGCTTCCTGTTTTCTCAAGGGCTCCGGCCAGCGGTTCAAAATCCGCGTCCCAGATCCAGGATACGTCGGTCCCGTCGTTGACATGGTCATTGAGGCAGAAGAGGGCCAGGAAGGGATCCTTCAGGGAGGCCAGGTAGTCCAGGCTCCGGTTCATGCCCGCGGGGTTCTTGGCCAGGATGATCCGGACTTCCTTTCCCCCGGGATACAGGGTCTCCATGCGGCCAAAGCCGGGCCCGGTCTCCGCGAGAGTCTCTGCGGCGGCTCCGCGGTCCAGGCCCAGGGCCATGGCCCCCGAAAGGGCGGCTGCGGCGTTGTAGATGTTGTAAACGGCGGGCACGCCGATCCGGACGGGAAGGGTCTCTCCTTCCAGACGGAAGGTGACGAAGGAGGCGTCCTTTTCCAGAGAGGATACCTCCGTGACGGCGACCTGCGGCGCGGGACGGGAGGCCCCGCAGCGGGGGCAGGAGAAGGCTCCCAGATGGCCGTAGGTATGGAAAGCGTAGGTCAGGGGGCCGCCGCAGGAAAGGCAGCGGGGGAGGTC
>CAMOUD010000097.1 GCA_946626215.1 uncultured Lachnospiraceae bacterium
GCAAGAACAACGGCCAGGATTTTGTTGAATCTCTTCATTTTCTCATCCTTTCATAAAAAAATGATTTTCGCATGTCCTTGGGCATGCGTGTTGCAACTTGAGCCGCAGGGCCATTTCCGCCTGCGCGCTGTCCCTTCAGCTCAGAAGGTATAGACAATACCTCCTTTCCTGAAGAAGCCCGGACCTGCGAAAGATCCCGGGCCTGATCCCAGGCTGCCGGATGGCCGGCCCTCCTCGGATCCTGCAGAGCCCGCAGGCGTGACCAGGACAGGCGCCCTGACCATCCGCTTTCCCTCGAGAAAACGGAGCGCTGCATGAGCCACATTGCCTCCTCGGGGATGCTCGCGCGGTCCGTTCGGGTTCCGGAGTCTTCCGGGAACCGCCGCGGAGCGCTGTCCCTGCGTCAGAGGCGTGTATGTCCCTACCACAAGGACTCACCCCCTCTCTTTTAATCCGCGCCGCCCCGGGAAGGCGGTGCGTCTAAAAAGATTCGTATTTTAGCGGCCTTATACGCCGCCCATTTCGGCCAGAGGCCAGATCCGGAAGACCAGTCTGCCCACGACCTGCTCCTCGGCCACGCAGCCGATGGAAGTATTCCGGGAATCCACGGATACGCTCCTGTGGTCTCCCATCACAAAGACCCTGTTCTCCGGTACCTGATAGGGAAGAGTGATGTTGCAGTCACCCAGGGCCCTGTCGGAAACATAGGGCTCATCTACCAGATTGCCGTTGACATATACATTGCCGCTCTCGTCGATGTCGACCCATTCGCCCGGCATGGCTATGACCCTCTTGACCAGGATCTTGTTGTTGTAATAGAAGGCGATCAGCTCTCCCCGCCTGAAGGCGCTGTTCTTCACGGAGAGGACCACCTGTCCCTCATAGAGGGTCGGCGTCATGGAGTCGCCGTAGATCTGGAAGGCCGGCACCAGGAAGGTGGCCACCAGGACCGCCAGGGCCGCGACCACGACCAGGATGCCTACCGTGGATCCCAGGGTCTTCTTGAACCTGTCCCTGTAGGAGGTCCTGTCCAGTTCCTCCTTGAGCTCTGTATCGGAGGGGGCCTCTGTCTCCTCCTCGGTCCAGCCGTAGGTCTCCAGCCGGTCCCTGAGCTCGCCGTTTTCCTTATTCTGTTCCATCAGGAGCTCTAAAAGCTCCGCCCGGCTCAGCTGCCGGAGCCTCTTATCTGTTTTTACCTCTGCCATTCTCAGATCTTCGTGCTTCTTTATCGAATCCGGGTTCCGCGGCCTGTCCGGCCGGGTTCCCTGTTTTTGGCTTAAACATGCGGTTTTGAACGTTCCGGAAATTGTTCACTTTGTCAAAGATATCACAATAACCTAACTTCGCATTCATAATTGTAGAGAGGATAAGTGCCATGTTTTTGTAACAAAACAGTACAATTTCAACACATTCGGATTTTTTCAAAATCCAAAATGGCGCTTCCTTTCTCCGGGCACGCAAAATACCGGGCAGGAACGACCAAGGTCTGCTTCCTGCCCGGTATTCCGGGTCCTGATGATTCAATTCACTTCAAATGCTCCCGCGCGGCCCTTTCAGGCCTTCTTCTGCCTGGATTCTACGTAGGTCACCGCGCCTGTCTCCAGGCACAGGGCCGCCAGCCTTCCGCCGTAGACGCAGCCGCAGTCCAGGCCGATCTGGCCGTTCCCTTCATAAACAAAGGCTTCCTTGTCCGGCCGGATGACCATGGTGGGCGTATGGCCCGTCACAAGGATGGTATCCGGATCCCTGTAGTAGCGCCTGGCATAGTCGGACCTGTAGAGGATCAGATCCGAGAAATGGTATTCCTCCAGAGGCTTTCCCTCCTCAAAGCCGTGGATCCCGGCATGGACCAGGATGTAGCGCTTTTCCCCGGCCCGGATATCCTCAAAGATCTCACATTCGTCCAGATAGTCCAGGACCGCTTCCCTGTCCTCCGGGGAAAGACGGCGGAACTGGTCTGCCGTGACCCTGCCTCCGTCCCTGGCCCAGAAGGCATAATCCAGGAGGTCCTCGCCCGTCAGATAATTCCGGACGTTTTCCTCCGTGATCTCCGTCCCCAGCTTTTTCAGGACCCGTCTGGCGGCGTAGTCATGGTTTCCCAGCATGGGTATGACGTTGGGCCGCGTCATCAGGTCCATCAGAAGGGGAATGGGGGCCGGCCCCTTATCCACCATGTCTCCCAGGACATAGAGGGTATCCTCTTCTGTAAATCCGATTTTTTCCAGGAGCTCTTTGAACTCCTCATAGCAGCCATGGATATCGGAAATGACATACTGCATGCCTGCCCTCCTTCCCTGCCTTTTCCGCGGCAGTTCCTGCTGTCTTCAGCCCTCTGTCTCTTCTCCGGGCCTGTCCTCCTCTGTTCCGGCCGGACAGGTCCCTCTCCGGATGGCCCCGCTCCCGTACCGGGCCTGGATGGCGTCCATCATGGCAGAGAGGCGCTTTCTTTTCTCTTCCCGCTGCCTGCCGGGATCCGGGCCGGCGGTACTCTCCGCGGGGCCTTCCGCTTCGGCCTCAGGGCTTTCCGCTTCGGTCCCATATCCTTCCGTCTCTGCCTCTGCCACGGCAGTGCCTTCCGCTTCCTCCTGGCCTGTTCCCTGGGCAGGGGGCTCATCCCCTCCGCCCAGAAAGTCAAAGAGGCTCATCTGCTCATAGGTCCCGTCGTCCAGACCGGAGGCGCTCACTCCCACCAGCCGGACGCTCTCTCCCAGGATAAAGAGCCCCCTGTCCGGGTCCCTCAGGAGGGCGTCCATGAGGGCTTTTGAGATCCTCTTGAAGTCCACCTCCCGGTCCGTGGAATGGACCAGGGCCTGCTGCCTTGTATGGCGCCGGAAGGTCCCGGTCTTTACAATGACCCCGATGGTGGAGGCTCTGACCCCGTCCCGCCTGAGCCTGCCCGATACCTTTTCAGACAGATGGTCCAGGAGGGGCAGCATGACCTCCTCATAGTTGTCCGCCGTGATGTCCTCGGCCAGGGTGGTCTCGTTGGAATAGCTCTTGGCCTTGTCCCGCTCGGTATGGACCGGCGAGGAGCTGATCCCCCGGGAGGCCCTGGAGATATACTCGCCCGCCTTTTCTCCCAGCGCGGACTTCAGGATTTCCGGATCGGTGCGGGCCGCGTCCCCGATGGTCACGATCCCCAGGCTCCGGAGCCTTTCCGCCGTAGCCCCGCCGCAGCCGTGGAGGTCCCGGATGGGAAGAGGCCACATTTTGGCCTCCACCTCATCGGGATAGAGGGTATGGGTCTTGTCCGGCTTTTCCAGGTCCGAGGCCATCTTGGCCAGGAGCTTGTTGGAGGAAATGCCCACATTGACGGTAAAGCCCAGGGTCTCCCGGATCTGGCGCCGGATCCCGGCTGCCGCGTTCAGAGGGAAAGGGCCGTCCGCCGGATCCAGGTACCGGAACTTCCCTTCCAGGCCCGTCATGTCCAGGTAGGCCTCATCAATGGAGACCTGCTCCAGGGCCTCTGACCAGGTCCTTAGGATGGCGATGAACCTCCGGGAACAGTCCCTGTAGGTGACAAAATCCGAGGGGACCAGGACCAGGTCCGGGCATTTCTGCAGGGCCTTGACGACAGGCTCCCCGGTCTTCACGCCCATGCGCTTGGCCGGCAGAGAGGCTGCCGTAATGATGCCGTGCCGGGTCTTCACATCTCCGCCCACGGCGGAGGGAATGGTCCGAAGATCGGGCCCGTCCGGGTCATCCTTTAGTTTTCTGACCGCGCTCCAGGATAGGAAGGCGGAATTCACATCCACGTGAAAAATGACTCTGTCCATGGGTCCAGTATACCATAAGCCTTGCGCCGGACCCCAAAATCTGGTAAAACAGAAAAGCGCCCTGCCTGAGGCAGAGCCTGTACTCATAAAGAATGCTGCCTGAAGCAGACAGCCTGATCCAGATATTCAGAAAGAGGCAGAAAAGAATGGATAAAAAGGAAATCGCGGAGGTCCGCCGCCTGGTCTCTCCCGCCCACTGCCGGATCGACCGGATCCGGGGCTGCTATGTCAATGAAAACAAAGAGATCCTCATGGAAATGAAGGAGAACTTCCTGGCCATGGAGGACGACCACGCCGAGAAGTACCTGGACCTGATCAAAAAGGTCCTGACCGGCCGGATCGGCAGGAACCTCTTCAACATGGAATTCCCCCTGTCCGAGGAAGAAGAAGGGGGCAAGATGCGGGACCTTTACGCCCTGGTCCAGTGCGACCTGACGAACGACGACCTGGTCCACGCCTTCCTGGAGAAGTTCGCCGCCTGCTATGACACCTCCGGCAAATACCTCCTGGTCCTGGTCCACGGATCCTATGACGTGCCTGCCAGAGGCACGGACAGGCAGGACATGGAGGACGCCTCCGACTATGTCTATTCCTTCCTGGTCGCCAGCGTCTGCCCGGTCAAAGAGGCAAAGGACGGCCTGGTCTATGATCCCGCCTCCATGATGTTCGTGGACCGGCACGGAGACTGGATGGTCCAGCGGCCCGACCTGGGCTTCCTCTATCCCGCCTTCAACGACCGGATGCCCGACGTCCATGGCCTTCTCTACTACTGCCGGAAGGAGGATGACCGCCACCAGGAGGTCTCCGACCAGTTCCTGGGCGCCTCTCTCCCCATGCCTGAATCCCACCAGAAGGAGATCTTCTCCTCCATCGTGGAACAGACCCTGGGCCGGTCCTGTGACTTTGAAAGCGTCCGCGGGGTCCAGCAGGAGCTGCGGGAAATCGTGGAGGCGGCTGAGGATGATCCCGAACCTGTGGAAGTCGGCAAGCAGCAGATCCGCCGGATCCTGTCGGACCACGGAGCCGATGACCAGGTCCTGGAGGAGTTCGATACCGCCTATGACGAAGCCCTGGGCGCCGGAGAGACCCTGATGGCCGAATCCCTGGCCCCCTCCCGGGCCATAGAGGTCAAGGCCCCGGGCGTGAAGATCTCCGTCAAGGGAGAAATGGCCCCCATGCTCCAGACCCGGGTCATCGACGGCAGGGAATACCTGGTGATCCCTGTATCGGGAGAGATCGAGGTCAACGGGATCCGGATCGTGCCCACCCAGAAGACCGAATAAGGGCCCTGCGTGAAAAAGAAAAAGAGCAGAAGAGACTGCCGGACACGGCCTGTCTCTTCTGCTCTTCTTATGCTCTCATGTCTGTCCGGAGCCCTTCCTCCGGGCGGTCCCTTCAGCCCGCGAAGTCTCTCCAGAATTCCTTCCAGCCGGGCAGGGCCTCCTCCTGGAGGATATAGGCCAGGGATTCCGAGCCCGCGCTTCCCTCCGGGATCACAAAGTCCACGTAGCCGGCGTTGATGCCGCCCCGTCTGAAGATGGTATAGGCTCCGGTCATGGAATGGATCTTGGTCCCCCGGATGCTGTCCCTGGTAAAGCGCTGGACCTCGCCATGCACGGAAAAGTCCGGGACCGTATCCACGATGACCAGGCTCATATCCCCCTCCCGGTAGCCGATGATCATGCTCCTGAAAGAGAAGGGGCCGGCCCCTCCCGCGTAGGCCATGTTCCGGACATCCGTATTGTAGCCGTAGAGGAGCTTGAAGCCGCCGTAATCCGGCACGGCTTCCTCAAACAGATGCTGCATGGCCACCTTGGAGGAACTGCTCCTGGACATGTCCCACTCCACTGCCTTCTTCCTTCCGAAAAGTCCCATACTGCTCCTTTCCGCCGCCACTGGCGGCTTCTTCCTTAGCTGCATCCTCATTATAGCCCCCGGCCGGCCCGGAAGGAAGCGGGACCTGTTAACAGGCTGGGGCTGCCGGCCCCTGGCCTGCGGGCGTTTTCAGCGCAACAAGAAAACGCATCCGCCGATCGCTCAGCCGATGCGTTTTCCCGATAACTACCCCCGCCCCATTGTCCGCAGTTAGGACGGTTCCATAAGAAAATAGAGGAAAAGTCTTAATGTAATGGAGCCAATTGCTTGTCCCCTTTACTTATATGTATTATATCTTATCCTAAACGATTGTCATCATATTTTTTTGCGTTTTTTCCACTTTTCTTGCGTTTTCCAAAAAATTTGGCAGTTAAAGCCAAATGATATGGTGGTTTTTTATGCACAAAGCACATATACAAAGGCCCGGTCGTGTGTACGGTTTCCGCCCGAGCAACAAGTGTTGTCCACTCCGGCAACAGCTTTCTCTCTCCTGTCTGCCCTGCTCCTTAGTCCTCGGAGAAACGAGGGGGAAAACAGACGTTATGGAAAAATGTGTCCTCCCTGCCGTCCGGTCCTGCGCGCTGCCCCCCTGCGGGGATTAACAAGTTGTGTATTGCCCTTTCTGCCTTTCTATGTATACTGATAGATGGTTGGAAATGATCCGGCCGCCCGCGGCAGCGGGAGACTGTTTGATATAAGGAGATGATTGTATGATCACTATGATTATTCTGTTCACTGTTATCGGCATGGCCTTCAGCCTGGTCTTCTCGATCCTTGCCTTCATGGCCAAGATCACCTGGGGCCTCTTCCGCGTCCTGCTCTGGCCCATCGCCGCCGTGATCGGCATCCTGTTCGTGGCCGGCTGGTTCATTGGAACGGTCTTTTTCCCGGCAGCCCTTGTGGTCCTTGCCATCCTGGGCGTCCTGTTCCTGACAAGGGACGAAACCCCCTGACCGGAGCTCCTGAAGCGCTCTGCCTGACCGGTCCTGCCGGCAGGATCCCATCCCTTCCTCTGCATGAAAGAGGGAGGGATTTTTTTGTCCTTTCCCCTTTTTCAGCGTTTGCTTTCGGCAAAGCTGTATGCCTGCCGGATCCAGCCGGTCAGTTCCCCGTCGATCTCCTCCGGGCTTCCCAGAACGATATGGGTCGTCCACCTGCCGGGATAGGGCTCTGTCGTTACCGCCGCCCGCGGAGAATCCAGACGATAGGAAAGGCCCAGGGTCAGGACCAGGTAAGGGTCGGGCAGCAGGGCCTTTCTCATGACCCTGGCCAAAGAAACGCAGGCAAAAAAATGCCTGTTATAAAAACCGATCTGGGTCTTCTGGACCTTGCGGACCGTATCCGGCCAGGAAGTAAAGATCACTTCCTCCAGACGATCATAAATGGGAAGGGCCGTCTCATGGCCCTCAAAAAAGAGCAGGACCTCCAGGTCCTCCCTGTCCTTCCGCATATCCTTTTCTCCTCCTCCGTCACGCCCTTCGCGCGGGGCGGATCTCCATGGTCAGTTCCTCTTACTCAGTTT
The DNA here is from genome assembly GCA_946626215.1 of uncultured Lachnospiraceae bacterium. Classification (GTDB taxonomy): domain Bacteria; phylum Bacillota; class Clostridia; order Lachnospirales; family Lachnospiraceae; genus CAG-791. Next base: position 7,174 of record CAMOUD010000097.1, read on the forward strand.
ATATGCCTGTCCGCCGGATTTCAAATGCCAGATTCCGCAGGCAGGACTTTTCCGGATATCAGGAAGCGCCGCCGGCCCGGGCCGGCGGCGCTTCCTGCTTTTCTTTCTTTTTTCCCGGTTCTTTCTTTTTTCCCGATTCTTTCTTTTTGTCCGGTTCCTTCTTTTTGTCCGGTTCTTTTTTCCGGCTCTGTCTTCCTGTCCGGCCCTGTCAGGATCCTCCGGTGCTGCCGTCACCAGCCAAGCCTGTATCCGTCGGTCTCATTGCCTGTCAGGTCCATCTCATAGCGCCTGCCGCTTCCCGCGGCCACCCGGACCTTTTCCGGGATCTGAACGCTGCTGCCGTCCGCCTTCTCGAAGGAGAGTTCAAGCTCCAGGACCTGGCCCTCTTCCCAGCCGCCGAATTCCTGGGCGGAGAAGAGGACCCAGATCTCCTCTCCCGCGCCAACGGCGCTTCCGTCCGCGTTGGCGCCTCCGCCGGCGGAGCAGAGCTCTCCGTCCTTATAATAGGAAGCGCTATAGGAGGAAAAGGGCTGGTCCGTCAGGTTCCGGATGATCAGGATGGAAGTATCTCCTTCCGCCGGGGTCCCCGATACCGCGTAGAGGGAGAGGCCTGTCTTCCCGATCAGCCTGTCCAGGGCCCTTATGTCTTCTCCGCAGGTCTTGATGTCCTCTCCCAGGAAGAGTCCGGCGTCTGCGGCTGTGATGGTCCTTGTCAGGTCTTCCCCTCCTGCCCGGTAGACATAGGTCACGTGGTCCAGGTTCCCGGTCAGGGCCACCAGGACCCGGCCGAAGGCGTCCATATCCTGCTCCTTCTGGGCCAGGGCAGAGGGATCGATCTCATCTTCAAGAAGGATCTTCCAGCCATAGGGCTCTGTCTCCGTCTCCAGTTCATTGGTATAGGGGCCCAGATAGGCGGTCAGGCCCAGGGCCTGGGCCAGGGCACCGTTGGCAGGCATGTCTCCCACATAGCTGTGGCGGAGGGCAAAAAGGTCGGAGGCCAGAGCCGATACCGTGGCCCCCTCAGACCAGACGATCCTGTCCCCGATCCGGACCTGACGGATCTCCTCCCCCGCCTGGTAGGTCCCGGCAAGGCTTCCGGGGTGGAAGGGGCTGGCCAGGACGGACCTGGCAGTGACCGTCACGGTCCCGTCCTCTTCAGAAAAGGCGAGGTCCGCGATGGCTTCGGCGCTCCCGGAAGGGACCGCCTGGAAAGAAAGGTCTCTGCCGTCCACCTTAAGGTCCATGGCCGCCCAGGCCGTCTCTCCTGTATGACCGATCAGGAAGATCCCCGACAGGGCTATGGCCAGGACCAGGAAAAGGGCGCCCAGAAAGCTTCCCACAAGGATCCGCCGGTTCCGCCTTTTATTCTTTTTCAGGAAATCGATCTCCTTTTTCTCCGGACCGGTGACCTCCCGGCTGCCGGATCCTGCCCGCATGGCCTCCAGGACTTCCCGGCACTCCCGGCAGTCCTTCAGATGGTCCTCGATCATTTCATTGCTGACGCGGCTCGTCAGCTCATCCATATAGGAAGGGAAAAGGTCCCTTACTACTTCACAGGGAAGCTTCGTCATCTTTCTTCTCCTTTCTGAGCTTTTCCTTGGCCCTGAAAAACGTGACCCGGGCCCAGTTCTCGCTCTTTCCGTGTACTTCTCCGATCTCCGCAAATGACAGTCCTCCGAACACCCGCAGATACATCACCTCCCGGCCCGGATCCGGCAGGGTGTGCAGGGCCCTGATCAGGTCCAGCCGGCTCCTGCCCTCCAGGACGCTCGTCTCAGCGGAGGCTCCTGTCCCGCTGTCTTCCTGGATTTCCGACGCCTCGGGATGCTTTCTGCGGTAAGTGAGAAGACAGTTCCGCGCTATGGCGCACAGCCAGGTCGACAGCCGGCAGCTTCCGTCATATCGGTCGATGGTCCGGATGGCCTGGAAGAAGGTCTCCTGGGTCAGCTCCTCGGCCAGATCCTCATTCCCGGTCCGGGCCATGAGAAAGCCGTAGACCGTCCTGGCGTATGTCTGATAGATCTCATCCATGCCCGGCATCCCCTCACCTCCTTTCTGTTTGTTTTCTGTCCTATATATGCAGATATCCGGTCCTTCGTTACACTTCCGGAATTAAAAAATGAAAAAAATTAAAAAAACACCGGCGGCAGGCCTCTGCCTGCCCCGGCTCCATTGTAGCAGGCTCCTGACTGGTCCGTCCATGCCTGCCTGCTCTTCCCCGTTTCCGGATCCGCCAGCCCTTCCGGTCGAGTAGAGAGGAGGATTACTCCCCCTCCCCCTCACAGATCCGGACGTGCG
>CAMOUD010000098.1 GCA_946626215.1 uncultured Lachnospiraceae bacterium
CCTGGCCGATCACCCGGCAGACCTGCTGAAGAGCGTCCTTCATGAAGCATTCCGCCGGATGCCTGGTCCAGCAGCCAAAGCAGCCCTGGCAGGGGGCGTATTTTCCGTCCGCCGCCACCGCGCGGCCGCAGTTCTCTTTGATCAGGGCCTCGTATTCCGGCCCCAGATCATGAATGATCACCTTCATCCTCTTCCTCCTCTTCCGCGGCAAGGACCGCTCCCTTCCAGGCCCGTTCCAGGTGCCCGGCGATCAGCCCTTCGTCAAATTCCAGATGGTTGTTCGCGATGATGCTCGCGTATCCGTGGGCGAACAGGGCGACCGTGATGAATACATTTCTGGTCTGCCGCATGTCCAGCCCCGTGCCTTCCCGCATGGCCTCCAGCACCGGGACCAGTTCCGGGGAATCCACCATTTCCAGCAGGTTGGTCTCCTCCCCGTATCCGGACTGAAAGAGAAAACGGAAAAGCTGCGGCTCCTCCACAGCAAAGCGGATATAGTTCATGCCGATCCCGGAAACGGGATCTGTTCCGGGGGGAGTATTCATCAGATATTCCGTGTGCAGCCGGTCGACCTGCCTGTAAACAGCCTTCTTCAGGTTCTCGATCGTCGAAAAATGGTACATCACAGGCTGCGTGGAGCAGTCCAGCTTTTCAGAAACTGTCCGGGCATTGATGTTCTCGAACCCTCTCTGGCGGGCCACTTCAATGGCCGCCTGGAGGATGCGCTCTTTATTGATTTTCGTTCTTGGAGGCATAAAGGGACTCCTGTTTTGTAATTGATGTTATGTAACAATAATTATAATATTGTTTCCCCCGTGTTCCGTCAACCATGATTTTCTGTCCGGGAGGGCCTCCCGGACGGCCTGAGGCGTCCTTCGCAAATTCGTGGTTCTTTAGAGGGCAAAAACCTCTTATAATAGAGTACAGGCGGGAATGGCCCTTTCCGGGGCGTGCCCGCCTGAAAGGAGAATTACCATGCTATATACGCCCCTGACCAAGAAGGCCTTAAAGCTCTGCTATGAGGCCCACAGGGACCAGACCGACAAGAGCGGCCTGCCCTACGTCTTTCACCCCTTCCATCTGGCGGAACAGATGGAGGATGAGAACACCGTAGTCACGGCCCTGCTCCATGATACGGTGGAGGATACCTGGGTGACTCCGGACTACCTGAAACAGGAGGGCTATCCCGAGGAGGTCCTGGAGGCAGTCGCCCTGCTGACACGCCCCCAGGGCTTGTCCTACATGGACTATGTCCGGAGACTGTCGGTCAATCCTATCGCCAGGAAGGTCAAGCTGGCGGACCTCCGCCACAATTCGGACCTGACCAGGCTGGACAGGGTGGATGACTATGCCCTGAAGCGGGCCGCCAAATATAAGAAGGCCATGAAGATCCTGGAGGAAGCGGGAGGAGACCTATGATCAGACCCATTGTCAGAGACGTGTTCTTTCTGGGACAGAAGTCCCTGCCTGCCTCCAGGCAGGATACCGGCGTCGGCAGGGACCTGACGGATACCCTGACGGCCAACCGGGACCGGTGCGTGGGCATGGCCGCCAATATGATTGGGGTCCGGAAGCGGATCATCATCGTCAGCATGGGGATCCTGAACCTGGTCATGTATAACCCGGTCATCGTCTCCCGTGAGGGCCCCTATGAGACCGAGGAGGGCTGTCTGTCCCTGGAGGGCGTACGAAAGACCCTCCGCTATGAGAAGATCGAGGTGGAATACCTGGACGGGTCCTGGAAGAAGCACCGGCAGACCTATACCGGCTGGACGGCCCAGATCATCCAGCATGAGTGCGACCATCTGGAAGGAAGGATCATCTGATGGAGGAAAGGACCCTGCCGGAGGCCTCGCTGATCTACGAGAACACCCTTCCCGCTGTGTTTATTAAAAGACTGAACCGGTTCTCGGCCCGGGTCCTGATAGAGGGAAGGGAAGAGACCGTCCATGTGAAGAACACAGGGAGGCTGGGAGAGCTCCTGGTTCAGGGAGCCCCTGTGACCCTGCAGAGAGCAGGGAATCCTGCCCGCAAGACCGCCTATGACCTGATCTCTGTTTACAGGGAGGGCCTGTCCTGGGTCAATATCGATTCCCTGGCCCCCAACGTCCTGGTCCGCCGGTACCTGGAGAGCTCCCTGCAATATGACCTTGTCCGGCCGGAATATACCTACGGGGCTTCCCGCTTTGATTTTTACATGGAGAAGGGACAGGAGAGGTACCTGCATGAGGTCAAGGGGTGTACCCTGGCCCCGGAGCCTTTATCCGGCACCGGCTATTTCCCCGACGCTCCTACGGACCGGGGGATCCGGCACCTGAAGGAACTGGCCGGCGCGGCTGCCCTGGGATGGCGCTGCGCCCTGGACTTTGTGATCCAGATGAACGGGATCGACCGGGTGGAGCCCAATGACAGGACCCAGCCTGCCTTCGGCAGGGCCCTGCGGGAGGCGGAGGAAGCCGGCGTTCAGGTCTTCTATTTCTGCTGCCGGGTGGAAGCGGACAGGATCCGGGTCAGAAAAGTCATAAAGAAGGAATAACGATAGCAATGCGGCAGCATAGCGGTAGCATAGCGGATGCATAGCGGCAGCATTGCGTTCGTAGAACGGCATCGAGGCGCGTGACGGGTCATAGAGGAACCCGCGGGAACGCGAAGGAGAGTGTCATGAAGCTTTGGGCAAGGCCCTATGGGGTCAGGGCGGAAAACAGATGGATCCGGGTCCATGGACGAAGGATCCGGCTCCTGGTCATCCAGAGAAAGGACAGAGTCCCCGGCATAAAAGTGCCCGGCGTCCTCTGGATGCATGGAGGCGGCTACGCCACCGGCATGCCGGAAATGGCCTACATGACCAGGGCCATTGACCTGGTGACCCGGTGCGGGGCTGTCCTGGTCTGTCCTGCCTACACCCTTTCCTGGAAGGCGCCCTATCCGGCCGCCCTTCAGGACTGCCACGGGGCTCTCCGGTATATGAAGGACCACGCCGAAGACCTGGGCATCCGGGAGGACCAGATCATGGTGGGCGGAGAGAGCGCGGGCGGAGGCCTGGCCGCGGCCCTCTGTCTTTACGCCAGGGACCACGGGACCGTGAACATCGCCTTCCAGATGCCCCTTTATCCCATGCTGGACTGCTATGACACGCCCTCCTCCCGGGACAACCATGAAAAGGTCTGGAACACCCGGCGCAACCATATGGCCTGGCGGCTCTACCTGCGGGGCAGGAAAGACAGGGTCCGTGTCCCTGCCTATGCCTCTCCCGCCAGGAACACAGACTTCCGGGGCCTTCCTCCCTGCTATACCTTTGTGGGGGATATCGAGCCCTTCTTCGCGGAGACCCTGGCCTACGCGGACAATCTTCAAAAGGCAGGCGTGGAAGCCAGAGCTGATGTATATCCGGGCTTTTATCACGCCTGTGACATCATGGAAAGCGGGTCCCAAGCAGTCCGGGAGGCGGCGGACGCCTTTGTCCTTGCCTTTATCGAGGCCTGCGGGAAGTACCATGCCCCTCAGAAGACGGAGCCTGGTGCCTGATCGGCTCCGGTCCCCTGCCCGGTAGCCGGCCGGAAGCCATTGAACTGTTAAACTGACCTGTTTGTCTGGAACATCTACGATTCGGAGAATACCTATGAATAACAAGATTTATGTCTTCATCATCTATGTCCTGGCCTTTCTGCTCATCTTCAACATGGTGGATTTCTTCTATGTGACCGTGATCTCGGGAGGGACCTGGGCCTTTTCCTATGTCCGGACCCTGGTCAGGCCTCTTCCCGTTGCCATCGCCGTCGGATACCTTCTCTATCTCAGGAGACGGTAAGAGGGACCTGGAAGAACCGAAAGGGACCGGAAGGGACCGGTGATCCACTGGTCCGGTCGGTTCCTGAAAGGATCTCATGAAGCAGACAGGATACAGCTATGAATGAAGAAGAAAGATGGGTCATGCACGGCCTTTCCTATGACGATCCGGGCTGCCTTCATACTCCGGAGGAGCTGGAGGCCTATATAGAAGAGGTGGGCTTCCTCCCCTTCTTCCGCTGCGAGATCCCGGGCTTTTCCGCGGAGGAGCATACCGAGGCCGCTGCCTGGTGGTCGGACGATCCTGCCAGGGACCCCTGGGAATGGAGGGCCGTCCTGGCGGCCAGAGGCAGGGTGGCCTACGGCAAGTTCTTTGACCGCAAGGCAGGCTTTATCTCAAAGAAATGGTTCCCCGCCTTTGCCAACTACAGGCGGGACGGCTATGACTTCGACGCCAGATGGGACGATGAACTGGCCTCCATGAAGAGCAAGAAGATCATGGACCTTTTTGCCGAGGACCGGATGGACCGGGAGGTCTTTTCCTTTGAAGCCAAGCAGGAGGCCGGCTACGGAAAGACGGGAGAGAAGAACTTCGACGGAGAGGTGACCAGCCTCCAGATGCAGACCTATCTCTGTATCCGGGACTTCCGGAGAAGGAAGAACAAAAAGGGGACCGAGTACGGCTGGGGGATCGCGGTCTACTGCACTCCGGAGCATCTCTGGGGCTATGACCATGTGACCAGCCTGTATAAGGAGGACCCCAAAGAATCGGCCATGCGGATCTTCCGCAGGGTCAGAGAGCTCTATCCGGACGCGGAGGAAAGGGACCTGGTCCGGGTCCTGGGCCTGAAGGCCCTGGGAAGCCCTGCCGCAAAGAAGGACCTTCCCTATCCGGCCAACCTGGTCAAGGCCCTGAAGATCGAAGGCCTGTCCGCGGATACCATGACCCAGGACCAGCTGGCCGGCCTGGAGGTGGCCATCAGCCAGCTCCGGGACAAGCAGGAGAAGGTCATCCGGTATAAATACCAGCAGCATCTGAGGAACGAGGAGATCGGCCGGATCCTGGACCGGGCGGCCGGCACGGTGGGGACCTATCATACCAAGGCCATGGGCAAGCTGAAATGGCCCTCTGTCTCAGCCTGGTACCTGGACGGCTATGACGCGTCTATCCGGTCCTTCCTGGCCGAGAGAGGCCTTTCCTATCCGGAGACCATCCTCCGGGATGACAATGAGCCTGTCAGCGGACGGGACTACTGCCTGCGGCTGGGGATCTCCCTCAAGCATTTCGTCGGCCTGATGAAGGCCGGCATCGTGACGGTCTTTGACCTGATCCTGGCCATGCAGGATCCCTTCTGGTACAGGAAGGTCAGGGGGATCGGCCCCAGAACGGCAGAGGCCATGGCAGATAAGCTGGACCGTCTCTACCTGGACAGGCTTCCCCGTGACCGGTAAGCCTTCGCCCCATGCCCGGGAGGAGAATGGATCATGTACAGACCAGGCGATTTTGTCATTGAGAACGGCCGGCTGACCGGCTGCAGGGGGACCGGAAGCAGGTTCCCGGAAGAGGTCTTTATCCCGGGCTCTGTGGCCAGCATAGGAGAAGGCGCTTTCGCCTCCGCCTCCATAGGCTCCGTGATCCTTCCGAACAGCGTCAGGGTCATCGAAGACCGGGCCTTTGCCGGCTGCCGGGACCTCCAGATGGTATGGATCCCGGACAGCGTCAGGTGGATCGGAGACAGGGCCTTTGAAGACTGTACCTGCCTCCGGGCCGTTAGGATGCCCGAAAACCCGGAACGGATCGGCAAAAGGATCTTTCCTCCGGCGGACAGGATCACTCCCCTGGATGACTGGGAGAATCCGGAGAACTATGTTCGGCCTCTTGTCTGGCGCAGAGGGAAGGACTCCTATACGGCCTGCTGGGATCCCCTCTGGGCGGAGGAGGTCCCTGCCCCCATCTATCTGGGAGGCAGTCCCCTTACGATCAGGGCTTCCCTGGGCTATCAGCTGGTCATGGGGTTTGGCTATGCCATGGACCATGGCGTAGAGGGCCTGGAAGCCTGGAGGGAGGAATACCATGACATGATCCGGCCCCTGGTCAGAAGGGAATGCTGGTATGCGGTCTTCAGCAGGTATATCCTTTCCCTGGCGATCCGGGAAAAGCTGCTGGACCGCGCCCAGGCGGACTTACTGCTCAGGGTCTTTCAGGAGAGAAAGGAACTGGACAAGGCCGCTTCTATCCTCCAGTATCAGAGGGAAGCCTTCGGAGAGGAAGGCCCTGGAGCATTCGACCTCTGAAAGATACATCACACATTTTTATCTGATAGCATGAAATAACAGGCAAGGAGATGAACTATGCTTCCCAGACACATCCAAATCTGTGATATCGGGACCAGGATCCTGGAATTCTTTCTGGCCACCAGCACCCTGCTGGTCCTCTGGCTCATCTGGGCCGGCCTGATCGCGAAGAACCTGGACTTTGGAGCCCGTCCCTGGCTGATTTTTGTCCTGATCGGGGCCGCCGTCCTGGAATTCATTCTCTTCTGGATCGGGATCCTCCTGGTCTATGGGACCTCCGTCCAGATGGGGGTCGGGAAGCGGGTCCTGGGCATCATCTGCGGCTGGATCCCCTTTGTCAACCTGATCGCCCTGATCGGGATCATCCGGACCTGCCGGGCAGAGGTGAACCAGGAAAAGCAGCTGGTCCGGCGGGACCTGCTCCGGGAAGACGAAAGGGTCTGTGAGACCCGGTATCCCCTTCTTCTGGTCCATGGCGTCTTTTTCCGGGATTTTGAGCACCTCAACTACTGGGGCCGGATCCCTGAGGAACTGGAAAAGAACGGGGCCAGGATCTTTTACGGGGAGCACAACAGCGCGGCCGCCGTGGAGGACAGCGCCAGGGAACTGGAGAAGCGGATCCTGGCCATTGTTAAGGAGACCGGCTGCGATAAGGTCAACATCATCGGCCACTCAAAAGGAGGGCTGGACGCCAGGGCAGCCATCGCCCTGACCAGCGCCGGGGACCATGTGGCCTCTCTGACCACCATCAATACCCCCCACAGGGGCTGTGAATTCGCGGACTTCCTCCTTCATGAGATCCCGGAGGGCCAGCAGAAGCTGATCGCGGACCAGTACAACTCCGTGGCGGCAAAGCTGGGGGATACGGACCCGGATTTCCTGGCCGCGGTCTATGACCTGACCCATGAAAAGTGCCTGGCGCGGAATGAGAAGGTCCTTGACGACCCCAGGGTCTTTTACCAGTCCGTAGGCTCGGTCCTCAAGGGGGCCTCCTCCGGCCAGTTCCCCCTGAACTTTACCTACCACCTGGTCAAGTACTTTGACGGTGAAAATGACGGCCTGGTGGGCGCCGGTTCCTTTGAGTGGGGAGAATCCCTCCGGATGATCCGGAACGGGGATGTCAAAAGGGGCATCTCCCATGGAGATGTGATCGACCTGAACCGGGAGAACATACCGGGCTTTGACGTCCGGGAGTTCTACGTCCAGCTGGTAAAGGAACTGAAGGACAAGGGGCTTTAAAAATATCAAACAGAAACGGACAGACGAAACAAAGACATATCACGAAGGGAGACAGAAGATGAAAGAGAACGCGTTTTTTCCGGAGATCCACGGCAACTTCGGCTTTGGCTGCATGCGCCTGCCCATGAAGGACGGCAAGGTGGACTATGAACAGTTCAAACAGATGGCCGACGCCTTTATCGACGCGGGCCTCAACTACTTTGACACGGCCCACGGCTATATCAGCGGCCAGTCGGAGACTGCCATCCGGGACTGCGTAGCGGCCCGTTATGACAGGAGCCGGTTCCTCCTGACCAACAAGCTGACGGAGCCCTACTTCAATTCCCAGGAGGATATCCGCCCCTTCTTCGAATCCCAGCTGGCCCTGTGCGGCGTCGACTACTTTGATTTCTATCTCATGCACGCCCAGAATGCACGGAACTACAAGAAGTTCCAGGCCTGCAGGGCCTATGAGACGGCTTACTCCTTTAAGGAGGAGGGCCTGATCCGCCATCTGGGCATTTCGTTCCATGACAAGGCCGAGGTCCTGGACATGATCCTGACCGACCACCCTGAGATCGAGATCGTCCAGATCCAGTTCAACTACGTGGACTATGAGGATGAGTCCGTAGAGAGCCGCAGGGTCTATGAGGTCTGCGAAAAACACGGCAAGCCCGTCATCGTCATGGAGCCTGTCAAGGGCGGAAGCCTCGTGAACCTCCCGGCGGAGGCCGACCAGATCTTCCGGGACCTGGGAGGCGGCAGCAACGCTTCCTACGCTATCCGGTTCGCTGCCTCTTTCCCCCAGATGGCCATGGTCCTGTCCGGCATGTCCAACATGGAGCAGATGGAGGACAACCTGAGCCACATGAAGGACTTCGTTCCCCTTTCCGAGACAGAGAAGGCCGCTGTGGCCAGGGTCTGCGGCATCTTCAAGGGGCTCCATCTGATCCCCTGCACTTCCTGCCGCTACTGCGTAGAAGAGAACGAGTGCCCCAAAGGGATCCGGATCCCGGATATGTTCTCTGCCCTCAACTCCTATGAGGTCTTCCATAACTGGAATTCCGCCTTCTATTACAACAGCTCCCTGACCGGGAATGGCCACGGCAAAGCCTCCGACTGCATCCGCTGCGGCAAGTGTGAGAAGGTCTGTCCCCAGCACCTGCCTATCCGCAAACTCCTTCAGGATGTGGCGGCCCGGTTCGAGAAGCAGGATTAAGAGGCCCGGGCGGGCCCCGGCAGGAAAGCGGCCTGCCATCCCCTGCGCGTATTCGTAAATATGGTCCTTCTGCAAAGGCCCTGCCCTCCGCGGCAGGGCCTTTCCCTTTCTGCCAGGAAAATACATGGAAGGCTGCCTGACCGGCAGAAACATCTGACCGGATGAGGATCTCCGGAAACACCGGTCCTGGATTTCCATCCCCCTGTCCCCGGACTCATACATATGCGTCAGAATAGAAGAGTGCAATGGCGCTTTATGCGGGAAGGGGGAAGCGATGGACAACAAGGAAACGGTGACCGCTGTGGAAGATTCAGGAGATTTTCTCATTCAGGACGGGACCCTGGTACGCTATAAGGGACCCGGGGGCAGGGTGATCATCCCGAAGGGGGTGAAAGAGATCGGAAACGCCGCTTTCTATCAATGCCGTACGCTTACCGGCGTCGTCATTCCGGAAGGAGTGACGTCCATTGGACAGCTGGCCTTCGCAGACTGCGACGCGCTGGAAGAGGTGCAGATCCCGGAGGGCGTTAAAAGCATTTTTGGAGATACTTTTAACGGAACCAGCTCTCTTCGCTTATACGTACTTCCCAGGAGCATTGAGACCATACATGCGGGTCTGCCCATGCCCATAGAATATTACATCTTCCGGAGAGGATGTCATTGGACAGTCTGCTATACCGTCTATACCGCGGCAAGAGTGGATGAATGCCCCATCTATCTTGGCGGGAGCCTCTGTGACTTACCTGAGGAGTACAGAGAAAGGGCCGTCAGGGGATTTCTGCGCGCTCTGGAAATCAATCTCACAGAGATCCTGCAATGGAAAAGGGAGTATATGGACTATGTCAGGGACCATCCGGAGCTTAGTTCCCTTTTCCTGAAATCCGCGGAAACACACACAGGAGTCCTGCGCTTTCTGATCGGGGAAGCGTTTCCGGGCAAAGA
>CAMOUD010000099.1 GCA_946626215.1 uncultured Lachnospiraceae bacterium
GACAAGGGCTTATAGCCCTACCTCGAACCACCCGTTTTACGGGTGGGGGCGATTGTTTTCTTCAGCGTTTCTGTTCCCGGTATTCCATGGGGGTCATGGAGTATTTCTTGCGGAACTGGCGGGTGAAGTGCTCCACGTTGGCGTAGCCCACGGCGTAGGCGATATTCTCCACGGTCATGTTGCCGTTGCGAAGGAGGGTCCTGGCCCGCTTCATGCGGATGTTGGTGACCTGTTCCCCGAAGGTCTTGCCGGACTTGGCCTTGATGTAGCGGGAGACATAGGGGGCGGAGAGGTGGAAGGCCTCTGCCACATCCTCCAGGGTCACCTTCTGGTAGTTGGCCTGGATGAAGTTGAGCATCTGGGTCAGACGGTCGTCTCCGCTGTGGGTGCCGGCCGCGATCTGGGGAAGCTTGTTGACGCAGACGCAGAGGGCGTGGATGGAGGCGGTGATGATATCCTCATGGATCCCGGCGCCCCAGTAGGCCCTGCCGCCGCAGGTGATGCAGACAAAGGCGATGGCCTTGGAGGAGGATCCCTTGGTCAGGGCGTGCTCCTCATAGCTGGTCAGCTCATAGCTGATGCCGAAATACTGCTTGATGGTGTTGGAGACCGCGTCCAGACGGCCGTTGCCGCCCGCGTCCACGACGGTCTTCTTTTCGCCGGTCTGGATCGTGGCCTCGGCCATGATGCCGTCCACCTGGCGGAAGTGGCATTCGGAGATTTGGAAATAGGGGGTATAGGCCACATAGTTGGACTCAAAGATCTCATAGACCCACTGGGGAGAGAGCTCCTTGTGCTCCTCGTCGGAGACATGCTTGACCAGGTAGCCGACCTCTTCCCGCATGTTCTTGGGCAGGGAGATGGAGTAGTTGCGCTCCAGGATATAGTTGACGCCGCCCTTGCCGGACTGGGAATTGATCCGGATGACATCGGAGTCGTAGGTCCGGCCCACGTCCTCGGCGTCGATGGGCAGGTAGGGGACGTTCCACTTGTGGTCGGGATCCTCGGCGTGCATGGCCATGCCCTTGGCGATGGCGTCCTGGTGGGAACCGGAGAAGGCCGTGAAGACCAGGTCGCCGGCGTAGGGCTGGCGGGCATGGACTTCCATGCCGGTCAGGCGCTCGTAGGTCTCCCGGATCCTGGGCATGTCGGAGAAGTCCAGCTTCGGGTCCACGCCGTGGGAATACATATTCATGGCGATGGTCACGATGTCCACGTTGCCGGTCCGCTCGCCGTTGCCGAAGAGGGTCCCCTCGACCCTGTCCGCGCCGGCCAGGAGGCCCAGCTCCGCCACGGCGACGCCGGTGCCCCGGTCATTGTGGGGATGGAGGGAAAGGATCACATGGTCCCTGTACTTGAGGTTCTTGTGGATGTATTCCACCTGGGTCGCGAAGACGTGGGGCATGGCTGCTTCCACGGTATCCGGGATGTTGATGATGATCCGGCGGGATCCGTCGGGCTGCCAGACATCCAGGACCGCGTTGCAGACCTCCAGGGCATACTCGGGCTCCGTGGCGTGGAAGGACTCGGGGCTGTACTCGAAGTCGAAGTTGCCCTCGGTCTGGTCCGCCAGCTCCTTGAGGAGCTTCGCGCCGTCAACGGCGATCTGCTTGATCTCTTCCCTGCTCTTTCTGAAGACCATCTCTCTCTGGGGGACAGAGGTGGAATTGTAGACATGGACGATGGCGCGGGGGGCTCCCTTGACAGCCTCGAAGGTCTTCCGGATGATGTGCTCTCTGGCCTGGGTCAGGACCTGGACCGTCACGTCGTCGGGGATCATGTTCCGCTCGATCAGGGCGCGCATGAAGTTGAATTCGGTCTCGGAGGCAGCGGGGAAGCCCACCTCGATCTCCTTGAAGCCGATCTCCACCAGCATCTCAAAGAATTCCAGCTTTTCTTCCAGGCTCATGGGCTCGATCAGGGCCTGGTTGCCGTCCCTGAGGTCCACAGAGCACCAGACAGGAGGCTTGTCCAGGGCGTCCCTGGAGACCCAGTCATAGGTACATACCGGGGGCATGTAATACTGCTTGGAATACTTTGCTGCGTCCATCTTTCCCATAATGATCATTTCCTCCAAAAAAAATATACCGTCTCTATGCAGACACATAGAGACGGAAGATTGCTCTTTCGCGGTACCACTCTACTTCGCGCCGGCAGCGGCGCGCCCTCATCAGGCACTGACATGCCCTGTCCCTGTAACGGTGGACATCCGTCTGCGCCTACTGGGGGGACCCGTTCGGGCAGCGGCTCTGAGGCCAGTTCATGCCTGCCGCGGCGCTGCCTCACACCCTCCGGCAGCTCTCTGAAGACGCCTGCACGCACTACTCTTCCTCTTCACAGCCTTTTTCTGTTCGGAAACCATACTAACACGTTCCTGTCCAAAGAGACATGATTAAATTTAATCATTTCTCTTGATGAAATTTGTCATTCCAGTCCCATGACCGATACGGTGGAGATGGCAATGCCCGCAACGGCACAGATAGCGACAATGGCGACGATCATTTTTTTCATTCTTTTCCTCCTCCCGCCCGCGGCGGTCCTCAAAAACACAAAAGACAGAGCCGGGAGGCTCTGTCCGTCACTTTTCCATTTCGTGATCCGGAGCCTTAGTCTCCCCGGATTCATATTGTACATGGCCGGAGCCCCTGCTGTCAAACAGACCGGAGGAGGCAAGGCAGCGGAGGAGCTCATGGACGTCCTTCCGGCGCTGCTCGAGGGGCATGCCCTCCTGACGGGAGGTGTACAGAAAGCTGAGGAGGCCGGTGCAGATGAAGCTGGCCGCCTGTCTGACCGTAAAGCGGGAGCCCTCGGCCGCCATGTACCGGACCGTCAGCTTTTCCGTGTATTCCAGGAGATATTTATAGAAGGCCGCGCAGAGGGACCGGTCAGAGGTCTTCGCGATGGTTTCCCACCAGGACCGGTCTTTCTCAAAGCGCCCGAAGAAGGCATCAAAATAATTCCAATACGCCTGGGCGGTGTCATTGGAGGGATTGTTCCTGGCCTGGAGCGCGTCACCGGAATCCATGACCTCCTGAAGAAGATCCCTCAGGACCTCATCCAGGAGGGACTCCTTATCGGGGTAATAGGAATAGAAGGTGACACGGCTTATCCGGGCCGTCCGGCAGAGTTCGGTGACAGTGATCTGCTCGTATTTTTTTTCTGACAGAGCCTGGAAAAAGGCATCCCTGATACGGTCCTGAACGGTGCTGTGTGTTCTCATGATGTTAGTCGCTCATCCTGATCCGGAGATAGTTCCTTCATTTAAAATCTTTATAAATGTATTATCATTATATTTAGAAAATCTTTGAAAAGCAACTGTCACAGGTCACAAAAGTATGCAAGCAGCAGACTTAACACAAATGGTAAATTGTTAAAGAAATCAGTTACAAATGTTCCCGAAAAAGCGTTTTCCTGCTTCCGGGAGAGAGGGGATGGGGACGCTCATATTGACAGGGATCCCGGCCGGGTGGTAGAGTGTAAGGAGCATAAGCAAAACCGTTGACGGAGAATAGTAGTCTGTTCCGGAAATGACAGAGAGCCGCTGGCTGGTGGAAAGCGGTATGGATGGAACTTATGAATGGGCTCCGGAGGGCGCTTCTGAAGGGAGACCGGTAGGAAGCGACGGGTCCTGCACCGTTATCAGGCAGCGTATATAAGGCCCCCGGGCCCGTATGCGGCAGAGTGACCGAAAGGTAAAATGAGTGGCACCGCGGATCGTATTCGTCTCATGAGAAGGTTTTCTCGTGGGGCGTTTTTCTATGCGCGGAAAAAAGGAGGAAAGTATGAAAAAGAGAGCAGCAATGGTGATGATGGCACTGACGCTGGCAGCGGGCCTGATGACCGCCTGCGGATCCGGCGCCCCTTCCCAGGAAGCGCCCGCGGAGGCGGCTGAGGAGACGAAGGAGGAGGCCGCTGAGGAAGCGGAAGCCCCTGAGGAAGCGGGGGAGACGACGGTCTACAAGGTCGGCATCGTCAAATTCATCGACCACCCTTCCCTGAACCAGATCGAAGCCAATGTCCAGAAGGAGCTGGACGCCCTTTCCACGGACGGCGTTGTCTATGAGTACGCTCCCTATACCAAGAACGGCCAGGGCGACGGAGCCTCTCTCCAGCAGATTTACGCGGAGCTTCTGGCCGAGGATGACGACCAGGTCGACATCCTGATCCCCATCGCCACCCCGGCGGCGGCCATTGCCCAGTCCGCGGCAGAGGGCATGGATATCCCCATCGTCTTTTCCGCCGTTTCCGATCCCGTAGCCTCCGGCCTGGCCGCCTCCATGGAGGAGCCCGGCGCCAACATCACAGGCACCTCGGATTTCCTGAACACCAACGCCATCATGGACCTGATCTTCGCCGCGGATCCGGACGCCGACTATATCGGCCTCCTTTACTGCAATGGCGAGGACGCTTCCAAAAACCCCATTGCCGACGCCAAGGCCTATCTGGACGCGAAGGGCGTGAAGTACATTGAAAAGACAGGCACCACCACCGACGAGGTCTCCCAGGCCGTGGACGCCCTGATCGCCGAGGGCGTGGACGCCGTCTTTACTCCCACCGACAATACCATCCAGAACGCCGAGCTGGCCTTCTTTGAGAAGCTTCAGGACGCAGGCATCCCCCACTACGCGGGCGCCGATTCCTTTGCCCTCAACGGAGCCTTCTGCGGCTACGGCGTAGATTACGCCGTCCTCGGCAGGGAGACCGCGGACATGGCGGCCGAGGTCCTCTCCGGCGCCGATCCCGCCACCATGGCCATCCGGACCATTGACAACGGCATCGCCACCGTCAACACAGAGACCTGCGGGAAAGTGGGTTTTGACCTGGAAGAGATCCGGAGCGCCTTTGAACCCTACTGCACACAGATCGTGGAGACGGTCACCGGACAGGAATTTGAAGACTGATCATCAGCATCGGAGGAAAACAGCATGGGATTTCTGACAGCCGGCATCATACGGACAGCTCTGGAGGTGGGCCTGATCTACGGGCTCGTGGCCCTGTCCCTCTTCATAAGCTTCAGCATCCTGGACATCTGCGACCTGTCCACAGACGGCTGCTATACCCTGGGCTGCGCGGTGGGGGCCATGGTCACCATCGCCGGCCACCCTCTTCTGGGCATCCTCTGCGCCATGGGGGCGGGGGTCTGCTCCGGCTTTGTGACGGCCTTTCTCCAGACCCGGCTGGGGGTCCAGTCCATCCTGGCGGGCATCATAGTCAATACGGGCCTCTATACCATCAACCTGGCTGTCATGGGCTTTTCCTCCAACGTTTCCATCTTCGGGACCGATACGGTCTTTTCCCTCTTCGGGTCTCTTTCGGAGTCGGACTTCTGGAAGGACTGGAGCGACCTGATTCTCCTGGCCCTGATCCTTCTGGCTGTGGGGACCTTTATCTACTGGTTCCTGGGGACCCGGCTGGGCCTGTCCATCCGGGCCACCGGCGACTCCCTGGCCATGGTAAGGGCCTCCTCCATCAATCCGGCCCTCATGATCACCATCGGCCTCTGCTTTTCCGGGTCCCTGACCGCCCTGGCGGGCTGCCTGGTGGGCCAGTTCAACAAGACCTGCGACATCAACCTGGGGACCGGCATGGTCACCATCGCCCTGGCCTCCCTGGTGATCGGCGAGACCCTGACGGGCCGGGGCAGGATCCCGGTCCGGATCGCGGGCGTGGTCCTGGGCTCCTGTCTCTACCGCCTGATCATTTCCATTGCCCTCCGGCTCAATGTGCCCACCGAGGCCTTCAAGCTGGTATCGGCCCTGATCGTGGCCGTTGCCATCGCGGCGCCTGAAGCCAGGAAGCTGATCGCGGCCAGAGGCAGGCAGCTTTCCCACAAGAGAACCAGCTGAGGAGGAAGGACATGCTCAGAATCGAGAACGTATCAAAGACCTTCAATCCCGGCACCGTGAATGAGAAAAAGGCCCTGGACCATCTTTCCCTTCACCTCCTGCCCGGGGACTTCGCGACCATCGTGGGTTCCAACGGAGCCGGCAAGTCCACCATGTTCAACGCCATTGCCGGCACCTTTCTGGCCGACGAGGGGACCATCCTTCTGGGCGGAGAGGACATCACCTTCCGGCCCGAGCACATCCGGTCCCGGACCATCGGCCGGCTCTTCCAGGATCCTCTGATGGGGACGGCCCCTCATATGACCATTGAGGAGAACCTGGCCGTGGCCTACCTCAGGGCCTCAGGCAGGAGCTCCGTCTTCAGCCGGATCAGCAGAAAGGACCGGGCCTTCTTCCGGGACCAGCTCTCTCTTCTGGACATGGGCCTGGAGGACAGGATGTCCCAGCCCGTGGGCCTTCTCTCCGGCGGCCAGCGCCAGGCCCTGACCCTGCTCATGGCCACGGTGGTCACGCCCAGGATCCTCCTTCTGGACGAGCACACGGCCGCTCTGGACCCGGCTACGGCCGCCAAGGTCCTGGAGCTGACAAGGACCATCGTGGCAGAGCGGTCCATCACCTGCCTCATGGTCACCCACAACATGCATCAGGCCCTGGAGATGGGGAACCGGACCATCATGATGAACGCCGGCCGCATCGTCCTGGACGTGGCCGGGACCGAAAGGGAGGGCATGACCGTGGAGGACCTCCTCCGCAGGTTCGCCGCCGGGGCCGGCAAGGCCTTTGACAACGACCGGATCCTTCTTTCCACGGAAGAGGGGATCTGACCGGGAAGCGCTGCGGCACAGATCCGCGCCGGGGACGTCCTGTCCCCGGCTTTTTCCTGCCCGGGGCAGGAAGGCCGGAGAACGGGAGCGGGCGGAGGGAAGCCCCGAAAGAGTTGACGAAGCCCCTTTTCGCAGAGTATGATAGTCTGCGTGTCCTGCCTGCGGGCAGGCGATGATCAGAGACCGTGACTGCCTTGTCAGAAGCTGCTTCCAGGCAGCCGTGAGCCTTCGGGGCTCCGGGCAGCCGCACAGGAAAAAAGGAAAACAGAATATGCAGATCATGTTTGACGATTACCTGCGTCTTCGGAAGGACCAGATCCGGGAGAGGCTCAAGGTCCTTGTCCAGGACCAGTACCTGGCCAGCCATGCCGGCGCCTCCTCCAAGGCCCTTCGGCGGTTCAAGAAGAAGCAGGCCTATCACGATGCCGTCGACGCCGCCATGAAGGCGGATCCCGAGTACCAGGCCCTCATGGACCCGGCCGGCCGGGAGGCCTTGGAGGCGCGGTTCCGGGAGGAGGAGGAAAGCCTCCGGGGCCAGCTGGAAAAGTACGCCCTGGCCAGGGAAAAGCGCCAGCAGGAAAAGCGGCTCCGGGAGCTGACCAGCCCCGAGTCCCTAAGGGACTATCTGGACGCCCACAGGGATGAATATCTGGATGCCGTGGCCGGCGCCATCGAGTACCACCTGACGACCCACCATCTGACCCTCCACCGGGTCAGGAATACCCACTTCGGCAAGAAGGTCTGGGACGAGGACCTGGATGAAAAGAACATCCAGGAATACGCCGCCTCCTTTACCACGGACGACGAGACCGTGGGCTGGATCCTGTCCAGGAGCCGGACCATAGACGATTACCTGATCCGCCGGGCCGCCGACTCCTCTCCGGAGCTCAGGGCCTACGCGGGCAAGGGCAGCCGCCAGTGGCAGTTCATCCGGGAGAGGCTCCGCCTGACCATCAACGAGCTGGAGCTGAACTTCGACATCCTGGCCGAGCTGGCCGAGATCTTCACCCCTGCCTACATCGAGCAGCTGCTCAGGAAGAACCCCCGCTACACCGAGGCCTATCTCCGGATCGACGAGCGGGTGGAAAGAGAGAGGCGCCTCAAGGAGAACATCCTCTCCCAGATGCCCGACTGCTACGCCGACCTCTACCCGGCTGCCCGGGAGATGGAGCGGCATTTCATCCTCCATATCGGTCCCACCAACTGCGGCAAGACCCACGATTCCATCGAGGCCTTCAAGGCGGCCCGCCGGGGCATCTACCTGGGCCCTCTGCGTCTTCTGGCCTTTGAGGTCTATGAGACCTGCAACAGCGCCGGCGTTCCCTGCAACCTGATCACGGGCGAGGAGGAGCACATCGTGGAGGGGGCCATGCACCAGGCTTCCACCGTGGAAATGATGGATCCGGCCTGGGAGTATGACGTGGCCGTCATCGACGAGGCCCAGATGATGGAAGAGGAGGAGCGCGGAGGCAGCTGGACGGCGGCCATCATGGGCGTCCTGGCCAGGGAAGTCCATGTCTGCGCGGCGCCCTACGCCGAGGCCCTTCTGATCCGGCTGATCGAATACTGCGGAGATACCTGGGAGGTGGTCCGCCATGAGCGCATGACCCCTCTGGTGGTGGAAAAGAGAAAGTTCACCTTCCCCGCGGGGGTCCGTCCCCACGACGCCCTGATCGTCTTTTCCAAGAAGAACGTGCTGGCCGTGGCTTCCGAGCTCCAGGAAAGGGGCGTCCCCTGCAGCATCATCTACGGGGCCCTGCCCTATGAGGTCCGCCAGCAGGAGGTCCGCCGCTTCACGTCCGGAGAGACGGATGTGGTGGTGGCCACCGACGCCATCGGCATGGGCATGAACCTGCCGGTCCAGCGGATCGTCTTCCTGGAAATGATGAAGTACGACGGCCATACCAGGCGGGACCTCTATCCTGCCGAGGTCCTGCAGATCGCGGGCCGGGCCGGCCGCTACGGCATCTATGATACGGGCTATGCCAACGCCGAATACGGCAAGGCCATCCTCTGGCGGTCCATGCGGCGCCATATCCCGGACCTGGAGAAGGCCAGGCTCTCCTTCCCCGAGGGCCTGATCGGCCTGGAAGGAAAGCTTTCCGAGATCATGGAGCGCTGGAACTCCATCGAGGACAAGGACTTCTTCCAGAAGGCCTATACTGTCCGGGAGATCGAGCTCTGCCGGGAACTGGAGGAATATACGGACGACAAGGAGCTGATCTACCGCTTCGTCATGATCCCCTTTGACGAGTCCGATCCCCTCCTGAAGGAGCTCTGGGAGCAGATGTTCGCGGCGGAGCTGAACGGAGTCCGCAGGGACTTCCATGACGCCTATACCCTCCGGGGCAAGGGCAGGACCCTGCAGGACCTGGAGGAGCTCTACAGCGTCTGCGACCTGGTCTATTACTATGACAGGGTCTTCGACCACCCTGAGGAGCTGGAGGATGTCTCCGAGACCCGCTATAAGATCTGCGGCATGATCATGGAGATCCTTAAGAAGCAGTCCCTGCCCGGCAAGCGCTGCCGGCGCTGCGGCAAGATCCTGCCCTGGAACTATCCCTACGGCGTCTGCGAGGAATGCTTCGGCGCCCGCGCCGGCCGGGAGTGAGAGCCTCGCTGCGCTTCCGGCAGAGGAAGAGAAGAAGGGAATAAGAAAGAAAATAAGAAAGAGTCAACAACCCCACCCATTCATCATGAATGGATGGGGCTTGCAGGAGAGGG
>CAMOUD010000100.1 GCA_946626215.1 uncultured Lachnospiraceae bacterium
ATGGATGTCCAGCTGGTTGAAGGGGATCACAATGCCCTCCCTGTCGAAGGAAAGCTTGATCTGCTCCAGGATATGCCATTTGGCCTTCAGGAAGTCCGGGCC
This sequence comes from uncultured Lachnospiraceae bacterium, assembly GCA_946626215.1. Classification (GTDB taxonomy): domain Bacteria; phylum Bacillota; class Clostridia; order Lachnospirales; family Lachnospiraceae; genus CAG-791. The sequence continues at coordinate 103 of CAMOUD010000100.1, forward strand.
GTTCACGAAGCCCCAGGCCCCGATGACGACGGAATGGGCGCCCAGCTCGTCCACGTGGACCTCGATCTCCTCCTCCTGAAGGACCAGGGGGCATTCCCGGTAGATCCTCTCCACGATCTGCTTGGCCAGGAGGATATCCGAGTCGTAGCTGATGCCCACGGAAACATCCAGGCGCCGCATGCCCTCCCGGCTGGCGTTGGTCACCGAGATGGAGGACAGGGTGCTGTTGGGGATGGAGATCATCTTCCTGTCCCTGGTCAGGATATAGGTATAGACCAGGCCGATCTCCCGGACGGTCCCCTCCGCCTCCGAGGAGATGATATAGTCGCCTACCCGGAAGGGACGCATCAGAAGGATCAGGACGCCGCCCGCCACATTGGAAAGGGAGTCCTGGAGGGCCAGGCCGATGGCCACGGCGCCGGAGCCTATGATGGTGATCAGGGAGGCGGTATTGACGCCCATCTGGCCGGCTATGACAAAGACCAGTAGGACATAGAGGAGGATCTGGATAAAGGAATGGAGGAACCGGCCCAGGGTCTCATCGGCCCCGGTCCTTTTCGCCGCCCGGTCCAGGCCCTTCATCACCCCCGCGATCAGCCGCATGCCGATCAGAAAGACCAGGATGGCCAGAAGGAGCTTGATGCCGCCGGACCGGACGGAGGGCCAGAGGCTCCGGACCCATTCGATCGTATCGGAGACTTCCCCTACGGTTTCTTCTACTACTGTTTCCTGCATGGTTTCTTCCTCTCTGCCGCCCGGGTGCGGCGCTTTTTCCGCTGGCTGGATACCCCCGCATTCTACCACAGCCGGGCGGGGCCTGTCATTCCCCTCCTTTTTCCTTTGCGCGGGGAGGCCCTTCGGGGTACAATACCGGCAGATACGAACCGAACTGAAAGGACACTCCTGACCATGAAGCTGATCTTTCTGGACGTGGACGGGGTGATTGCCACCCCCCTGTCCTTTTCCCTCTCCCGCTTCCTCAGAAAAAAGGATACGGACCAGGTCTTTGATCCCCTCTCCCTCTTCTGGCTGAGAAGGCTCTGCCGGAGGACCGGAGCCCTTGTCATCCTTTCCTCCACCTGGCGGGACGCCCTGACCATGGACGATCCCTGGGCGGACGCTCTCTATGAGAACCTGCGCCGGACCCTTCAGAACAACGGGACCCCCATCGCGGATACCACGCCCCTCCTCATGACCGGGGACCGGTCCCTGGAGATCGGGGCCTATCTGGACGCCCACCCGGCAGAGGCCTTCGCGGTCCTGGATGACAGCCCCTGGTTCATCGAGCGGAGGGACGTGGCAGAGCGTCTGGTCCGGATCCGGAACAGCCGGGGGATCCGCCGTCCCCACTACCTGGCCGCCCTCCGCCTGCTGGAGGAGTGACGCCTCCTCCCTGTCCCTGCCCTGAAGCGGAAAAAAGCGCCCGCCGGGCCCCATGGAGAACGGACTGGTTCCGTTCCCTGGGCCCGGGGGCGCTGTTTTTTTGTTCACTCCCCGGCGGGAAGACGGCCGTAGAGGGACGTATAGGACCGGATCCTGTCCCGGAGGGCCTCTGTCAAAAGGCCCTTTTCCAGGCGCCACTGCCAGTTGCCGGACCCCGTGGAGGGCCGGTTGATCCTGGCCTCGTTCCCAAGGCCCAGGTAATCCTGGAGAGGAATGACGCAGAGGTCGGAGGGACTTGCCAGGGCCGTCCGGACCATCCGGTCGACCAGGACCTCCTCCTCTCCTTCCCCGGCCGCGAAGAAGGCCATGACCTCCTCCTTTTCCTCCGGAAGGATGCTGGACAGCCAGCCTGCCAGGGTCTCGTTGTCATGGGTCCCTGTATACATGACGCTCCCGGGCGGGCAGTTGTAGGGCATATAGGAGAAGCGGTTGGAGGAATCTCTGGAATCGAAGGCGAACTCCAGGACCCGGGTGCCCGGGAAGCCGGAGTCCTGGACCAGTCGCCGGACGGAATCCGTCACGTAGCCCAGGTCCTCCGCGATGCAGGTCAGGTCCGGCCAGGCCGCCCGCAGGGCTTCAAAGAGCTTCATGCCCGGTCCCTGCTCCCAGTGGCCGCCGGCAGCCGTCCGGTCCCCGGCGGGAATGGAGAAGTACTGGTCAAAGCCCCGGAAATGGTCCAGCCGGATCACGTCGTAGAGCCTGCGGCACTGGCCGATCCGGCGGATCCACCAGTCAAAGCCGGTCTCCTCATGCCGCTTCCAGTCATAGAGAGGGTTGCCCCAGACCTGGCCGTCGGCGGAAAAGCCGTCCGGCGGGCAGCCGGCCACGGCCGAGAGCCTGCCTGTCCCGTCCAGCTGGAAGAGGTCGGGATGGGTCCAGAAATCCGCGGAATCCCGGGACACATAGATGGGCACGTCCCCGATGATGGAGATCCCTCTCTCCGCGGCGTAGGCCCGCAGGGCCTTCCACTGGCGGAAGAATTCATACTGGAGCCAGCCCTGATATTCGATCTCCTCCCTGAGGTGCTCGGTCCAGGCCAGGACCGCCTCCGGCTCATGGCGCCGGATGGGATCCTCCCATTCATCCAGGCCCTCCCCCGCGTGGGCGCCCTTGACGGCCATGAACAGGCAGTAGTCCGGCAGCCAGTAGGCGTTGTCGCTGCAGAACCTCCTGAAATCGTCCGTCTCTGCGTGGCGGCTGCGCCCGTAGGCCCGGCGGAGAAGGATCCCCCGTCTTTCATAGAGCAGGCCGTAATCGACCCGGCCGGCCCCCTCCTGCCCCTCCAGGGCGATCTCCCCGCATTCCTCAGCGGTCAGAAGGCCCTGTCCGATCAGGTCCTCCAGGCTGATGAAATAGGGATTGCCCGCGAAGGTGGAAAAGGTCTGGTAGGGAGAATCCCCGCTGCCCGTGGGCCCCACCGGAAGGATCTGCCAGCAGGACTGGCCGGCTTCCTTCAGAAAATCGATAAAGTCTCTGGCCTCCTGTGAAAAGGTGCCTATGCCGTAGGCGCCCGGCAGGCTGAAAACAGGAAGCAGGATACCGCTTTTTCGCATGATTTCCCCCTCTCCTCTTTAGTCCGGATCCCCCTCGTCCGGACCTTGCTCTGTATGTGCGTCAATGATCTTCTGAAAGACCGGATAATAGACCAGGGACCGCAGATAGGCCGGCAGGACAAAGCCCGCCAGGACCGCGGCCGGAAGAAGCATCGGCGTCCGGGCGAACAGATACAGAAAAAGTCCCTGGATCAGAAGCATGGCCAGGGTCCTGGGCAGGGCCCCCAGCCCCAGCATGAAGGCGGACCTGACGGTGCCCCAGGCGGAATTCTCGAACTTGGCCTGCAGGGGAAAGATCCACAGCATGACCCCGAAAAGGACCAGGCCCGCGATCAGGACCGGAAGGGCCAGGATCGACAGGCTCCCGCCGGACATGGCCAGATACCGGAAGTCCATGACCGCGACGGCCCCGGCCAGGAGACATCCGAGCCAGAGCAGGGTCGACCTCCGGAAGCCCCGGGCGAATTCCCGGAAAAAGGTCCGGACGATATAGCCCTCCTCGCCCCTTCTGATCTGTATGAGTATATAGTGCATGGCTGAAAAGGCTGCCCCCGCCGTCAGGACGGGCAGGCTGCAGACCAGGGTCAGAAGATTCAGGACCAGCAGGTCCCCGATCCCTGACAGGGCCCCTGTCAGGGTCCCTTCCCGGCCGGGAAAATCGGACATGCGCCGCCACCTCCCTCCTTGTCAGGGCCCGGTCCCGGGGCCTGTTCCCCCGGCGGGCTCCGTCTGTCCATTATATCATTCCGGCCTGCCGCCGTCACCTTCCTCCGAAGGCCCCCTCTCCCCGCCGGGCTCCGCGGAGGATTCCCTCCGGTACTGGCTGGGAGACAGGCCCGTAAGCTTCTTGTAGGCCCTGGAGAAATATAGGCCGTTGTCATAGCCCACGGATACGGAGATGGCCCCGATGGTCAGCTGGGTGCTGCGGAGGAGATAGGAGGCCCGCCGGATCCGGCAGCGCTCCAGGTATTCCTTGGGCGAGCATCCCAGGTGCCTGGTAAAGACCCGGAAAAGGGTGGACCGGCTGACGCCGGCGTAGGAGGCCATGTCCTCCACGGAAATGGGATAGGAATACCACTGGTCGATATAGGCGATGATCCTCCGGACCAGCTCCGTGTCCCGGTCCTCCCGGTCCTCCCCTCCGGTCCGCTCCCGGACCAGGATAGACAGGAGGCCGTAAAGGTTCCCTGTCATGGACACCGCCCGGGAAAAGCTGTTGCCGAAGTCCTCGTTGATCCGCCGGAGGGCCGCCATGATCTCCCCTCCGAAGGCAGGGGCGTAAAGGACCGGCTCCAGGGGGGTAAAGTCCGTGGCCTTCAGGATGGGCCCGGCGTCGGCGCCGGCAAAGCCCACCCACTCATAAGACCAGGGATCGCTGTGATCGGCCTGGTAGTGGACCTCCGTATCCGGATAGATCAGAAAGATATCCCCGGCGGTCAGGGTCCTGGTCACGCCTCCTGTCCGGTAGGTCCCTTTCCCCGCGGACACATAGTGGATCACGTAGTGGTCCCGGATGCCCGGGCCCCACTCGTAGCTCCTGGTACATTTCTGCCGGCCCACGTTGTAGACCGACAGGGCCGTCAGGGACTTGTCCCGGACCTTGTTGCTGAGTTTGAAAGTCGTATCCTGCATGCTCTGTCTCTCCTGGCTCCATCCTATCGCAGGCCCGGCAGGTCTGCAACAAAATTACATAGAGTATCAACGAAATTCTATGGTCTGAAAACGGCGGAAATGGCATCATGGTATCAGAAACAAAAAACGCGCTGCCGGCCCGGCCGGATAAGGGAGGATGACTATGGAACGCATGCAAGCACTGGACGCCGTCAGGGCGCTGACCGCCTACGGGATCCGCAAAGGCCTGATTGAAAGAGAAGACAGCATCTATGCCGCCAACAGTCTGCTGGACGTACTGGGGCTGGAGCCGGAAGGCAGCTTTGCCCCCGACGCGGAAGACCTGGCAGAGGACCTGCCCCTGGAAGAGATCCTGGGCGTCCTTCTGGACGACGCCGTCGCCCGGGGCCGCATCGACAGCGGCATCGCCAGCCGTGACCTGTTTGATACCAGGCTCATGGGATGCCTGACGCCCCGCCCCTCCGAGGTCATCCGCCGCTTCAGGGAGCTCTATGAGGCAGAGGGCCCCGCTGCCGCCACCGATTACTTCTACGCCCTGTCCAAAGACAGTGACTACATCCGCAGCTACCGGATCCGCAAGGACCGCAAGTGGGTCAGCCATACCCGCTACGGGGACCTGGACATCACCATCAACCTGTCCAAGCCCGAAAAGGACCCCAAGGCCATCGCGGCGGCCCTGACCAAGAAGCAGGACGCTTACCCCCGCTGCCTGCTCTGCCCCCAGAATGAAGGCTACGCCGGCCGTCTGGACCATCCCGCCCGGCAGACCATCCGCCTGATCCCCCTGACCCTGGACGGGGCCGACTGGTACATGCAGTATTCTCCCTATGTCTACTACAACGAGCACTGCATCGTCCTCTCCGCCGCCCATGTGCCCATGAAGATCGAGCGCGCCACCTTCCGGCGCCTGCTGGAGTTCATCAGGATCTTCCCCCACTACACCGTGGGCTCCAACGCGGACCTCCCCATCGTAGGCGGATCCATCCTGACCCACGAGCATTTCCAGGGCGGACACTACACCTTCGCCATGGCAAAGGCCGGCATCCGCAGGGAGATCTCCATCAGGGGCTATGAGGACATCCGGGCCGGCATCGTGGAATGGCCCATGTCCGTCATCCGCCTGAACGGCAGAGACATGGACCGGATGGTGGACCTGGCTGACAGGATCCTCACCGTCTGGAGGGGATACAGCGACGCCTCCTGTGGTATAATGGCAGAAACGGAAGGCACTCCCCACAACACCATCACCCCCATCGCCAGGATGCGGGACGGTGAGTATGAGCTGGACCTGGTCCTCCGGAACAACCGGACCAGCGAGGAGCATCCCCTGGGCATCTATCATCCCCACGCGGAGCTCCACCACATCAAGAAAGAGAACATCGGCCTGATCGAGGTCATGGGCCTGGCCGTCCTGCCCGCCAGACTGCTGACAGAGATGGAAGCCCTCAAGGACGCCATCCTGGAAGGCAGGGCTCCGGAAGAGGACCTGATCCTCCAGCCCCACGCCGCCTGGGCCAGGGAGATCCTGGACCGTCATCCCGCCTTCCGGCCGGAGAACGTCCGGAACACCCCTGAGGCCAGAAAGGCCCTGGACGCCGTGATCGAAGACGAGATCGGCCAGGTCTTTGCCAGAGTCCTGGAGCACTGCGGCGTCTACAAGGATGACGAGGAAGGCCGGAAGGGCTTCGCCCGCTTCATCGAAGCTGTCTGAAAAAAGCCGGAAGAAGGCTCCGGAGCATAGAAGGATCACAGAAAGGAGATCAACATGAAAGTACTGGTAACCGGCGGAACCGGCTTCATCGGAAGCCACACCTGCGTAGAACTGCTCCAGGCAGGCTACGATGTCGTCATCGCGGACAACCTCTATAATTCCAAGGCCCTGGTCGTGGACCGGATCGAGACCATCACCGGAAAGCGCCCCGCCTTCTACGAGATCGACGTGGCCGACAGAGAGGCCCTGACCGCCCTCTTCGACAAGGAGTCCATCGACGCCGTCATCCACTTCGCCGGCTACAAGGCCGTCGGCGAGTCCACCAGGAAGCCCCTGGAGTACTACTCCAACAACATCGGTTCCACCCTGGTCCTCTGCGACGTCATGCGCGCCCACGGCTGCAAGAAGATCGTCTTCTCCTCCTCCGCCACAGTCTACGGCGACCCCGCCCAGATCCCGATCACAGAGGAGTGCCCCCTGGGCGTGACCACCAACCCCTACGGCGCCACCAAGGCCTTCCAGGAGAGGATCCTGTCCGACCTGTGGAAGAGCGACAACGAATGGCAGGTCGTCCTTCTCCGCTACTTCAACCCCATCGGCGCCCATGAGAGCGGCCTGATCGGCGAAGACCCCAAGGGCATCCCCAACAACCTCCTGCCTTACGTCTCCAAGGTCGCCATCGGCGAGCTTCCCATCGTCCATGTCTTCGGCAATGACTATGACACTCCCGACGGGACCGGCGTCCGCGACTACATCCACGTGGTCGACCTGGCCAGGGGCCATGTGAAGGCCCTGGACCACATCGCAGAGCTCCCCGGCGTCACCACCATCAACCTGGGCACCGGCATCGGCTACAGCGTCCTGGACATCATCCGCGCTTTCTCCGAGGCCTGCGGCAAGGAACTCCCCTATGTCATCGAAGCCAGACGGCCCGGCGACGTGGCCACCTGCTACTCCGATCCCTCCAAGGCAGAGTCCCTGATCGGCTGGAAGGCCGAAAAGACTCTGGAGGATATGTGCAGGGACGCCTGGAAATGGCAGAGCACCAACCCCAACGGCTACGGAGAATGATCCCTCTCCTTCCGTGAACAGACACGCCCGCAGGCACCCTGCGGAGAGGCTTTCCGGGCCCTCCGCGGCGGTGCCTGCTTTCAGACTTTCAGGACCATAGAAAGGAAGATCCATGGCAAGAAGAACTGTTTCCTCTGTGGAGGAGATCCTTCAGATCGCCCGGGAAAAGGGCATGCCTCTGAAAAAGATGCGCTTTTTCATCGGAGAGGACTGCCGGGAGCCCAGATGCTTCGGCATCTACCAGGACCCGGAGACCGGGGAGTGGGTCGTCTACAAGAACAAGGCGGACGGCAGCCGGGCGGAGCGCTACCGGGGGACCAATGAGGCCCTGGCCGCCCAGGAGATCTGGGACAAGCTCAGCGACGAGGTGGAAATGCGGAGGACCGCCAGGGGCAAAAGCACCGGAAGGACCGGAACAAGGTCCGGCTCCTCCCGTTCCCGCTCAGGCTCCTCTTTTGTGGATTTTTTCAAGCGTTATTACGCTGTCATTCTGATCATCCTGATGGCAGGCGCCTTTGTCATCAGCAATGCCTTCTCCCGCCGGAACGGCTACTACGTCCACGACGGCCGGGTCTACTATGTCCAGAACGAACGCTGGTATTCCTATGACAACGGCGGCTGGGACTATTTCTATGACTACGAAGACAGCTGGTATGACGATTATTACGGACGGACCTACGACTTTGAGGACTCCTCCCAGGCCTTTGAGCAGTCGGATTACTATGTAGAGCCCTCTGACAGCGACTACGATGATGACGACTGGGATGACGACGACTGGGACAGCTGGGATTCCTCCGACACCGACTGGGATTCCGACTGGTGAGGCTGTCCGTCAGGAGAAATACGGCCATGGATTACCGGACTATGCTGGGCAGGGCCTTCCAGTCAGCGGACGGAACGCCCTCCCCCATCGACTCCTTTCCCATGATGTATGCCTATGAGGAAGACCTCCTGTCCCCCTTCGGGCCGGCGGACTTCCTCCACCTCATGTGCCGCGGACAGCTGGAGGAGCAGGGAGACTTTTCCTACAGCACCCTCCCCTTCCGGGGCTTTCTTCTGATGGGGATCCGGAAGGGCAGCGCCACCCTGCGCCAGCTCCGGAACTTCCCGGTCTCCGCCGGCAGCGCGGTCCTGGTGGACTGCGCCAGGCCCCTTTCCCTGGTCTCCCGGACCCTGCCCTTTGAGGCGGAGGTCTTCCTCATGGCAGGCGGCCCCCTGGACGCCTACCTGCCCCTGATCCCCTCGGGCGGGGTCCTGACCTTCACCCCGGAGGACCTGCCCGGCATCCGGCAGCCCCTGCTCTCCCTCCGGGAGATCCCGCCGGCGGTGAGCCTGGAAGGACTTTTTTCCATGAACGCCTCCCTCCACGCCCTTCTGACCGTCCTGGCCAGGAGCATCTATACCCGGACCCTCCCCTCCTCTGACCGCCTCCCCTACTATCTGCGGGAAATGCGGGTCATGACCACCTACGGCTGCGCGGGCTCCTTTTCCCTGGAGGCCTGCGAGGCCCGCTTCCACATCAGCCGCTACCGGCTCTGCCGGGAATACAGCGCCGCCTTCGGCGTCTCCCCTGTAAAGGACCTCAACAACCACCGGCTGGAGATCGCCCGCCAGCAGCTCCTGGCCACGGACCGCCGGGTCCAGGACATCGCCGCCTCGGTGGGCTTTGACAACCCCACCCACTTCATCAACCTGTTCCGCAGGCGCTACGGCATGACGCCCGGCCGCTACCGGAAGGGAGGAGCCCCGGAGCCCTCCCCTGAAGCCCCCTGAAAAGTCAGGCCAATACCAAAGGTCCCCGGGACCGGTCTCTCCTTCAGACCGGTCCCGGGGACCTTT
>CAMOUD010000101.1 GCA_946626215.1 uncultured Lachnospiraceae bacterium
TCGGCGTCATGCTGATCATGAACCTCTTTACCTGCATCTGGAATCCCGTCACGGCCGCCTTCGGCGTGCCGGACGCCATCCGGAATATCGTGACCACCATCGCCACCGGCGGCGTGGCCATGGTCATCATCTTCGCCATCGACAAGACCATCTTCGCGCCCGGCTGGGGAGAGAAGAAATAATTCCATACGGCTGTTCCCGCGGCCCCGTTGGGTGGATGGGGCCGCGGAAAGCACATACAGCAACATGAAGACAGCCTGCGGAGAGCAGGCAGGCACACTTTTAAAAAGGGAGGAAAAAGTATGTTATCTATTAACATGGATGATGTCATGAATGTCGTGTCATCGATCCAGAGTTACCTGATCGCGATCGCTGCCATCCTCATCATCGGCATCATCCTGCTGATCGTCCTTCGGAAGAACCGCAAGGGCAGAGGCGCGGCCCTGATCGCCATGCTGGCAGGCATCTGCGTATGCGTGAACATGATCTGCACGGGCCCCATGAGCACCATGCTGGATCTGATCAGCGGCAGCGGCACCATTTCGGATGAGACATCCGCGGAAGCGCAGGAACTGGCCGTTGAGATCGGCCAGGAAGGCACCGTTCTCCTGGAGAACAACGACGCCCTGCTGCCCATGGCATCCGGCGACAAGCTGAACGTCTTCGGTTGGGCATCCACCAACCCGATCCTTGGAGGCGCAGGCTCCGGTGCCCTCAACGACGCTTTTGAGACCGTCGGCATTCTCCAGTCCCTGGCAGACGCCGGCATCGAGACCAACTCCGAGCTGACCCAGTTCTACACCGACTATAAGCCGGACCGCCCCGTGGTCGGCATGTGGGCCCAGGACTGGACCCTTCCGGAGCCCAATGTCTCTCTGTATACCGATGACCTCATGAACAACGCCAAGGCCTTCTCCGACACGGCCATGATCGTCATCTCCCGTTCCGGCGGTGAAGGCGCTGACCTTCCCTCCGACATGCAGGCAGTCATGGACGGCTCCTATCAGGACGGCACGACCTACACGGCCGGCGTCTATGATGACAGCCTCAACGACGGCGCTGACTGGGATGAGGGCGACCACTATCTCCAGCTCTCCAACAGAGAGGAAGAGATGGTCGACCTGGTCTGCCAGAACTTTGACAAGGTCATCCTGGTCTACAACGGCGCCAACGCCTTCGAGCTTGGCTTCATCAAGGATTATCCCCAGATCAAGTCCGTCCTCTGGACCGCCGGTCAGGGCCATGTGGGCATGAAGGCCCTGGGCCAGATCGTCAGCGGCGAGGTCAACCCCTCCGGCAAGATGATCGACACCTATGTCTATGACCTGCAGGCTACCCCCTGGTGGAACAACTTCGGTGACTTCAACTACACCAACATGGACGAGTTCAAGTACACCTCCACCGGCTTCACCGGCGTGGAATCCACCGCTTATGTTTCCTTCGTCAACTATGTCGAAGGCATCTATGTGGGCTACCGCTTCTATGAGACCGCCGCTGCGGAAGGCCTCATCAACTATGACGATGTGGTCCAGTATCCCTTCGGCTACGGCCTTTCCTACACCACCTTCGAGCAGAAGATGGGCGAGATCACCGAGGCCGACGGCAGGATCAGCTTCGACGTGACCGTGACCAATACCGGCTCCGTGGCCGGCAAGGACGTGGTCGAAGTCTACTACAATCCTCCGTACACCAACGGCGGCATCGAGAAGGCTTCCGCCAACCTGATCCAGTTCGAGAAGACCGGTCTCCTGGAGCCCGGCGCTTCCGAGACTGTCAATATCTCCTTCGCGGTCCAGGATATGGCTTCCTATGACCACGTGGAGCAGGGGGCCTATGTCCTGGAGCAGGGCGACTACATCATCTCCATCAACTCCGATTCCCACAGCATCATTGATTCCAGGACCTATACCGTGGGCGAGACTGTCGTCTATGGTCAGGACAACCCCAGAGAAGGCGACCTGATCCCTGCCGTCAACCAGTTCGATTACGCGGCCGGCGAGATCACCTATCTGTCCAGAGCAGACGGCTTCAAGAACTACGCGGAAGCCACTGCCGCTCCCGCCAGCTTCGAGATGCCTGAGGAAGCCAAGGCTGACTTCTACAACATCAGCAACTACCTGACGCCTGAAGCGACCGCGGCCGACGAAGATCCCGACGCCGCTCCTGTGACCACAGGCGCCTCCAACGGCCTGACCCTCAAGGATATGCGCGGCCTCGACAAGGACGATCCCAAGTGGGACCAGCTCCTGGACGAGATGAGCCTGGATGACTACAACGCCATCATTTCCCTGGGCGGCTACCAGACCAACTCCGTCGATTCCATCGGCAAGGTCCGCACCAACGACTGTGACGGCCCTGCTTCCATCAACAACAACTTCACCGGCGTCGGTTCCATCGGCTTCCCTGTAGGCGTTGTCGTAGCGGCTACCTGGAACAAGGATCTGGCCCATGCCTTCGGCGATTCCATCGGCAAGATGGCCAACGAGATGGATGTTTCCGGCTGGTACGCGCCTGCCATGAACAACCACCGCACCGCTTTTGCCGGCCGCAACTTCGAGTACTATTCTGAAGACGGTCTCCTTTCCGGCTATATCGCCGCCAACGCGGTGGCCGGCTCCCAGGAGAACGGCGTCTATGCCTACATGAAGCACTTCGCTCTGAACGACCAGGAGCAGAACCGCTGCGATATGGTCTGCACATGGTCCAACGAGCAGGCGATCCGTGAGATCTACCTCAAGCCCTTCGAGATGTGCGTCAAGGACGCGGACTGCCTGGCAGTCATGTCCTCCTTCAACTACATCGGCAACCGCTGGGCCGGCGGCTCCGCCAGCCTCTGCAAGACCGTCCTTCGCGACGAGTGGGGCTTCAGGGGCTTTGTCGAGACCGACTACTTCGGCGTCTACGGCTACATGTCCTCCGACCAGGCCATCCGCAACGGCACCGACCTGATGCTGGTCAACTATCCTACTGCCACCAACAATGTCCAGTTCCGCGACACCAACGGTGCCCAGCAGGCCATGCGGACCGCGGCCAAGAACATCCTGTATGTTGTGGCCAACAGCCGCGCCTATGACGAAGCCAACCTTGCCACCGGTCTGCCCAAGTGGAAGATGATCATGTATGTGGCCGACGCCATCGTCGCCGCTCTCTGCCTCCTGATCGCAGTCCGGGCCTTCGGCAGAAAGAAAGGCTGAATCCAATTAAATCCATAGCTGGTCGGGCAGTCTGACTGCCCGGGGAGGGTCCGCCGGAAGGCGGGCCCTTCCTTTATGCCTTGCGGGGCCGGGGATCCTGTGCCATAATAAGGAACACACGTACTGACTGTATGATTCCCGGCTGCAGGCGCCGCAAGGCCTGCCGGTTCTTATGGATTTATTTGACTACATGCGGGGGCAGGAACAGGAGAAGGAATCTCCCCTGGCCTCCAGGCTCCGGCCCCGGACCCTTTCCGAGGTGGTGGGCCAGCAGCACATCATCGGGAAGGGGCGGCTCCTCTACAGGGCCATCCAGGCGGACAAGCTGGGGTCCGTGATCTTCTACGGGCCGCCCGGCACCGGCAAGACCACCCTGGCCCGGGTCATCGCGGGCACCACCAAAGCGGAATTTGTCCAGCTCAACGCTACCTCCTCGGGCAAGAAGGACATGGAGGCGGCCGTCCGGGAAGCCCAGGACAGGCTGGGCATGTACGGGAAAAAGACCATCCTTTTCATCGATGAGATCCACCGCTTCAACAAGGCCCAGCAGGACTACCTTCTGCCCTTTGTGGAGGACGGGACCGTGGTCCTGATCGGGGCCACCACGGAGAATCCTTATTTCGAGGTCAACAGCGCCCTGGTCTCCCGGTCCGTCATCTTCAGGCTGGAGCCCTTATCCCCGGAGGACATCCTGACCCTGATCAAAAGGGCCGTCTATGACAGGGACAGAGGCATGGGAGCCTATGACGCCGTCATCGATGAGGACGCGGCCGCCTTCCTGGCAGACTATTCGGGCGGTGACGCCCGGCATGCCCTGAACGCGGTGGAGCTGGGGATCCTGACCACCGAAAGGAGCCCGGACGGGAAGATCCATCTCACCATGGACGTGGCCAGGGAGTGCATCCAGAAGCGGACCTGGCGCTATGACAAAAAGGGCGACAACCATTACGACACCATCTCCGCCTTCATCAAGAGCATGCGGGGATCGGACCCCGATGCCGCCGTCTACTACCTGGCCCGGATGCTCCAGGCGGGAGAGGAGCCGGAATTCATCGCCCGCCGGATCATGATCTGCGCCAGCGAGGATGTGGGCAACGCGGACCCCAGGGCCATCACCGTGGCGGTCTCCTGCTCCCAGGCCTGCGAGCGCCTGGGCATGCCCGAGTCCCAGATCGTCCTGGCCCAGGCGGCCGCCTACGTGGCCTCGGCCCCCAAGTCCAACGCGGCCGTGGAGGCCATTTCCAGGGCCATGGACCTGGCGGAGAGGACGGGCCCCCTGCCCATCCCGCCCTACCTGCGGGACGCCCACTACGGGGGAGCCGCTTCCCTGGGGGCCGGGATCGGCTACCAGTACGCCCACAACTACAAGGACCATTATTCAGGCCAGCAGTACCTGCCCGATGAGGCGGCGGGGGCCGTCCTCTATGAGCCCTCGGAAAACGGCTATGAGGCCGTGATCCGGGAGAGGCTCTACGGCCTGACCGGGAACGGACGCTACATCCGGCCCGAGGACCTGATGGACAGAGAAAAGAAGGACCAATAAGAAAGAGGCAGATATGGATTCACCGCTGACAGTCTATAAACTGACGATCCTGTATATCCTGGACCGGGCCGCGGGCGAGGTGGCGGCGGACAGGGTCTCCGGCTTCCTGCTGGAGAACGGCTATGTCAATTTCGTCTCCCTCATGCAGACCTACGCGGAGCTGGAGGAGGCCGGCCTGATCCGGCCGGGAAGAAAGGGAGAGAGGATCATGCTGTCCCTGACAGGAGAGGGCCGGGATACCCTGCGCTTTTTCTCCTCCAGGCTGGGAGCGGAGATCAAGGACCAGGCCGAGGCCTGGCTCCGGGACCAGAAGATCGAGATCCTGGAGGACCGCCAGTTCACCGCCGAATATGACCGCCACCCCGATGGAGGCTATGTGGTCCGCCTGGCCGTCCGGGAGCGGAGGACGCCGGTCCTGGACATGACCCTGTCGGTGCCCGACAAAGCCGCCGCGGAGGAAGCCGTCAGGGGCTGGAAGGAAAAAAGCGGGGAGATTTACAGCCTCATCATTGAAAAACTTTTCTGAATGCTTTATTCTCGAGAAAGGACCGGAGAACGTCTGCCGGTCCTTCTTTGCGCAGGTTCCTTCCATGTTCATTTGACTCTTTTTTTCTTTTTCTTTTTTGTTTAACAATCCATCATCTTTTTCCGCTTCCTTCCGCCCGGACCCGATCCGGCCGGAAAGGGGCTTTTCGTGCTTGCTTTTCAGACAGGAGTTTTCATGACAAAAGAATTCTATGAGGCGCTTTCCGTGGCGGAACTGCGCCAGATCGCGAAGAACCGGGGCATGAAGCGCGTTTCGGCGCTTAAAAAGGCGGGCCTTGTGGACGCTATGCTGGAACAGGACCGGCTGGACGAGGCTGCCAAAGCCGCGGAGGATAGGGCCCGGAGGGCCCGGGCGGCTGAGGAAAGAAGAGCCCGGGCGGAGGCGGCCGCCTCTGAAGAGACTGCCCCCGCAAGGCCCCAGGGGACCCGGCAGGGGAGGCGCGTCTATACTTCCACGGACGCTGCCAGGCCCTACCGGCAGAATCCTTCCAGGAACCCTGAGGAGGCCCGTTCCGCCCAGTCCGTGCCTTCCAAGAGCCTGACCTCCCAGGCCAGGACCTCTCTTTCCGGCGAAGACAAGGGCCAGACAGTCCGTCCGGCCAGAAGAGAGATCGTCCATAAGGATGAATTCAACGCCGACCTGGATTCCGGCCTCATGGCAGACGGGATCCTGGAGGTCATCCCCGACGGCTTCGGCTTTATCCGCAGCGACAATTTCCTGCCCGGAGACAACGATATCTATGTATCTCCCAGCCAGATCCGCCGCTTCAACATGAAGACCGGCGATATCATCCGGGGCAATATCCGGGTCAACACCCAGGGAGAGAAGTTCGCGGCCCTTCTTTTTGTCAAGTCCATCAACGGACTCAAGCCCGAGGAGGCCACCCGCCGGTTCAACTTTGAGGATATGACCCCCATCTTCCCCAACGAGAGGATCCGGCTGGAGACCCCGACCTCCTCCATCGCCATGCGGGTCATGGACCTGCTCTGTCCGGTGGGCAAGGGCCAAAGGGGCATGATCGTCTCCCCGCCCAAGGCCGGCAAGACCACCCTCCTCAAGGAGGTGGCCAGATCGGTCAAGGTCAACAACCCTGAGATCCACCTGATCATCCTCCTGATCGACGAAAGGCCCGAGGAGGTCACGGATATCAAGGAGGCCATCGAGGGGCCCGGCGTGGAGGTCATCTACTCCACCTTTGACGAGCAGCCCGAACGCCACAAGAGAGTCTCCGAGATGGTCATTGAGAGGGCCAAGAGGCTGGTGGAGCACAAGAAGGACGTCATGATCCTCCTGGATTCCATTACCAGGCTGACCAGGGCCTACAACCTGACGGAGCCCGCCAGCGGCAGGACCCTTTCCGGCGGCCTGGACCCCGCCGCCCTCTATATGCCCAAGCGCTTCTTCGGCGCGGCCCGGAACATGCGGGAGGGCGGATCCCTGACCATCCTGGCCACGGCCCTGATCGATACGGGCAGCAAGATGGACGACGTGGTCTATGAGGAATTCAAGGGGACCGGGAACATGGAGATGGTCCTGGACAGGAGACTGTCCGAAAAGAGGATCTTCCCGGCCATCGACATCCAGAAGTCCTCGACCCGGCGGGAGGACCTCCTCCTGAGCGACCATGAGATGGAAAGCGTCAACGCCGTCCGCCGTTCCTTCAACGCCGGCCGGGCGGAGGAATCCGTCAACCAGGTCCTGGAGCTCTTTGCCAGGACCAGGACCAACGGGGA
Organism: uncultured Lachnospiraceae bacterium; assembly: GCA_946626215.1. Lineage (GTDB taxonomy): Bacteria > Bacillota > Clostridia > Lachnospirales > Lachnospiraceae > CAG-791. Next base: position 7,018 of record CAMOUD010000101.1, read on the forward strand.
ATTCATCTCCATCACCAGGCGGAGGGACTGGCAGTAAGAGCACCGGCAGTAAGAAAGACCGGAGGACCTGTCCGGAGGGACAGGAGAGACCGGCGGCTGCCGGGACCATAAAAGAGCATGAAAAGGCGGAGCCGTCCCGGATGGACGGCTCCGCTTCTTCATGCTGCGGGGGAATGCCTGGGGAGGCCCGGTTCAGGCTTCCGGATCGTAGAGGATGTTCGCGCGGAGGGCGTCCGCCGTTTCCTTGTCCAGAAGGGCCTCCGTGATGGCGAGGGCAAAGGGGATGGCCGTGCCCATGGCCCGGCTGGTGATCAGGTTCCCGTCCACGCAGACAGGCTCCCTGACCAGGTCCGCTCCGCCGTCCAGGAGCTTTTGCTCCACGGAGGGGTTGCAGGCGGCCCGGCGGCCCTTCAGGAGGCCCAGGGCTGCCAGAACGGAGGGAGCCGCGCAGATGGCGGCCACATATTTTCCTGCCTTCGCGAAGGCGCTCACCTGGTCAGTCAGGGCCCCGCAGGCGCCCAGGTTGGCGGTCCCGGGCATGCCGCCCGGCAGGATCAGCATGTCATAGCCCTCAAAGGAGAAGCTGTCAATGACTTCGTCCGTCAGGAAGGTGACGTCATGGGAGCTGGTGACGGACAGAGAATCGGTGATGGAGACTTTGGTCAGGGGGATCCCCGCCCTGAACAGGATATCCACAACGGTCAGGGCTTCGATCTCCTCGCAGCCCGGGGCCATGAAAATGGCGGCCTTCTTGTCGGTTTTTGCCTGGAACATAGTACCATCCTTTCCGCCGCCGGCAGGCGGCGCCTAACAGTATTTGAGCTGGCCTTGTCCCGCCGCCGCCCTGTGATCATTTCCAATAAAAGAGACCTGCCGGACAGGGGCTCTTTTGTGGTTTTTATCCAATACAAGGTTGCGGACAGGTACGAGTTTGTTATAATATTATCATAAATATGCGCTGTCCGGCAGGGGCAATCATCCGGATATATCCGCATAGATCCTGGAAGGGACAGTTCTTTGACTGTCAGGATTATACACTACCGGAGGAAAACGAGTATGGTTACAAACGATCAATCTATTGTCAGGCTGAAGCATAAGATCATGGAGAGGACGGCTGCCTTCGCTTACGAGGGCGCTCTCGATGACGCTGCCAAGGAAGCGCTGGTCTATGAGATCATTCCCGGTCCCATCGCCACCTACCGCTGCTGCATCTATAAGGAAAGGGAGATCGTCAGACAGAGGATCCGTCTGGCCTGCGCCCAGCCCCCCACCAACAACGAAGGATCTGAGAACATCGTCCAGGTCATCAGCGCCGCCTGTGAAGAGTGCCCGCTGTCCTCCTATACCGTGACGGACAACTGCCGTCTCTGCATGGGCAAGGCCTGCCTGAACTCCTGCCGTTTCGGCGCCATCACCATCGGCCATTCCAGATCCCATATCGATCCCACCAAGTGCAAGGAATGCGGCATGTGCGCCCAGGCCTGCCCTTACGGCGCCATTGCCCACCTGATCCGGCCCTGCAAGAAGGCCTGCCCCGTCGGCGCCATCACCTACGATGAGAACGGCATCTGCCAGATCGACGAGAAGAAGTGCATCCAGTGCGGCCACTGCATCCACTCCTGTCCTTTCGGCGCCATCGGCTCCAAGACCTACCTGGTGGAGATCATCGGCCATATGCGCGCCGGCAAGGAAGTCTACGCCATGTGCGCGCCCGCTACGGAAGGCCAGTTCGGCGACAAGATCACCATGGAATCCCTGAGGATCGCCTGCCGGAAGCTGGGCTTCAAGGATATGATCGAGGTCGGCCTGGGCGGCGACATGACGGCTGCCTATGAGTCCGCCGAATGGTCCGAGGCCTACAAGGAAGGCAAGAAGATGACCACTTCCTGCTGCCCTGCCTTCATCAACATGCTCCGCAAGCACTTCCCCAAGCAGTTCGCGGAGAACATGTCCTCCACCGTATCCCCCATGTGCGCCATCTCCAGGCTGCTCAAGTACCTCCACCCCGGCTGCGTCACCGTCTTCATCGGTCCCTGCATCGCCAAGAAGTCCGAGGCGGCCGACAAGTCCGTACCGGACAACGCGGATTACGCCATGACCTACGGTGAGTTCCGGGCCATGCTCAGGGCAAAGGGCGTTGAGATCGAGCCCGCGGACAACACCTATCAGGAATCCTCCATCTGGGGCAAGCGCTTCGCTACCTCCGGCGGCGTTGCCAACGCTGTCATCGAATGCATGCAGGAGAGAGGCGAGGACACCTCCCAGCTCAGGCTGGTCCAGGTCGC
>CAMOUD010000102.1 GCA_946626215.1 uncultured Lachnospiraceae bacterium
AAAAAGAGCGGCTCTCCTTTACTCTCGGAGAGCCGCTTCCCGGCCGCCTGACGGGCCGTCAGTCATTCTTTTTTCTGTCAGCCGAGGATGGCCTCCAGCTCCCTGGTCAGGAGCTCCACCTTGTCCAGCTTCTCCCAGGGCAGATCCAGATCGTCTCTGCCGAAGTGGCCGTAGGCAGCTGTCTGGTGATAAATGGGCCTGCGGAGGTCCAGCATGCGGATGATGCCGGCGGGCCTCAGGTCGAAATGCTTCCGGATCAGGTTCACGATCTCCTCTTCCCGGATCTTACCGGTCCCGAAGGTATCCACCATGATGGAGGTTGGCTCCGCCACGCCGATGGCGTAGGAAAGCTGGATCTCCATTCTGTCCGCGAAGCCGGCCGCCACCATGTTCTTGGCCACATAGCGGGCCGCGTAGGCCGCGCTCCTGTCGACCTTGGTGCAGTCCTTGCCGGAGAAGGCGCCGCCGCCGTGCCGGGCCATGCCGCCATAGGTGTCGACAATGATCTTACGGCCGGTCAGGCCCGCGTCGCCCTGGGGACCGCCGATGACAAAACGGCCGGTGGGGTTGATATAGAAGCGGGTATGCGCATCGACCAAATCGGCAGGCAGGACCGGTCCGAAGACTTCCCGTCTGATATCCTCGTGGATCTGCTCCTGGCTGATCTCAGGATGGTGCTGGGTAGAAAGCACGACCGCATCCAGACGGATCGGAACGCCGTCCTCGGAATATTCCACGGAGACCTGGGTCTTGCCGTCAGGCCTTAAATAGGGAAGGGTCCCGTCCTTGCGGACCTGGGCCAGCCTTCTGGCCAGACGATGGGCCAGGGAAATGGCGAAAGGCATATATTCGGGCGTCTCATTGGAAGCATAGCCGAACATCATGCCCTGGTCGCCTGCGCCGATGGCCTCGATCTCTTCGTCGGTCAGGTCGCTGTCCCTGTGCTCCAGGGCCCTGTCAACGCCCATGGCAATATCAGGGGACTGCTTGTCCAGGGCCACCATGATGGCGCAGGTGTCGGCGTCGAAGCCGTAGTCGGAATTGATATATCCGATCTCCCGGATCGTCTCTCTGGCGATCTTCTGGTAATTGATCTGGGCAGTGGTGGTGATCTCGCCCGAGATCAGGACAAAGCCTGTGCAGGCCACGCATTCACAGGCCACGCGGCTCATGGGATCCTGGGCCAGGCAGGCGTCCAGGACAGCGTCAGAGATCGCGTCGCACAGCTTGTCAGGATGCCCTTCTGTCACGGACTCTGAAGTAAAGATGAATTTTTCCATTTGTTCCTCCGGAAAAAACTGCTGATGAAAGTGGTTCCAAAAAGAAAAGCCCGGCAGACGCCGGGCGGATTCGCATGATGAAATACAAATCCCTTATTGCTCGGTCAGCCCTACGGCTCCCGCTCAGGTTGGCACCTTCCTGCTCCGCAGGGGTTGCCGTGGCTTCACAGGCCCTATGTGCCTCCACCACTCTGAATAAGAGAGATCGCATATGAACTTTGTAATTAGCAATCATATAGCAAGGGAGAAGGTCTGTCAACCGGAATTGCAGGGTCAAAGCACAAAAAAACGGAATTATTCATACAAAAGGGAAAAAAAGCCTTCCAGGATCGGGAGGTCCGCTGTCCGTCAGGGCAGGCCCCCGGGGAGGATGGATGGGAGAGACCGGCATTATGGGTTTTTCTTTATTTTATTCAGAAGGAAAGCTATACTAAATAAAACACACAGGCCCCCTTTCCCTGAAGGGAGCCTGATCATCCGTCCGGAAGCCTTCCCGGCTCCATCCGGACCTGAAAGGGAACATTCCTATGAATAAGGTCATCTTCCAGGAGCGGCTGGGCAGGTCCGCCGTCTGGCTCTCTGCCGCCGCTCTGATCTCATCTGTTTTCAGCCCCGGCATATTCCCCTATGTCTTTGCCGTATTCGCCATCCTCTTCGGCCTTCTGTCCAGGGGCCGGGACAGACGGTATAAGCGCGCCGCCCGGGTCGGTCTGATCATGGCCTGCGGGGCCCTCTTTATCAATACGGCCATGCTGGTCTATTCCTACTATAACCTCTATACGATCCTTCAGGACCCTGTCCAGAGGGAGCAGCTGAGCCAGAGGATCTATGAACAGACAGGCCTGACCCTGGACGACATGCTGTCCCAGTTCCGTCAGTATCTCAGGTAAAGGAGGGCTCTCATGCAGGCAAAAAGCATCCGTGACCTCCAGGCTGACGCCCGCTACTCCCTGCTGGGACATCTGGGCATCTCTGTAGGCATCATTCTCTTCTATCTGGCTGTTTTCATGTTCCTGTCTTCTCTGAATACCTCAGGGCTGACAGAAAACATCCTCCTTTCCACCCTCCTGACCATCCTTCTCAACTACCTGGTCTCGGTCATGACGGGCATTGTGGAATTCGGAGTCTCCTATGTATTCCTCCATCTCCAGCTGGAACAGCCCATCCGGATCCAGGAGATCTTTCTTCCGGTCAGGGAGAACGCGGACAAGGCCGTCAGGATCAAGGGCTATCTCTGCTTCCTCTATCTGCTGGCCTCTCTCCCCTCCCTCATTATGTCCGCCGTCATGAACGGCCGGGAGGGACTCTCCTACTGGCTGCCTGTGGGCGCCGCCCTGGCCGTCGGCTATCTGGCCAGGCTTTTCGTGACCATGGTATACGGAGTCATCGACTATCTCTTTGTGGACTTTCCCGATTCCGACGCGGCCCATCTTCTCCGGGCCAGCCGCCGGATGATGCAGGGACACAGGCTCCGCTTCCTTCTCCTCCACCTGTCCTTCCTGCCCCTCCACCTCCTGGGGCTCCTCAGTCTCGGACTTGCCAACGCCTGGGTATCCGCCTATGAGAACGCGGCGGTCGCCGCCTTCTACATCGACCTGCTCCGCCTGAGGACCAGGCCGGATGAGGGTTAAAGGCATCGAGGTCCTTCATCCATCAGATACGCAGAAGATCCGGCGCCCCGTGACGCCGGATCTTTTCTTATGTTCCTTATGCGCGCGGATGTTCCGCGCCCTCTCCGAAGGCCGGCGCGTCTTTTTACGTCCTTTTTCCCGTTCAGACCTCTCCCCGGAAGATCCCGGCCACAAGAAAGGCCGCGCCAGCAAAGATGGCGAAATCTCCCAGGTTGTAGACCACCTTGTCGGTCTCCGGGTTCCCGGTCCGGAACCGGATATAGTCCGTCACATAGCCCTGCCGCAGCCTGTCAGCCACATTGCTGGCGCCGCCGCCGGTCAGAAGGGCCAGGCCTGTCTCGGTAAGGCCTCTCCGGCCCCTTAAAAGCCTGGACACAAGGGCCGCCTGGGCCGCCGTCAGCACAAGACCGGAAGCGGCCGTGATCAGCTCCGGATTCTTTTCTCCCAGGTTCATGGCCGCGCCGCGGTTCCTGCTGCGGGTAATGATGAAGCGGGGGCCGATCCGGCCCACCTGCCCCTGGGAAAGGTCCTCTTCCACCTTTCTTTTCAGGATCTGGTCAGCGGTAAAAACGGCGCCCGTCAGGGCGAAGAGTCCGCCCCTCATTCCTCCTGGTCCCCCTTCTTTCCGGTCCCTCCGGCAGGAAGGGCCTTCTGGCCCCTGGGCCCTTCGACCAGGTCGGACCGGATCTCGATCCTGGGACCGCCCTTGCCCTCCACATAGGCCCGGGTAATGGTCACGGTCCCGATGTTCTCGTCCTTGGGGATCTCATACATGATATCCAGCATGAATTCCTCGATGATGGAACGAAGGGCTCTGGCGCCGGTCTCCTTGGTCAGGGCCTTTTCCGCGATGGCGTAAAGGGCGTCATCCTCGAACTGGAGATTGACTTCATCCAGGGCCAGGAGCTTCTGGTACTGCTTGAGGATGGCGTTGCGGGGCTCCTTGAGGATCCTGACCAGCATTTCTGTGTCCAGCCCGTCCATGGTGCAGAGGATGGGAAGACGGCCGATGAATTCGGGGATCATGCCGAACCGTCTCAGGTCCTCATTGGTGACCTGGGACAGGACCTTGGTATCCGTATCGTACTTGTCCCTCAGCTCCGCGCCGAATCCCAGGGAGGTCTTCTTGCGCAGCCTCTCCCGGATGATGCCTTCCAGGTCCGGGAAGGCGCCGCCGCAGATAAAGAGGATATTTCTGGTATCCACGGTCTCCAGGGGGACCATGCCGTTCTTGCTGGAGGCTCCCACAGGGACCTCCACCTCCGCTCCCTCCAGGAGCTTGAGCATGCCCTGCTGGACCGATTCACCGGAAACATCCCTGGAATTGAAGTTCTTCTTCTTGGCCAGCTTGTCGATCTCATCCACAAAGACGATGCCGCGCTCGCACTTTTCCACGTCATTGTCCGCTTCCGCCAGAAGCTTGGAAATGACGGACTCAATGTCATCGCCGATATAGCCGGCCTCCGTCAGGGAGGTGGCGTCCGCGATGGCAAGGGGAACGTCCAGGAGCCTGGCCAGGGTCTTGACGATGTAGGTCTTGCCGCAGCCGGTGGGACCGATCAGGAGGATGTTGGACTTCTCGATCTCGATCTCATCCATGGTCCCGGTGGTCACCCTCTTATAGTGGTTGTAGGCCGCCACGGAGATCACCTTCTTGGCATGCTCCTGTCCGATGACATACTTGTCCAGCTCCTCCTTGATCCTGTGGGGAGCCGGGATGTTGTCGATGGAAAAGACAGGCTTGGGGCCGTCCTTCTTTTTCTTCTTGACCTGGGGCCGGGCAGGGCCGAAGCCGCCTCCCAGGAGGTCTCCCAGGTTGAGGAAGCTGACCGAAGGACCGGTCTTCCTTTTCTTTTGGGACCTGTCCTCCTCTTCCTCATCTTCCTCCGGATCGGAGGCCGCCGAAGGCCTGGGGGCAGGCGCTTCTTCCGGAGCCGGCCGGGGAGTCTCTGCCTGGTCCCGGGCAGGCGCCTGAGGGGGCGTCCCGAACATGGGGTTCTGGCCCATGAGGGAGCTGAGGTCGAACCTGCCTGCCATGTCCATCATGTTCTGCATGCAGTCAGGGCAGATCCACATATCACCGGGCATGTGGATCATCTTGCCGGCAGATTCCTCGGACCGATGGCATACCATACAATATTTCTTATCCTTATTATCCATTCATCTATCCTCATAGCTTTCAGAAAGCTCATCAACAGGGAAACGAATAGGCAAATCGGATGGGCAGGCATGGAGTCCGCTCATCCGATTCTGTTCAGTTGGAGGGCCCGCGGGCGGGCCGCTCCCTCATTATAATATTCTTTTACCTCAGGTACAAGCATCCGGCCTGTCAGGCCGCCCGCAGGCATGCGGGCGGTCAGGTCTCCCTGATCCTGTCAGTTGCCGAAGGGGTTGAAGTAGAAGCCGCCGCCCTGGGAACCCTGTTCCTGGTCCTGCTGGCCCTGCTGCTCCTGCTGCTGCTTTTCATAGCTGCGGAGGGTCTCCTGGTCGCCCAGAGTGACCTGGATGTCCATGGACTCATATTCGCCGTTCTCATTCTGGCGCTGGATGGTGACGGTCACTTCCGTTCCGGCCTCGTAATACTGGAGCTGGCGCTTGAGCCCGTCCATATCCGTAAAGCTGCTGCCGCCCAGGGCCGTGATGACATCCCCCTTCTGGAGACCGGCCTTTTCCGCCGCGCCTCCTTCAATGATGCCGGAGATATAGACGCCCTGGGACATGCCGTAGGCGCTGGCCACATCGGAGGTCACAGTCACGCCGTTGATGCCGAGGGTCCCCTGCTTATCCTCCGCCACCTTGGTCCTGGTGGTCTGGTTCATCAGGTCCTCAATGATGGGCTGGGCCCTGGTGATCGGAATGGCAAAGCCCATGCCTTCCACAGAGTTCCCGCCCAGCTTGTTGGAGTTGATGCCGATGACCTCTCCGTTGATGTTGACCAGGGCGCCGCCGGAGTTGCCGGGGTTGATAGCCGCGTCGGTCTGGATAAAGGTATTGGTGTTGCCGTCCTCCGTGGTGATGGACCGGTTCAGGGCGCTGACATAGCCCACGGTCACGGACTGGCCATAGCCCAGCGCGTTGCCGATGGCGATGGCAGGCTCACCGATCTGGAGGTTGTCGGAATCGCCGATGGTGGCTACAGAGATGGCGTCCAGGGTATCCTGGTCCAGATCGTCCAGAGAGACGGCGATGACTGCCAGGTCATTGCCCGCGTCGGTCCCCTTGATGGCCGCGTCGCAGTTCTTCTCATCGATGAACTGGACGCTGAGGGAATCGGCGTCCTGGACCACATGGTTGTTGGTCACGATCAGGAGCTCATCGTCGGTCTTGGCCACGATGATGCCTGAGCCGGTGGATGTGCCGTTCTGGGTATAGGTCTGGCCGAAGTAGCTGATGGCCTCGGTATAGTTATTGTAAACGGATACGATGGAAGGCATGACCTTGGAAGCCACCTGGGTCACCCCGGTCACTACGGTGTCGGAGCTGCCCACCGACAGCCTGGTGGAGGTCCCGCCGGAGGATTCCTCGGAATCCGCCAGAGCGTTCTCCGCCCCCGTCTCCGCTTCCGCCTCCTGCTGGACGGTCTGCCGGGCTCCGGCCGCCTTCATGGCGGAAATGTTGCTGATGCCCCAGATGCCCGCGCCTACGGAGACGCCGAAGACCACGGCCAGACAGACCGCCAGGATGGTCTTGCCCGCGCCGAAGCTCCTTTTCCTTCTGCGGGGAGCCGCTTTCCTTTCAGCTCCGGCCGCCGCTTCGGCCCTGCAGCCCCCGTCCGCTTCTGACCTTCTCCGGGTCTCTTCCGCTTCGGGACGCCTCGTCTCCGTACCGGTCCCGGTCCTTCTGTCAGAGCTGTCATAGTAGGTGTCATCCTGATAAAAACGGTTGCCGCTGGCGCTGTACTGATAGGAACCGTTGCCGGTGGAAGAAGAGGCTGAGGAGGTCCCGGAGGCTCCTTCTTCGGTCGTTCCCGCGTCCGTAAGCTCATCCGGATTCATGTTTCTTCTTTCTTCATCCATAATAAATGCCTCCAATTCTTTATTTCAGGTCCTATGCCCCTCCGGGGCCGGGCCCTTTTTTCTTTCCATGCTTTGTAGTATAGGAGCTAATTGTGTACATTCTGTGATGAAACTGTGGAAGAAATCATAACAAATCCCCGCCCGCCTCACGGCGGACGGGGACAGGCAGGGAGGGCAGGCCCTCTCAGTCTTCTTCTATAATGACGGCCTCCAGGCTGTCGAAATCGATCTCCTCCATGAAGGAGTCCTGGCTGAACCGGGTCCTGGCATGGCGCTTGAATTCCCGGATATTGGAGTCCAGCCAGACAGGGACCGCCAGGTCCAGCTCGCTGCAGGCCGTCTCCAGGGCACGGAAGACCTTGTGGGTCCTGGTGTCATAGGCGGAATCCTCCACCACCGTATCCCGGATCATCCGGTTGTCCTTCCATTCCTTAAACCACATACGGAACATGCCCTTCTCCTTCAAAGTATGATGCCGTTCCTGGCGCACAGGTCCCTGGCGGATTCCACGGAATCCCTTCCGGTCTTATTCTTGATGGGAGCGAATTCCCTCTCCCTCACCACCTCATAGGGCAGGCAGGTATCCAGCGCCCGGATCTGGTCGATCATCAGAAGCTCAAATTTATAGCCGTTGGGGGACTGGGGCCTTACAGGCTCTCCCTTTTCATCGATGCAGGGGATCTTCTTTTCCACCACATGGACCGGGAAAGCCTCGGTCAGGGTCCGGTCCAGGTCGCAGATCCGGAAGAGATAGTTGAGAATGACCCCGAAGTTGTAGGCCCTTTCTCCCCTCTCATCCACGGCGTCCAGCATCTCGTCCGTCATCTCATAGTATTCGATGATGGCGGGCCGGCCGTTCTCCAGGCAGAGGGCTCCCACCTTTTCATCCCGGTGGTTCTTCCTGACCGCCTTGGCTCCGACGCTGCAGTCATGGGCCAGGACCGCTCCGATGAAGCAGGGGTCCGCGATCCTCTGGAGGACGTTGTCCACTCCGAAGACGTTCAGCCATTCCACGCCGCTTTCCTTCAGCCTGTCCAGGATCCCCGCCCTGTGGAGGGAGGAATACCAGCCCCCGTTGCCGTTGGGGGACAGGGCGATCTTTCCCTTGTCCTCCAGAAGGACCTTCCCCTCATAGGAGGCGGCCGGCGCCATATCCTGGCGGAAATAGGTGATCATGGAAGGATCGTAGCCAAAGCAGGCATGTTCCTCCATGAAGGCCACGGTCCTGTCGTGGTTCACATCGCTGGTCATGATCAGAAGGGGGACCAGGCAGCCGGCCCGGTCCGTGACCTCCCGCAGGTTCTCGATCAGCCGCTGCATGATATAGACGGGCCTGGTCAGGCCGATGTCCAGCATGCACTTGGGGTCGCTGGACCCGAGCCTGGTCCCCATGCCTCCGGCCAGAAGGACCAGGGCCACCTTGCCGGCCCGGATGGCCGCAAAGCCCTTTTCCTCATAGGAGGCCCGGTCCTTTTCGATCTCGGGGATCTCCAGGGCCCGGATGGGACTGTAGCTGCCGGCCGGTTTCCCCTCTCCCCGCCCCTTCAGGGCGTCCAGAACGGAAAAATCCGTTTCTTCGATCTGGCGGAGAAGGTCCTTTTTCCCGGCCTCGTCCAGTTCGTCATAATAGGCAAGCAGGTGGGCCTGCCCGCAGGCTTCCAGCCTGGCTCTCGCTTCTTCAAAGGTCATCTGCGTCTCCGGGAAGCTGCCTGGCGATGGGCCTCGTCAAACATCTTCTGCTGTCTCCTGATCATTTCCGTGTCTTCAAAATAGTTGATCCGCATGGCCGCCTTGACCTCGGACAGGGTCTCTGCCGCCTTTCTCCTGGCAGCCTCGGTGCCCTGCCTGAGGACCTCATAGACATAGGCGATATTTTCCTCATAGTGCCTGCGGCGCTCGCGGATGGGGCCCAGTTCCTCCTCCAGGACCTTGATCAGGAACTTCTTGACCTTGACGTCTCCCAGGCCGCCCCTGCGGTAATGGTCCTTGAGGGCGTCCAGGCCGGGATAATCGGGCAGGTACTTTGCGAAATGCTCCGGCTTCGCGAAGGCGTCCAGATAGGTGAAGACCGTATTGCCCTCCACCTTGCCGGGGTCCTCCACCCGCAGGTGGCCGGGATCCGTAAACATGCTCATGACCTTCTTTTTGACCGTGGCCGCGTCGTCGGACAGATAGATGCAGTTGCCCAG
>CAMOUD010000103.1 GCA_946626215.1 uncultured Lachnospiraceae bacterium
GCGCCGTGGTCCTGACCGATACCCACTGTCATCTTTACAAAATGCGCCGGGAGCCGGAGGAGGTCCTTGCCGCCTGCAGGAAGGCAGGGGTGGCGAGGATGCTGATCCCGGCCATTTCCTATGAGGACAATGAGAGGATCCTGTCTGCCTGCAGATATGAGGGCTGCGGGGCGGCCCTGGGGATCCATCCCAAATATACAGGCTATCAGAAGGCCTTGGGAGCTCCCAGGGGCGGGAAGGACCGATGCCTCCCCTGGAAGGCCCGGCTGACAAGGCTGCGGGAGGAGGAGGACCTGGCCGGAAGGCGGAGGGCCTTCCTGGAGGACCTGCTGGAAAAATGCGGCAGGATCGAGCGGATGGCACGGGAGGACCCCTTCGCGGCGGCCATCGGGGAGACGGGCCTGGACTACTCCTATCCGTCTGACGAAGGGGAAAAGGAGATCCAGGCCGCCCTCTTCCACCGGCAGATCCAGACGGCCCTCCGGACAGGCCTGCCCCTGGTCCTCCATATCCGGCCCTCCGAGAGGGACGGCCAGGTCTACCGGGACGCCCTGGCGATCCTGGAAGCCTACCGGGGCGCGCCGGGCCTGAAGGGGGTCCTCCACTGCCTGACCATGCAGAACATGGCCCCGGAGGAGGCGGACCGGTTCCTTTCCCTGGGCTTTAAGCTGGGGATCGGAGGGAGCCTGACAAGGTCCCCGGACGGGAGGCTGGAAGATATGGTCCGGAGGGCCCCCGCTGAGGCGGTCCTTCTGGAAACGGACGCCCCCTGGGTCAGGCCCTCCTTTGAAGGAGGGGAGCCGGAGGACGGGGAGAATGATCCGGCCGTGACCATCCCTCATATCCTGGCCCTGGTCAGCCGGATCCGGGGCACGGATGAGGAGGAGATGGCTGAGATCATCGAGGAAAACGCGGACAGCCTGTTCCCCCGCATGAAAAAGACAGACACAGACGGAACGGGCGGGTGACAGACGGGGAGGCGGAAGGACCGTGAGCGGAAACGAAGCGTTCGATATGAAAAACGGCATCCTCAGGAGGTACACGGGACCGGGAGGGGACCTGACCGCAGTCGTGATCCCGGATACTGTCAGGAGCATCGGAGAGAAGGCCTTCCAAAGCTGCCATGCCCTGAGGAGCGTCCGGATCCCGGACAGCGTGACAAAGATCGGAAATAGCGCCTTTGAGAATTGCGGAAGCCTCACGGACCTGCGGATCCCGGAAAAGACAGAAAGCATCGGGGACGAGGCTTTCAGTGGGTGCATCCGCCTTCAGAGAGCGGTGATCCCGGAGACGGTCACGCGCGTCGGCAGGAGTGCCTTCCTCGCATGCAGGAGCCTCAGGGACCTGCGGGTGCCGGCAGGATTCAGAGATTTCGGCGATTCCTGTTTTAAGGGATGCAGGGGCCTGGCGGACCGGGATGGCTTTGTCATGGTAAACGGCATCCTTTTTGATTATACAGGTCCGGGCGGAGACATCGGGATTCCCGCGGGCGTAACGCGTATAGGAGAAAGGGCCTTCCAGGAATGCCGGGACCTGACGGGGATCACGCTGCCGGAAGGGGTCAGAGAAATCGGGTCCGGGGCCTTTGAAGACTGCAAAAGCCTGCAAAGGGCTGTCTTTCCGGAGAGTCTGGAGATCATTCACAGCTGCGCCTTCATAAGATGCGGGAGCCTTGCGGACCTGAGGCTTCCGAAGGGGCTGAGGGTCATCGGGTCCGGGGCCTTTGAAAACTGCAAAAGCCTGCAGAGGGCCGTGCTTCCGGAAAGCCCGGAGACCATCGGTCGGGAGGCCTTTTATGGCTGCGGCAGCCTCAGGGACCTGCGGGCGCCGGCAGGATTCAGAGACTTCGGCAAGTACTGTTTTAGGGGATGCGGGAGCCTGGCGGACAGGGAAGGCTTTGTCATTGTAAACGGCATCCTTTTTGATTACGCGGGTCCGGGCGGAGACGCTGAGATCCCGGCGGGCGTATCGCGGATCGGGGAAGGGGCGTTCTGCCGTTGTGAGGGCCTGACTTCTGCCGTGCTTCCGGAAGGACTGCAAAGCATCGAAGCCGGAGCGTTTGAAGGATGCCGCTCTCTGAGAAGCATAGCGATTCCGGAGGGAGTAAAGAGCATCGGAGCTTCCGCGTTCGCGGGATGCTGGCACCTGAGGGCAGTCACGCTTTCGGAAGGACTGCAGGGCATCGGAGGCGGCGCCTTTTCCGGATGCTCCTCTCTGGCAGGGATCGCGATCCCGGAAGGCCTGCAGCGGATCGGGGATTCCTGCTTTCAGAACTGCTCGGATCTGGGATGGCTGGAAATCGGAAAAGAGCTGCCGCGGCTGGGAAAGCGCCTCCTGGCCGGCTGCGGCAGGATCAGGCGCGTTCAGCAGCGGGGGAAGGACGGCGCGGGCTTTTCTTCTGTTCCGGAGCCCTTTACCGCCTGCCGGGCGGCATGCTTCACGCCGTATCTGGAGAACTTTGTCTATCTGGGAGGCTCCCTCTCTGATCTTCCCCGGGATGTCAGGGGCCAGGCTGTGAGAGGGTTCATCTTTGCCCTGGAGCATGACGTCAAGGAAATCGAACAGTGGCAGCAGGGCTACCTGGCTTACATGCGCAGACATCCTGTCAGATATGCCCGTTCCGGCAAAAAGGTCCTGATGCTCCTGATCCGGGAAGGGGCCCTGAAAAAGAGCCAGGCGCGCGGCCTTATGGAGGAGTTCCGGCAGAAGGGAGACCTGGAGACAGCTGCCGCGCTGCTTGCGTATCTGCACAGCCGTTACGGCCCGTCAGGAGGAGAGAACCTGTCGCTTTAGGAGGATAGAAGGAGATGATCCGAAAAAAGGATAAAAGATATGGCATGAAGAGGATCCTGTGCCTGCTGGCGGCTCTGGGGATGGTCCTGAGCCTGGCAGCGGGCTGCGGCAGCGCGAAGAAAAAAGAAGAGGGGATCGATTCCCTGGAGGACCTGCGGGCGGAAGGGATCCGGATCGGCGTTGCCGCCAACACGGCGGACGACCAGGTGGTCAGAAGGGAATTTCCTCAGGCGCAGCTCGTCTACTACAGCGAGAGCGTTCCGGCCTATACGGCCCTGGCCCAGGGCAAGCTGGACGCCTACGTATACGGAAGGACCTACATGGAAAAGGCCCTTCTGAACGGACTGACGGGCGTCCGGATCCTGGAGGAGGATCTGGGAGCGGGAGACACGGCCGCCATCGGCATCTCCCCGGTGACCAGGATCCCTGACCTGAAGGACCGGATCAACGCGTTCCTAAGGGAGATCCGGGAAGACGGGACCCTGGAGGACATCCATGACCGCTGGCTGGTCCGGAATGAGGAGACTATGCCGGAGATCCCGGCAGCGGAAAGCCCCTCCCTGCGCCTGGTGGTGGGCACCACAGGCACTTCCGTGCCCTTTTCCTACTATGCCGGTACGGACCTGACCGGCCATGACATTGAGATCGCCCGGCGTCTGGCGGCCTGGATGGGGGCGGAACTGGAGTTCAGGGTCTACGCGTATGACGGCATCGTCGCGGCCGCCCTTTCCGGGGACGTGGACTGCATCATTGCCAACCTTTACAAGACGCCGGAGCGGGAGGCTTCGATCCCCTTCTCCGATCCCACCTGTGAGACCCCGCTGGCGGTCATGATCAGGGATACGGACGCGGCCCGGCCGGAGCTGGAGACCTTTTCGGACCTGACCGGGAAGACCGTGTCCATGATCACCGGGGCTCCCTTCGAGGACCTGATCCGCGAAAAGAACCCGGATGTGGCCGCTTTTACCTACTACAACAGCTTTCCGGATATCATGCTGGCCCTGAAGAACGGAAAGACCGACGCCTCCCTGGGCAACAATGCCATCGCGGAGCTGGCGGTCAATAAGGACCCGGACATCGCCCTGTTCCCGGAAAAGCTCCAGGAGAGCGTCTTCGGCTTTGCCTTTGCCAAGGGCGATCCCGACCTGGAAAAATGGCGGGAGGCTTATGACAGGATCCCGGAGGAGACCAGACAGGCCGTCTGGAAGAAATGGACCGGGGCGGACGATTCCGTCAAGGTCCTGCCGGACCAGGACTGGCCCGGGACCGGGGGGACCGTCACCGCGGCGGCCTGCGATACCCTGGAGCCCATGTCCTACGTGGGAAAGGGCGGGGACCTGATGGGCTTTGACGAGGAGATGCTCCTCCTGACCGCCAGGGAGCTGGACGTCCATGTGGACTTTACCGGCATGGAGTTCGCGGCGGTCCTTTCCTCCGTCCAGTCCGGCAAGGCGAAGATCGGCATCGGCTCCATCATCGCGACTCCCGAAAGGCGGGAGGCCGTGGACTTCCTGGACTATTACCCGGCCGCCTTTGTCCTGGTGGTCCGGTCGGTCAGGGGAGAGACCGGATCCCCCTCCTTCCTGACGGGGATCCGGGACAGCTTTGAAAAGACCTTTGTCCATGAGGGAAGGTACAGGCTCTTCCTCCAGGGGATCCTGACCACGATCCTGGTCACGGTCTTTTCCATCCTTTTCGGGACCCTGCTGGGATTTCTGGTCTACATGCTCTGCCG
Organism: uncultured Lachnospiraceae bacterium; assembly: GCA_946626215.1. Lineage (GTDB taxonomy): Bacteria > Bacillota > Clostridia > Lachnospirales > Lachnospiraceae > CAG-791. Next base: position 4,529 of record CAMOUD010000103.1, read on the forward strand.
GGGCGGGAATCCCCTGGCCAATGCCTTGACCCGGTTCTGCACCTGGCTGGTCCAGGGCCTGCCCGCGGTCGTCCTTCTGATGGTCCTTTACTATATCGTATTCAGCCAGGCGGCCGTATCCGGCGCCGCCGTCTCTGTGATCGGCTTTACCCTGGTCTTCGCCGCCGCCATGTACGGGATGCTGAAGATGGGCGTGGGGGCCGTGGACAAGGGACAGGCCGAGGCCGCCGCCGCCCTGGGCTTCAGGGACACCAGGGCCTTTTTCCGGGTGATCCTTCCCCAGGCCCTGCCCCATTTCCTGCCCGCCTATAAGGGGCAGGTCACTGCCATCATCAAGGGCACGGCCATCGTGGGCTATATCGCGGTCCAGGACCTGACCAGGACCGGGGACCTGATCCGGAGCCGGACCTATGAGGCCTTTTTCCCGCTCTTCGCGGTGGCCCTGATCTATCTGGCCCTGGAGGCGGTCCTGGCAGCCCTGGCGGACCGGATCGGGACCCGGCTCGATCCCAGGCGGAGGAAGCCGGAGGAGATCCTGAAGGGGGTGAAGACAGATGATTGAGCTGAGGCATCTTGAGAAAAAATATGACACCGCCGTTCCCCTGAGGGACGTGAGCGCCGTCATCCGTGACGGAGAGGTCATCTCGGTGATTGGCCCCTCCGGCACAGGCAAATCGACCCTCCTTCGCTGCATCAACCTTCTGGACCGGCCCACGGGCGGACAGATCTTTGTGGACGGAGAGGAGATCACGGCCCCCCGCTATGACGTTTCCCGGGTCAGGAGGAAGATCGGCATGGTCTTCCAGTCCTTCAATCTCTTCGGGCACCTGACGGTGATCGAGAACATCATGCTGGCCCAGACAGAACTGCTGGGAAGGTCCCGGCAGGAGGCCTATGACACAGGGATCGGGCTGCTCCGCCGGGTGGGACTGGCCGACCGGGCCCTGCGCTATCCGGACCAGCTCTCCGGCGGCCAGAAGCAGCGGGTGGCCATCGCCCGCACCCTGGCCATGGATCCGGACGTGATCCTTCTGGACGAGCCCACCAGCGCCCTGGATCCCACCATGGTGGGAGAGGTCCAGGCGGTCATCCGGGACCTGGCAGGGACCGGCAGGACCATGATGATCGTGACCCATGAGATGAAATTTGCCCGCGCCATCTGCTCCAGGGTCTTCTACATGGACCAGGGAGGGATCTATGAGGAAGGCACCCCGGAGGAGATCTTTGACCATCCGAAAAAGGACCTGACCAGACGGTTCATCCGCGGGCTCAAGGTCCTGGAGCTTGCCGTTGACAGCGCGGACTATGACTTCCCGGCTGCCGGGGCCCGGATCGATCAGTACTGCGAAAAGAACCAGGTCAGGTCCCACCTGCGATACAGGATCCGCCTGGCCTTTGAGGAGCTGGTCCAGCAGATCCTCCTCCCCCGCCTGGAGGAGCCCAGGATCCATGTGGCCATCGAATACTCCGAGGCCGGAGAATCCGTCAGCATGACCGTTCTTTACAACGGCCCGGTCTTTGACCCTGCCGATACCGACAACGAGCTTTCCGCCCGGGTCCTCCGGGGGATCACGGCGAAGACGCGCCATGAGGCCGCTGACCGGGACGGATATACCAACCTCTTCCGGATCAGCATCCGCTGACAGGGAAGAGACAGACTCAGAATCAGACATAAGGAGGAAGAAAAGATGCTATGCCAATATCCCCCCATGGGGTGGAACAGCTGGGACTGCTACGGCACGTCCGTCACGGAGGCCATTGTCAAGAAGAACGCCGACTATATGGCCGGCCACCTGAGGCCCTTCGGCTGGGAATATGTGGTGGTGGATATCCAGTGGAGCCGGCCGGACGCCAGGGACTACAGCTACCGGCCATTCTCCGAGGCCGCCATGGACGAGTGGGGGAGGCTCCTGCCGGCCGTCAACCGGTTCCCCTCCGCGGAGGGAGGCAGGGGCTTTGGGCCTCTGGCGGACTACGTGCATGGCCTGGGCCTGAAATTCGGGATCCACATCATGCGGGGCATCCCCCGGGAGGCGGCCCACCGCCGGCTTCCCATCGCCGGCAGTTCCTGTACCTGCGGGCAGGCGGCGGACCCTTCCTCCGTCTGCCGCTGGAATCCGGACATGTACGGGGCCAGGCAGGACCATCCGGCCGGCCAGGCCTACTATGACAGCATCTTCCGGCTCTACGCGGACTGGGGCGTGGACTTTGTCAAATGCGACGACATCGCCCGGGAGTATCCCCACTGCCGGGGCGAGATCGAGATGATCTCCCGGGCCTGCCGGGGCTGCGGCAGGGACATGGTGCTCAGCCTGTCCCCGGGCCCCGCTCCCCTGTCCGAGGCGGAGCATCTCAAGGCCTGGTCCAACATGTGGCGGATCACCGACGACTTCTGGGACGAATGGAGCCTCCTGAAGGGGATGTTCGAACGGGCGGAGAAATGGTGCATCCACGCGGGCCCCGGCCACTGGCCGGACGCGGACATGCTGCCCTTCGGAGCCATCCGCCAGTGCGGGGACATGGAAGAGTCGGAGAGGTGGACAAAGTTCACGGAGGAGGAGCAGAAGACCCTGATGACCCTCTGGTGCATGATGCGTTCGCCCCTCATGATGGGCGGGGACCTGGCCCTGTCCGATCCCTTTACCCTCTCCCTGCTCACAAAGAGGGAGATCCTGGAGATCCGGGAGGAGAGCTTCTGCGCCCACCCCCTCCGGACCACGGAGGAGGAGTCGGTCTGGGTCGCCCCCCGAAAGGACGGAAGGGGCGTCTACCTGGCGGCTTTCAACCTTTCGGACAGGGAGAGGAGGATCCATATCCCGCCGGAGGAGGCGGAGACGCCCGGGGACCGTGTCACTGAGCTCTGGACCGGGACTGTCTGCGAAGAGATGACGGCAGACCTTGCCCCCCACGCCTGCGCGGCCTGGCTGGCGGAGGAGGCCCGCTGAAGAAAAGAGGAGGAGCCATGAAGAAGGCAAGGATCATACTGGATAAGGACTACGCCATCGGAAGGATCGACCCCCGTCTTTTCGGATCCTTCATCGAGCACCTGGGCCGGGCCGTCTACGGCGGCATCTATGAGCCGGGGCATCCCCTGGCGGACGAGCAGGGCTTTCGCCGGGACGTGCTGGAAATGGTCAGGAGGCTGGGCGTTTCGGTGGTGCGGTATCCCGGGGGCAACTTCGTGTCCGGCTTCAACTGGGAGGACAGCGTGGGCCCTGACAGGCCCAGCCGGCTGGACCTGGCCTGGTTCACCACGGAGACCAACGAGGTGGGCCTGCATGAATTCGCGGACTGGGCCCGGAAGGCGGATACCCGGGTCATGTACGCGGTCAACCTGGGGACCCGGGGGCCGGAGAACGCCCGGGACATCGTGGAGTACGCCAACCATCCCGGCGGGACCCGGCTCAGCGACATGCGGATCCGGAACGGGGCGAAGGACCCTCTGGACATCAGGCTCTGGTGTCTGGGCAACGAAATGGACGGCTCCTGGCAGATGGGCCACAAGACCGCCCGGGAGTACGGCAGGACCGCCAACGAAGCCGCGAAGCTCATGAAGTGGGTGGATCCCTCCATCGAGCTGGTCGCCTGCGGGTCCTCCGGCTATGACATGCCCACCTTCGGGGACTGGGAGCTGACCATGCTGGAGGAGTGCTACGACAACATCGATTACGTATCCCTCCACCGCTATTACGGGAATCCTACAGGCGACACGCCGGGCTTCCTGGCCAGGAGCATGGACCTGGACGCCTTCATCCGGTCGGTGGTCTCCATCTGCGACGCGGTTAAGGGAAAGAAGCATTCGAAAAAGCAGATCCATCTGTCCTTTGACGAGTGGAACATCTGGTACCACTCCGGAGCCCGGGACAAGGAGATCTGGCAGCGGGAGAAATGGGGGAGGGCCCTGCCCCTTTTAGAGGATGTCTACAACTTCGAGGACGCCCTCCTGGCGGGCAGCATCCTGATCACCTTCCTGAGGAACGCGGACCGGGTCAGGATCGCCTGCCTGGCCCAGCTGGTCAATGTCATCGCCCCCATCATGACCCGGAAGGGCGGGGGCTGCTGGGCCCAGACCATCTACTGGCCCTTCTTCCACGTCTCAAAGTACGGCAGGGGAACGGCCCTCAGGGCCCTTACGGATTCCCCGGTCTATGGCTGCAGGGACTATGAGGACGTCCCCTTCATCGACGCGGCGGCCGCGCTGGACGACGAGGGGACCGTGACGGTCTTTGCCGTCAACCGGGACATGGAGGAGGACTTCCTCCTGGACCTGGACCTCAGGGCCTTCGGGGACCTGGAACTGAAAGAGCACATCCTTCTTCACCACGATGATGTCAGGGCTGTCAATACGGAGGAGGACCCGGAAAGGGTGGCGCCGGCGCCGGGCCCCGGCGGCAGGACCGACCGGGGCAGGGCGCAGGTGGTCCTGCCTGCCCTCAGCTGGAACGTCCTCCGGTTCTCACCGAGGCCCTGACCGGGCTTCGAAGGGACATGGACAGATACGGGGGAGGCCATAGGGAGAAAAATTGAAAGAGAGAGGAACAGAAGACTTCCTGATCGAGAACGGAATACTGAAAG
>CAMOUD010000104.1 GCA_946626215.1 uncultured Lachnospiraceae bacterium
AAAAAGACCGCGGACGCACGCTGCGTCCGCGGTCACTGTCATCAGCCGGAGATGGTCAGCAGGCCTGCCTTTTTCAGAGGGACCCGGATGGCCATGTAGAGGACCAGGGTCACGGCCAGGGATACGAGGGAATTGATCAGGGTCACGCTGAAGTTGATGGCAAAGCTGACCTGGGCGGCGGGCCTTCCCAGGATCAGGATCTTATAGAAGTACCGTACCAGGGGATCGGCCAGCGCGTTGAAGGCCATGCCGGCCAGAACAGCGGGGAAGGCCCTGCGGAGGACCCTGCCGGGCTCCCTTTCCCTGTCGATATGGCCCAGCCTGTGGGCGATCACCCCCACCAGAAGGCCCATGGCGAATTTGATCAGGAAGGTGGCCGGCGCTTCCACGATATAGACCGGATCCAGCAGGTCCGCGATGGTCAGGCCGATGGCTCCGCCTGCCGCCCCGTAGACGCTTCCCAGAAGAAGGGCGCCCAGGGCCACAAAGGCGTTGCCCAGATGGACAGAGACCTTGCCTCCGCCCGGGGTCGGGATCGGAATGGAAAAGAAGGTAAAGACCACAAAGGTCAGGGCGGCAAAAACGCCTGCGAAGACCAGCATCCGGGTAGCCTCGGTCCTGCCTGCTGCCGTATTGTTTCTGTTCATAGACTTCCTCCTGTCCGACGCGTAGGCGTCAAAGATGGACTTTTTTATGATTTTCTTTTATATACCAGAAGAGGCATGAAAAAAAGTGCCAGTTCCGCACAATTTTTCCATGCCAGTTCGGGAAGTCTTCTTTTTTTCTTTCCAAGCCCCCCCGGGGGGGAGTATGATAAGAGCGTAGGCTCATCAACCCCGGCTTCAGCTTTATCAGACAAGGGAGGAAGACCATGTCTAAAAAATATCCTGTGATCACCATCGGCCGCGAATACTGCACCGGGAGCGAGGACATCTCCCGGATCCTGTCCGAAAGACTGGGCATTCCCTACTATAATAAAGACCTTGTGAAAAAGGCTGCCGCGGAAAGCGGCTTTACCCCGGAGGAAGTGGAGGTGGACGGCGAGTCCATCAGCTTCGGCTCCTCCATGCTGGAGGGCTTTTTGAAGAGCGCCGGCCCCAACGCCTTCCGCAGCTCCTATGACCAGATCTATGAGGCCCAGAAGAAGGCCATCCTGGAACTGGCGGAAAGCCCCTGCATCATCCTGGGCCGCTGCTCGGACCACATCCTCAAGGAAGCCGGCATCAAAGCCCTCAACGTCTTCCTCTATGCCGACGCCGCTGACCGGGTGGCCAGGGCGGAAGCTCTGGGCAAGGGCCGGGGCGCTGAGGCCATCAAGGTGGTGGCGGAAAGGGATGCCCGCCGCCGCGCCTATTACCAGAAATACACCGGCACAAGGCACGGGGATTACCGCAACTATCACATCATGCTGGATACCTCTCTGATCGGCGTTTCCGGCTGCGTGGACATCATCGCCGGTCTGGCCGAGCAGATGGCGGAGGAATAAGGCCTCCCCCGCGCGGGACATGGAATACCTGAAAACAGATTATAAAAAAACAGAATATAAAAAAATAAGAAGCCCTTCGGTATATATCTGAACTTCAGGTACATACCGAAGGGCTTCTCGTAAGAGGGAGGAGTATGAATCTATCTCGATAAAAAGGAATCTCTTGTTCAAGGGGTTCGTTCCTTCGATGATTTAATGATACCCTGCCTTTGTGTCCAAATTGTTGACGGCTTCTTAAAGAATTCTAAATTGGCTGAACGAACCCTAAATAATTCAGTAACATTTTTCCTCCCTTTGTGATCTTTATCCCAGTTCGTCCAGGGTGGACCCGTAGGGAGGCAGGAATTCCGAGACGAAATCCCGGACCTCCGGGAGCTCCTCGGCCATCCGCTCCACCGCCGCTTCCGTGGAGGTCCTGGCTGTACGGAACTCGTTGTTGCCCGCCATCTCCTCCTCAATGCACTTGATCAGGGCGGACAGCTTGTCGGCCGCCTTGACCAGGCGCCGCATGTAGGCGTCGTCCCCCGTTCCCGTTCCCCTGAAGATCTGTTCATAGACCGGCCGGATATCCTCCGGAAGCCGCTCCAGGAGATGGGACTCCGCCGCTGCCTCCACCTCCTTATAGGCCTCCCGGATCTGCCGGCTGTAATACTTGACCGGCGTGGGCATGTCCCCGGTAATGATCTCGGAGGCGTCATGGTAGATCCCGATCAGGGCGGCCTGGTCCGCGTCCAGGCTCCTGCCGTAGCGGACGTTCCCGATGGTGCAGAGGGCATGGGCGATCATGGCCACCTCCATGGCATGCTCGGAGAGGTTCTCCGGCCTGGAGTTGCGCATAAGGGCCCAGCGCTCGATGTATTTCATTCTGGATATGGTCGCGAAAAAGCTGTAGGTCAATCTCTGTTCCTTTCTTTGTCTGTTCTTTCCGCCAGCAGGGGGATCCCGTACATGATCAGGGTCAGGACCAGGCCTCCGATCAGGCCTCCGATATGTCCCGCGTTGTCCACGCCCGCCGAGGTATAGCCCTGGTAGAGGCAGAGGAAGAGCATGAAGATCATCCGCCGCATGGTCATGCCCCGGTAGCGGCCCCTGTGGAGGAGAATGACCAGAAAGAGCCCTCCCATGATGCCGAAGATGGCTCCGGAGGCTCCCGCGGATACCGCCTGGTCCCCGGTCCTGAGCATGGTGACCAGGGAAAGGATGGATCCGCTGATGCCGGACAGCAGGTAGATGCAGGCGTATCGGACGCTGCCCACGATCTCCTCGAACTGCTTGCCCAGGAAGTAGAGGATGAGCATGTTGTTGAAAAGGTGGGAAGCCCCGAAGTGGAGGAAGATGCAGGTGACCAGCCGCCACCACTCTCCCTGGCCGATGACCAGGTCCGGATACATGCCGCCCTTCTGGATAATATAGTAGGTGGACTCCATATCCCCGAAGAGGGACAGGACCAGAAAGACCCCCACGTTGATCAGGACCAGGGCGCTCGTCACCAGATGGGTCCGGTTCCCCAGGAAGGCCCAGCGAAGCTCTTCCGCCAGGGAAGGGCCGGCGCCCCTTCTTTCCGTTCCCTTTTCCAGCAGGGCCCTCAGGCCGTCAAAGTCTGTCGGCTGGTTCTCGAAGAGAAGAAGCCTGTCCAGGGCCTTGTCCATCAGCCAGACGCCCGGACAGGCCCGGCTGACCGCCTTGCCGTTCTCCAGGTCTTCGGAATACAGGACAAAGAGGATCTGGTCCTCCCTTCCCTCCAGGCGCCAGATCTGGCTGAGCCTCTCCCGGATGCCGGGGACCTGGTCCGGCAGGAGGACGCCCTCCTGCCCCGGATCCATGACGGCCACCACAGAGTCCGCCCGGAAGGCTCCGTCCGGAGGCGAGTTCTGTCCCCGGACGTAAAGATGGATCCATTCCGGCCGGCAGGGGGCCCTCTGGTATCCCTTCTTCTGTAAAGCTGTTTCAAACTGTTCGATCATATATGGAAAGCCCTTCCCGCATGGGCAGACAAAAACCTCTGTCTCTCCTTCCATGATACCCTATGCTTTCGCGGGTGGACAAGAGGCAACCGGCCCGGTCTCCTACTGCCTCTCCTTCATGCAGACAAGGGTATCCCCGTCCCGGAGCGCGAGGGCGTCGGCCGCCACCAGAACGGCCCCGTCCCGGATCAGGGCCGTCGCGAGGATCCCTTCCCTCTCCTCCGCCTCCCGGATCCGGAGCCCGCAGAGGGGCGACTCCCCGTCTATGTAGAGGACCGCCGTGCTCTGCCTGTAGCCCTCCAGGGTCTCTTCCCTGGACAGGCGGGTGTACTGCTCCACAAAGCCGGCGGAAATAATGCCGGTGGGAATGGCGACCGCGCCGACGCCCAGGAAGGTGGTGATGACCGCCATGACCCTTCCGACCAGGGTAACGGGATAGATGTCTCCGTAGCCAACGGTAAAGATAGTGGACATGGACCACCAGAGACCGGAGAAGGCGTTACGGAAGACCTCCGGCTGGGCCTCATGCTCCGCGCTGTACATGCAGAGGGAGGAGGCCGCCATCAGGATCAGGATGATCAGGACCGAGGAAAAGATCTGGTTCTTCTTTTCATAGAGGACTGAGGTGATGACATTAAAGGAGTCATAGTAGGCGTTGATCCGGAAAAGATGGAAGATCCGGACCACCCGGAGGATCCGGAGGGCCGCGAAGCCATAGAGGAAAAAGAAAGGAAGGATCGTAAAGAGGTCCACGATCCCGTCAAAGGAGACCATGAACCGCAGGGCCGCCCGGACCCGGCCCATGCCCGGATAGAGAAAATCCGCCGTCCAGATCCGCAGGAAGTATTCCACGCAGAAGAAGGTCACGGTGATCCCCTCCAGGATATCGAAGACCATGTCGTATCTGGCCAGTTCCTCAAAGGTGCCCAGGAAAAGGACCGTCAGGTTGACCACGATGGCCGCCACGGTCACGATGTCGAAGTTCCTGCTGGGAAAATCCTCCATCTGCCCGATCTGTATGATATCAAAGATCCGTTTCCGTCTTTTTTCCGCTTTGTTTTCCATTCTTCCTTCTCCTGCTCCCCGGCCGCAGACGCCGGTCCTCCCTTATTATATCGCAAATCCGGACCCCTGTGATAAGATAGGGCCATAGCCCAGACCGAAAAAGAAAGGAGCCGGGACCTGCCATGACAAAGCTGACCAAGGCCATAGAGCGATTTTTCAGAGACGGACAAAAGGAGCCCTCCCCTCTTCTGGAGGCCCTCCGGGAAGCCGCCGCGGAGGGGCTGCCCGCCTGGCCCTCTCCCTCTCCCCTCCCCGGCTGGCATGCCTGCAGCCTGGATCCGGGAGCAGGAGACCAGGCGCCTTCTGGCCTGGGGGCTCTGCTGGAGGAAGCCAGGAGCCTTCCGGAATGCCCGGGCCTCATCCTGGATCCGGAGAGGGAGCCCCTTTACCTGTCCCGGGACATCCTGGACCAGATCCTGCCGTCCCGGGAGGATCTGCCTGCCGGTAAGGACGCCTCTGCCCTTCTGGCGGAGGGAGACGCTCTCCGGGAGTCGGAGGAGGAGGACGCCCTGGAAAGGTCTCTGGAGGCCTACAGGGCCGCCTACCGGTTCTGCGCGGCCGCCCCGGACCTCTATATCTACCCGGAGGTCTGCATGCGCCTGGCCTCCTTCCATCCCGGCCTCTATTCCCGGGAGGAGCTCCTGTCCCTGACGGAGACCGCCGTCTCCTGCTACGGGGTCAGGGTCAACGCGGGCGATCCCGCCGCTCCGGACCTCCTGGTCCTGGCCAAACGTCTCCAGGAACAGATCCAGCAGAGGGGCGACGGAAAAATGAAATTAATCCGTAATATTTATACCCCGTTTTTGTAAAATTTCGGTAATATTTTCGAAATTTTCAGTTCACATTTGACCCCCCCGGTGCTACAATAGCAGTGTACCTCAGTAGCTTACAGAAAAGTCCGGATCCCGGACAGGCTGCTGCAAAAAGAAACAAGATCAGCTGCCTACTGCTGACGACAGGATTGGGGGGATTACCAATGATCAATGAATCCAGGCCGGCTGCCCGCCGCGGCAGAAAATCTATGAACCTTGCAGCCATTCTGCTGGCTGTCACGCTTGCCTTCACGCCGGCCATGGCCATGCCTGCCGTCACGGCCCGGGCAGCGGTCTCCAAGCAGATGAGCTACACGGTCGCCCAGCGTTCCATCGATACGCTGGCCGTAGACGTCATGCTGCGCAAGTACGGAAAAGGCACAGCCCGTCGGGCAGCCCTCGGCTCCAAATACACTGCTGTGCAGGCCCGGGTCAACCAGTTCTGCAAGAACCGGACCCTGCTCCTGGACAAGATGGTCGAGTATGTCCTGGCAGGCTACGCGGGCACAGAAGCGACCCGGAAGGTGGCCCTGGGCAGCTATTACGATGAGATCCAGGCCCTGATCAACAAAAAATACGGCGTGACCCCTTCCGCGGCTCCGGCCAAGACAGAGACCGGCAGTTCCGCCTCTTCGGCTCCTTCGACCTCCTCCGGCACGGTCACAGCCTCCGGCACGGTCACAGCCTCCGTCAAGGGTAAGGCCATCGCGGAATACGCGGCCAGCTGGTACAAGACCTTCTATTATAAGTACGGCGGAAATTCCACCAAGCAGGCCAAGGGCTACGGCATGGACTGCGTCTCCTATGTCCAGATGGTGCTGAAGCACTTCGGCATCTCCTATTCCAGGACCATGGGCAAGGAGGTCAAGTCTCTCTCCGCCGCCCTTCCCGGGGATATCATCTTCCTCAGGACCAGCAAAACGGATACGGTCTGGCATCCCGCCGTCTATGTCGGCAACAACCAGTACCTGATCTGCAGCAACTCGGTCCCCTACCGCAGCGGCAACGCCAAGGACGGCACTACGGGCGGCGTCAAATACGCCTCTCTGACCTCCTCCAACATGTGGAGGATCCGGACCATCCGGAGAGTCGCCGACTGAAAAGGATCCGTCCTGCCATCATGACCTTATGATCCGATCTTTCACTGACAAAGGAGCAGCCCGCGGGCTGCTCCTTTCTTTTGTCTGCTTTGTTTGTCCTGTTTTCCTTATTCCTGTTCCGCTTGTGTCCCCTTACCGGACAGGCGCGTCCGCGTAGCCGTAGTCCTGCTCGATCTGGGTCAGCATGTCCACCCGGCGGGCGTGCCTGCCGCCCTGGAAGCTGCTGGAAAAGAAGGCGTCACAGATCTCCAGGGCAAGGCCGGGACCCACGACCCGGGCGCCCATGGCCAGGATCTGGCAGTTGTTGTGCTCGGCGATCATTCTGGCCGTAAAGGTATCGCTGCAGACGCCGGCCCGGATCCCGGGCACCTTGTTGGCCGCCAGGGAAATGCCGACGCCGGTCCCGCAGACCAGGACTCCCTTGTCGATCTCCCCTCTCCGGATGGCCTCCGCGACCCTCCTTCCGGGAATGGGATAGTCCAGCTTTTCCGAGGGGCTGTCCGCGCCGAAGTCGACGCATTCATATCCCTTTTCCTCCATGTGGGCCATAAGGGCCGCCTTCAGCTCTACCGCCGCGTGATCGCTTCCAAATCCTACCTTCATTGTGTTTCTCCTTTCTTCAGCAAAGCAGGTCCTGGCCGGTCTCCGGTCCTGTTCCTTCAGCTTTTCAGCTCCTTTTCAAAAAGTTCTTCCATCTCGGTGACGACCTGGTCAAAGACCGCGATGGCCTCATCCACCGGCCTTCCCGTGGACAGGTCGACGCCGGCCGTCTTCAGGAGGCTGACCGGGTCGTCCGTGCAGCCGCTGGAGAGGAACCGCAGGTAAGGCCCGACGGCCGCCTCTCCCTCCTCCAGGATCCTGTGGGCAATGGCCACGGCGGCGGAAAAACTGGTGGCGTACTGGTATACGTAGAAGTTGTAGTAGAAATGCGGGATCCTGGCCCACTCACAGGCGATGAGAGGGTCAGAGACCATATCGGGCCCGAAGTAAAGGCTGTTGAGCTCATGATAGATCCCGGAAAGGACCTCCCCGGTCAGGGGCTGGCCGGCCTCGGCCATGGAGTTGGTCTTCCTCTCGAATTCCTCGAACATGGTCTGCCGGAAGAGGGTCCCCTTGAAGCTGTCCAGGTAGTGGTTGAGCAGGTAGGCCTTCTCCCGGACGGAGGAAGCCTTCCCCAGGAGGTATTCCAGAAGAAGGATCTCATTGGTCGTAGAGGCCACCTCGGCCACAAAGATCTTGTAGTGGGCGTTCAGGAAGGTCTGGTTCCTGGAGGAATACCAGGTATGCATGGAATGGCCCATCTCGTGGACCAGGGTGAAGACATCGTTCAGGGTGTCGGACCAGTTGAGGAGCATGTAGGGATGGACCCCGTAGACGCCCGAGGAATAGGCGCCGCCCCTCTTGCCTTCATTTTCCACCACATCGATCCAGCGGTCCTCATAGGACTTCCGGACGATGGAGACGTATTCCTCTCCCAGGGGAGCCAGGGCCTTCAGGGAGATCTCTTTGGCTTCCTCATAGGTGACCTTCATCTCAAAGTCCGCCACCATGGGCGCGTAGACATCGTACATATGGAGCTCGTCCACGCCCAGCATCTTTTTGCGCAGGGCCACGTACCGGTACATGGAGGGCAGGCCCCTGTGGACGGATTCGATCAGGTTGTCGCAGACCGCCGGATCCACGTTGCTGCCGTCCACGGCCGCTTCAAAGGCGGAGCCGTATTTCCGGGCCCGGGCGAAGAAGATCTGCTGGCGGACCTGGCCGTCGTAGAGGGCGGCCCAGGTGTTGAGGAACTCCTTATAGCGGGTATAGAACGCGTCAAAGGCCTCCTTCCTGAGGGCCCTGTCATGGGACATCATCAGGGGAACGAACCGGCCGTTGCTGAGCTGGAAGGTCTGCCCCCGGCTGTCCGTCACCGAAGGGAATTTCAGGTCCGCGTCGACCAGCATGCTGAAGGCGTTCAGAGGCGCCGCCGCCATTTCGCCGGCGGAGGCCAGAAGGCGCTCCATTTCCGCGCTCAGGGCATGCTTCCTGCCCCGGAGGACCTCCCGGATGGTGACTTCATATTTTTTAAGGCCGGGCTCCTCTTCAAACCAGGAGGCCAGGGTCTCTTCGGGGATGGTCAGGATCTCCGGCTCCAGGAAGGAGAGCTTCTCGGCGATGGCGACTTCAGCGGACTGGGCCCGGAGGAAGAGCTCTGTGTCAGCAGAGTTTCCGGCGTCCTGGTCATGCCGCATGGAAGCATAGGAGGAGGTGCTGTAGAGGATCTCCAGGCAGGCCTCGTAAAGGTCCAGGGCCTGGAGAAGGGCAGAAGCGGACCCGGCCGCTTTCCCCTCCATGGCCGAGAGCCGGTCCGCCAGGGCGGTCCCCTTCTTCAGATCGGCCTCCCAGGCCTCTGTATTCTCGTAAATATCTTCCAGTCTCCATGTCAGCTCGACAGGGACTTCACTTCTGATGGGTAATCTCTGCTCCATACTGTCCTTTCTGCCGCCCGGCGGCCTTTGGAATCCGCATTGCTTTTTCCACTCTATCATACCCGCTTCCCGCGCTTTTCTCAACCTGCCCGAAGGGAGACCCGGGGCCGCGCGAAAGAAGGGAAAGACAAAGGAAGAGAAAAAGGAATGGCTGATG
>CAMOUD010000105.1 GCA_946626215.1 uncultured Lachnospiraceae bacterium
CCGCACAAGAAGAGTAACAGATCACATGGGTGAGCCTGCCGCACATATCGGCCACGCCCTTCCCGATCTTCCTGACTGTTCCCGGGATCGTCAGGCTCGTGAGGCTCCCGCATAAACAAAATGCCATGTTCCCAATGCTCGTCACCCCTTCAGGAATGGTGACGTTCTCCATACTGCAGCATCCCAGGAAGGCGTCTCCTTCTATGCTTGTCACCCCCCGCGGGATCGTCACATTCACTTTATGCCCGGAATATTTCAGCAGGGAGCTTCCGACGATCACAAATCCTTCCTGGTCCGGAGAGATCTCGCACCCCAGGAAGGCGTACCTTCCTATATGTACTCCCTCTTCCGGGGCCTTCACCTGCTTCAGGCCGCTGCATCCAAGGAAGGCTTTGTCTTCAATGCTCGTCACTCCTTTCGGAATCATGACGCTCGTCAGGCTCGTGCAGTCTTCGAACGCGCTTTCTCCGATACTTTTCAGTCCTTCTGAAAACCAGATACTCTCCAGATTCCTGCATCCTTTGAAGGCACTCTCTCCGATCCTGACCACGCTTGCCGGGATCCTTACGCTCTTCAGGCTCGTGTTCCCATTGAACTCCCTTTCTTTTATGACCGTCACTCCCTCCGGGATCATCAGAACTGACGTGCTGCTGCTGATCCTTATCACGCTTTTCCACCCGTCCGACATGCTGCGCGGGATCCTTACGTCCGTCAGGCTGCCGCACTCATAGAAGGCGCTCCAGCCGATGCTGATCACACTGTCCGGGATCCTTACGCTTGTCAGGCTGCTGCACCCATAGAAGGCATACTCGCCGATGCTGGTCACACTGTCCGGGATCCTTACGCTTGTCAGGCTGCTGCACCCATAGAAGGCATACTCGCCGATGCTGGTCACACTGTCCGGGATCCTTACGCTTGTCAGGCTGACGCACCTATAGAACGTTTTTCGGCCGATCCTTGTCAATCCATCCGGAAGTATTACGCTGTTCAGGCCGCTGCACCCATGGAAGGCCCTGTCCCTGATCTTCACCACAGTGTCCGGAAGCGTCAGGCTGGTAAGGCCCACACACCCGTTGAACGCGTCCGTTCTTATGTCCATCATGCCCTTCGGCATCGTCACTTTTTTCAGTCTGCCGCATCCATAGAAAGCCTTTTCCCCGATGCTCGTCACTCCCTCCGGAATCGTGACGCCCGTTAAGCCCCTGCACCACATAAAGGATCTTCTGCCGATGCTTTTCACGCCCTCCGGGATCCTCACATCCCCGCCGGAGCCTCTGTATTCTACCAATATTCCGTATTCGATAAGGAACTCGTCCGCGCTTCCCACGATCTTCCTCTTTCCTTTATGAAAAGGCCCCGTCCTGACGACGGCAGGGGACCTGCTCACAGGCATCATGCCTGATGGACAAAGTCAGTCCCCGGCAAAAACAGAATCGACGACCCGGCAGAATTTCCGGGGCCGTTCTTTTACCGACCAGTGTCTGCAGCCCCTGAATACCTCCACCCGGCTGTCCGGATTTTCCAGTGCCGCCTGAAAAATATCCTTCATGGGAACAAGCGGGTCCTTTTCTCCGATGATGTAGATGACCGGCATTTTCAGTTCCTTCAGCCTGTCCAGGTAATACGGCTTTGACCGCTTCTGATCCGCCGAGCTTCGCTGATAATTCAGCATCGACCTGCCTGCCGTATCTCCGCTGCAGGCCCGCATGACTTCCTCCACCAGGGAGTCTGTGATCCGTTCCCTGTTTCCAATCAGCGCGTACGCGATGGACCATTCCGCCAGCCATCTGGACTTCGAGCACCACCTGTACTGGGCCAGCGTCAGGTCGGTATGGTTCACATACCACCAGCTGAGACGGTGGAAGGGCATTTTCTCTGATAATCCCCAGGAATCGACAGGGATCAGGGCCTTAATGTATTCCGGATACGCCAGGGCATAGCCGATCGCGACGGCCCCTCCCATGGATAATCCGGCCAGGACAAAATCGGTAAGACCATAATGGTCCACCAGGCATTTTACACAGGCGATATGGGTATCATAAAAGGCTTCTCCCACCAGGTCATCCGCTTTATCGCTGCGGCCATAGCCCAGAAAGTCGAACGCGTACACAGAGAAGTCATCCGAAAAATGACCGAAGACTTCTCTCCAGGACAGCCTCGCGCTGTCGCAGCCGGCGCCGTGCAGAAGCAGGACGGTCTTCCTTCCGGATCCCTTTTTATAGGCAGCGATGTTCCCGTATTGTGTCTGGATGATTTCTTTCCTGACCATTCCCGTTTTCTCCCCCCTTCCGGATCTGTCGTGTCTGTATTGTCGTTATCAGCAAATATGGTCATGCCGTAATAAACTGCATGGCCCCGGCCAGAAGGGCCGCCAGGACCGGGAAGCCGACCAAGGTCCCCATCCATTTGAGGGCCAGCGTCTTTCCGTATATATAGGGCATCAGGTCCTCTGTCCCCGGGATGATCCAGGCCTTCGTATGGCCGACCCACCACCAGTCTATAAAGAGGCGGTCGAACAGGCCGGCGATCATCAGAATCACGAGCATCTGCCGGAAGCCGTCCCGGAAGCCCTCGGCTCCGTTGATCCCATACACCATGAGCGGTACCAGAACAAACATCGCGGCGGCCAGGGCGATCCCTGAGAGGATCGCGGCTTTCCTGATTTTCTCCCGGGTCGTCAGCCCAAGCTCAACCACCCGGTCCCTGACCTCGTCTTCGTAGAAAACGACCAGCCCGACCGGACCGTTCGCGATGCCGGCCACACAGACAAGCAGCAGCACAAAGCAGATCGCAATACCTTCTACAATTAAAATCATCTTTTCCCTCTCCTCGTTCCTAATCCTTGATGAAAGCTTTCTCTTTTTTCTGTCAGTCCGTACCATTCATGGCCGGCATCAGAATACTCCGGCCAGTCCGTCGTCCATTCAATACACGATCAGGTCGAACGAACCGTCTTCAAAGGGAAAATCCATACCGTCATAATTCACGAAGGACAGGTTCCTGATCCCTTCCGCCTCCGCTCTGGCTCTGCCTGCCTCCAGGGCACCGCTTACTATATCCAGCCCAATGACTTCACAATCCGGATTCTCACCTGCCATCGGGAACGCCAGGTATCCGCTTCCTGTTCCAAGATCCATGATCTGTTCCAGATCGCTGCTCGCGGCTTCTCTGACCATCTTTCTCCCTTCCCTCTTTCAGCCGGGACCTTATCCGGGATCTTCATGTCTTTTCGTACTCATTCTAACCCATCTCCGACAGCCTTTCCATCTCCGCGGCATGAAAAGGGCGCCCCCGAAGGAGCGCCGCATGCATATCTTTTCCCAGTTATGTACCGGAAAGCTGACCGTCTCTCCTTCCGGGAGATCATTTCATGGCCTGGATCCTGTCATTCATTTTCCTGGCCTCAGCCCGGTAATAGAGCATGAACAAAAACCAGATGAAGAACGCGGCCCCGAGCTGGATCGCGGCGATCATGAGCCCCTGACCGATCGTGGCGGCTCCGCCCATCCAGCCCACCGCGCAGGCCACAATGGTATAAACGATACAGCCGATGCCCATGTGGATGATCACCCTGACCGGCATGGGCAGTTTTTCATTCTGATAAACGATCGACGGAAGGCCGAAGCCCAGGCCGATCAGCAGGCAGCCGGTCACCATCTTAGTGAACCCGTAGTTGTCCAGACTGAACCTTCCGCCATAGCGGATATCAAAAAAGACTCCGGATATACAGAACAGCACCATGGCCATGGCGATGCTGATTCCGGTGCTCCTCAGCAGATCCCTGATTGTTTCTTTCATCTTGCCACCTCCTATAGACCAAGATATTTTTTGAATTCCGGCAAATACTTCCTGGAAACATACTCCTTGCAGCCATTTCTGAGCTTTAGCAGCAGGGTCCCGCTGAATCCGGGTTCGATGCTGTCCATATAGGACAGGTTGATCAGCGCGGATTTGGAGATCTGCATGAACTGATTTCCCAGCTGCTGTCTGAGTTCGTACAGTCTCTTCCTCGACCGATACTTCTGCTGCTTTCCATAAATCATCGTATCGCCGTTCTCAACTCTGACCATATAAATGTCCTTTGGCTGCAGGATGACCAGATCCTCTTCGTTCCGCAGGGCGGTGATCGGGCTTTCTCTGCTGCCGAAGGCCTCCATCAGCCGCTGGATCTCCTCTGTCATCCGGCTGGAATAGATCACCGCGTAGGGTTCGGTGTACTGGGGGGAAATGTCCACGCTTACCTTCATGCCCCTGTCTCCTTTCTCTTTGATGGCCCTATCATACAACTGCGGGAAGATCCTGTACCGCGTTTTAAGGCAAGCGGCAGAAAATCGGGGGTGAAATGCAGGATCCCCACAGGCAAAGCCCCGGAGCATGCCGGACGCTCCGGGGCTTTGTCCCAATCAAAAATACCAGATTTTTCCAGACAGGGCCGGGGAAATCTCCCGGGCCGGTGACGACGGCTTCCGGAAACGTGTTCTTCCGGTCGTTCTCAGGTCCATGGAGATGCCTTCGTCCGGGCATGGACCAGCATGACTGTCGTATTTTTCCATGATCCGTATCGCATCCCCGGAAAGAAAGAGGAAGTGTCCTCCGGTCAAGAGACCCTTATCCATCAGGCCGGCTCTTCCATCTGCCTCCGTATCGGGGGGACGCTCAGGGAAAAGCGGGCCCGTCTGGCTGCCGCAGGTCTGCAGTCTCCTTCCGGATCCTGCTCTATATCAGGAAAGACATTCCATGCCGCAGCATCACGGATCCCTCCTCCAGACAGCTTTCTTTCTATCTGCTTCCAGGTACCAGGCCGGAATGACAGCGGCAAAGCCGTCATAATCCTCAAAAGCCGTCCTGCATCTTCTGACCATCCCATCCACATCCTGCTGTCCGAACTTTTCCGCCCAAACGATAGAAAACAGGGACGCGTGGGCCGCGTAGACCGCAAGCGCTTTCCAGAAGCCCGCCGGGACGCTGTCCTTAAAATACGCGTCGATCTGGCCGACGCAGTAAGGGATGCTGGCTTCCCTGCCAAAGCTTTCCAGCTTGTAGAATTCTTCGTACGGATCTCCGACTTCCCAGCGGTTGAAATCGATCACCCCAATCTTTCCATCGGGTGTCCGGATCAGATTTCCGGGATGGAAAGCCCCATGAAGATACACCGGAGGTTCCTGCCAGATCAGGTCTATATTGTCCTTCACGAACTGGACAGCGGCTTCATCGCCGCTGATCCTGATACCTGACCGCTCATAACGGGACAGCTGCAGAAGCTTCTTCTCTTTTTTGGTCACTGTCGGAAAATCTGCCTCGTCCAGCGGCAGTGAATGGATCTTTTTCAGGATCCTTCCGGCTTCTCTGCCCAGCAGATACTGCTCCTCTTCTGACAGCTCCCGCAGTACTGTCTCCATGTCTCTTCCCTCGACTGGCATTTTCAGGATCGGTAGACAGATACACTTCTTTACAGCCGAAGCGCTTTTTCATCTCTTCCAGGATCAGCCGGACCGCCTGGGTCCCATAGCCTTTGTTCTGGACTTTTCGATCGATCATGAGCCTGCAGAGTTCGTAGGATCCTTCCTCTTCATTCCAGCCGTACATGGTAAAGCCGATCAGTCTGCCATCATGCTCGATGGCCTTTGTGATCCATCCCTTTTCATAGACGGACTGGACGATGGAGAGGGCATTGGATGCCACATATTCCTCGCAGAGCGACGGCATGCCTTTTGCTTCATAATGCTCGCCGCTGCCCTTCACCGTTATCGTCTCATTGGTCAATAAAAAGATGACTTCAAGCCAGTTATCGCCGGTGATATCAACTAACCTCATGGATCCTTTTTCCTTTTCAGTTTTCATCAGCGGTCCGCTCTGCGTCAGAGCATTTTGTAGAGCTCGTAGCAGTCATGTCCTCCGGGAACGTCTTTCAGCACGCCTCTCAGCAGATAGCCGTTCTTTTTGAAAAAACCGACGTTCCAGTCTCCCGCGTTTGTCAGCATCATGGAAGCGCCGTTTTTCCTGGCGAAGGCTTCCGCTTCCTTCAGAAGGTACGTGCCCAGGCCCTGATGTCTCAGCGTCTCTTCCACAAAGACCGCTTCAACAAAGCCCTGGGCCCCCTTGTCCGCGTCCGCGATCACGCCCGCGAGGAACCTGCCGTCTTTGGCAGCAAGCTTCTTATAAAAATCCACCCTCTCGTATTCCGGCTCGTAGGCTTCGCTGTATGCTTCGATCCCCTTCTCGATCACCTCCGCGTCGTCCTCATTGCCGAAGGAGACCCGGAACCTCGCGCCGCTGTTGTCTGCCGGCACATATTCCGGCGTGTCCCTGTCCAGGTATTTGACCAGGGAATAACTGAGATAGCCGTTTGCCTTTTTCAGGGTCGTAAAGACCGTGTAGCCGTGTTTTTCATAGAAGGGCCTTGCCATAAAGCTGGCGGTGCCGAGCGTCACGACCCGGCAGCCCTTCTCTCTGGCGATACGTTCGACTTCGCGGAGGATCAGCGATCCGATCCCGTGATGCCGATAGCCTTCCTCCACCCAAAGGGTATTAAGGAACATTCTCGACCAGTGGTATTCGTACGCTTCCGCAATGCACCCGCCGATGATCTCGCCGTTTTCATTCTCGATCCTGAGGACGAATTCTTCTTCCTCGTCGTCCACTTCCCGCGGCACGATCTCATTGATCTTCTCTCCGATATATTCGGCCTCTTCTCTTGTCAGATCCTCTATTGTGTATTCCATTTCCAAATCCTTATAAACAAACAATAGTCTTACAGCTTTCTGCAGGTAAGATCATCCATCACCAGGCATCCATCGCCGAATTTCAGCGTGAGCATTCCGCCCTTTCTCCCGAACACGTCCCCGCCGATGGGATACAGCCGGAAAGTCATTGTATCTCCGTCCTCGTCTATGGCATTGGCATGAAGCTCGCCGTCCTTCATGAAGACCTCGTCGACAATGAGATCGGCGCCCTCCGGATGCTCGTACCTGCCGCAGAAGCTCTCCCACCCCGACTTGTCAGGGTCTCTGACCGCAATCTCCTCGATAGTCCGGATGGGTCCGGGCTCCTGATCCCTCGCGATCTTCTTCATCCCGGACCAGAAACCGGCCTCGGCTCTGTAATCCTCAGGATCTCGGTTGAGGAAAAAGGCAAGTACCCTGTCCGCGTCAACGAAGCGCTCGAACCAGGTCGAAACGCCCGGCATGCCTCCGCTGTGACTGACGATCAGCCCGAGATCCCCGCCGCGGCCAACGAACCATCCGAAGCCGTAGCCCAGTCCGTTCTCCGCGTCGTAAACGGCGTCCTCGCCGCTGTTGAGCTTCCCGGGAGTGTACATGAGCTGCTGCTCCTCCTGCGTGAGGACCTTGCCCTCATGCAGGGCCCTGTCCCAGCGGAACATGTCGAAGATGGTGGTGTACACATAGTCATCTCCGTTCAGACCGTCGAAGGCGGTCACGTCAGAGTACTCTTCGGAGTCAATGTCTGCCTTGTATCTGCCGTCTTCCAGCACTATCGCCCTGGCATAATCCTCGAACGGAACACCGTCCCTGCGGATATGGCAGCAGCGGGTGGAGTCCATGCCGGCGGGCTCAAAGATGTTCTTCTGCAGGAAGGCTTCATAGGGGGTGCCGGAGAGCCTCTCCACCAGCAGGGCCAGCAGGTTGTAGCCGGTGTTGGAGTAATGCAGCCCTTCCCCAGGGGCAAAATAGGGCTTCGCTCTGGTCTCACGGAGGAATCGAAGAATCTCGTCGTTGCCCGGGACCCGTTTCTCTTCCTTCCAGATCCTGATGAACCACTCCATGTCGTCAAAGTAATCGGGTATGCCGCTCGTGTGGTTCAGGAGGTGCCGGATCCTGACGCCCGGATACGGGATATCCGGGAAGAACTTTGTGATCTCGTCCTCCGGGGCAAGAAGGCCCTGCCGCATCAGCAGCATGACGGCCGCCGCCGTGAACGTCTTGCTGACCGAAGCCAGCTGAAAGACCGTGTCCTCCGTGATCGGAAGCGTGCCTTCGGGATCCCGGAATCCCAGCGCTCCCCTGGAAACGATCTCTCCCTTTTCCGCGTAGAGCCAGGCCCCGTTAAAACCGCCTTTTTCATGCGCCTCACGGGCCAGTTCCCGCATTCTTGTATTCTTATCCATAAGTATGGTTCTCCTTATATCTTTTTACAGGTGATCCCGCCGACGGTCAGGCAGTCTTTCCCGAAGATAATCTTTGTAAAGCCGCCCCTGCGGCCGAAGGTCCTTTCCCCGATGGGATAGAGCCGGCTGGTAAACGTGCCTTCGTCGCCGTGGAACTTCGCGTACAGCTTTCCGTCCTTCGTGAAGACCTCTTCTGCCCAGAGATCGGCGTCATCGGGATGCTCGTATCTGCCGCAGAAGGCCTCCCGGTCTGTCCTGTCCGTATCCTCAGCCAGTTCTTCCTCCAGGGTCTGGAACAGGTCGATGGCAATATAGGACTGTTTCCAGTCCAGCTCGTTCGTGGACCGGTTGAACATCACAGCCACGCACAGATCCTCCCGCAGGGAGAAGAGCCAGGTGGTCAGGAAGCCCTCGTTCCATCCGTCATGATAGCCGATATCGCCCCGGAAGCATTGAATGCCAAGGCCGAAGCTGTCCATGACCGGTGTCAGCATGCGCCTGGCGGTCTCCTTCCTGAGCAGCCCGCCCTCACGCCAGCTCCTGGAAAGGGCCTGGCCGATCCTGACCAGCTCGCCGGGCGTGGTCCAGAGGCCAGCCGCGGCATGCTCCGGATAATAATGAAAACCGCGGGCGGGATCTTCCTTCTCGGCAAGTCTGCCGCCGAAGGCCGCGTTCCCGATCAGGTCCTCGTCCAGAGGCTGGAAATAGCCGGTCCGGGTCAGGCCCAGAGGCTCGGCGACCTCCTTCCGGAAGGCCTCCCGCAGGGTCATGCCCGTGATCCGGGTGAAGGCGAGCTCGGCCAGCGTAAAGCCTCCGCCGGAATAGATAGTCTGCCTGCCTTGACATCCTCCCACGGTTAAACCCGCGGGATTCCAATAGCAGGAAAAAAGCATTGCTTATTCCTGCGAAGAGCATCACCTT
>CAMOUD010000106.1 GCA_946626215.1 uncultured Lachnospiraceae bacterium
CAGAGGCGGAAGAGCCCGCGGAGCCGGAGGAAACAGAGGCGGAAGAGCCCGCGGAGCCGGAGGAAACAGAGGCGGAAGAGCCCGCGGAACCGGAAGAACCGGAAGAAGCAGAGGGGGAAGAGCCCGAAGAGCCGGAAGAGACCGGAGAAACAGAGCCGGCGCAGCCTGCTCCGGAAAGCGCTGCAGGCCGGAAAGCGTCCAGGACCAGGCAGATCCTGGACGCCATGAGCCTGGAGGCCGGGAAGGGGAACATCATTATCTGCGGCGAGGAGGGGGCAGGCCCCCGCAAGCTGGCCAGAGAGCTGATGGACCTTTTCCAGAAACGGGAGCCTGCCTTTGACGGCAAGATCGCCAAGACCGAGGGGGACCTGCTCAGGAGCGACAACCTGGACAAGGCCATGGACCGTCTGGAAAGAGGCGTCCTTCTCATCGAGCATGCCGCCGGCATGACCGATGAGGGAGAAGAGACCCTGGTCCGGGTCCTCACGGAAGGAGACAGGAAGGCAGTGGTCTTCCTGATCGATACCAGGGCCGGGATCGATGATCTGCTGGACCGGTATCCGGACCTCAGAGAGATCTTTCCCATCCGCCTGTCCGTGGCCCCTACGGGCATGGACAAGGTCCTGAAGGCGGCCGCGGATTACGCGGCCAGCATTGACTGCTCCATTGATCCGGACGCTGTGGACGCCCTGAAGGACAGGATCCGGATGCTTCGCGAGGAGGAAGGATCCGTCACCATGGACGGGATCCGGGCCGTGATCGATGAAGCTGCCTATTACGCGAACAGAAAAGGCCTGTCGGGGGTTTTCAGGTTCCTCGCAGGAAAGAAGACAAGCGAAAACGAGGACGGAATCACTGTGCTGCATGAAAAGGATTTTCTTCACGTTTGAGTCAGGAGGTCGAAATGGCTGCAAAGAAAACCAGGGAAACCAAGGGAAAGGTCTTTATTTCCGATCAGGACTGCTATCTTTTCGGAAAAGGCACCCACTATGAGATCTATAAGAAGCTTGGCGCGCACCCCTCTGTAGAGGACGGGGTCAGCGGCATGTTCTTTGCCGTTTGGGCGCCCGGCGCCGCGGCCGTCCATGTAACGGGCACCTTCAATGACTGGAAGGACGACCAGTATCCCATGAAGAAGCTGAATGACGGAGGCATCCATACCCTCTTCATCCCCGGCGTCGGCATCGGCGAACTGTACAAGTACTGCATCACCACCAAAGAGGGAGAAAAGATCTACAAGGCAGATCCCTTTGCCTCCTCCGCGGAGCTCAGGCCCGGGACCGCTTCCAGGACCGTTGACCTGGAGGGCTTCAAGTGGCATGACGCCAGATGGATGAACGCCAGGGACAAGAAGGTCCCCACCCAGGAGAAGATGGCCATCTATGAATGCCATATCGGATCCTGGATGAAGCATCCCGAGACAGAGGACGGCTTCTACAACTATCGGGAATTTGCCGACAGGCTGGTGGAATATCTCAAGGAAGTCCCCTTCACCCATGTGGAGCTGATGGGCATCTCCGAGCATCCCTTCGACGGCTCCTGGGGCTACCAGGTCACCGGCTATTACGCTCCCACCTCCCGCTACGGAAGTCCCCAGGACTTCATGTACCTGGTCGACCGTCTGCACAAGGCCGGGATCGGCGTGATCCTGGACTGGGTGCCGGCCCATTTCTGCCCGGACGCCCACGGCCTGGCCAGATTTGACGGGACCTGCATCTTTGAAGATCCCGATCCGCGCAGGGGCGAGCACCCCGACTGGGGCACCAAGATCTTCAACCTGGCCAAGCCCGAGGTCAGCAACTTCCTGATCGCCAATGTCCTCTACTGGATCCGCGAGTTCCATATCGACGGCATCCGCGTGGACGCGGTCGCTTCCATGCTGTATCTCAACTACGGCAAGCAGGACGGCCAGTGGGTCCCCAACATTTACGGCGGCAAGGAGAACCTGGACGCCATCGAATTCTTCAAGCACCTCAATTCGGTCCTGCACGGGGCTTATCCCGGCTTCCTGACCATTGCCGAAGAATCCACGGCATGGCCCAGGATCACGGGCAAGGTGGAAGAGGACGGCCTGGGCTTCACCTTCAAGTGGAACATGGGCTGGATGCACGACTTCTGCGAATACATGAAGCTGGATCCCATCATGCGCTCGGGCAACCACAACGCCCTGACCTTCGCCATGAGCTACAACAGCGCCGAGAACTATATCCTGCCTCTTTCCCATGACGAGGTCGTCCACCTCAAGTGCTCCATGGTGGAAAAGATGCCCGGCTACAAGGTGGACAAGTACGCCAACCTCCGGGTGGGCTATACCTTCATGACGGGCCACTGCGGCAAGAAGCTCCTCTTCATGGGCCAGGAATTCGGCCAGGAAAGAGAGTGGTCCGAGGCCAGGGAGCTTGACTGGTTCCTGCTTGAGAACGGCCTCAACAGCGGCATGAAGAATTATGTGGCCGCTCTCCTCAGGATCTATAATTCCCACAAGTGCCTGTATGAAAATGACAACAACTGGGAAGGCTTCGAATGGATCAATGCCAATGATTCCGAAAGAAGCATCTACAGCTTCGTCAGGAAGAGCTCCGACGGGAAGAAGAACCTGCTCTTTGTCCTGAACATGACCCCCGTGGCCTATGACAGCTTCCGGATCGGCGTGCCCAGCCGCAAGCAGTTCAAGCTCCTTCTCAACAGCGTGAAGGAAGAGTTCGGCGGCAGCGGCAATACCGATGTGCCCGAAAAGCTCAAGGTCAAGAAGGGCCTCTGCGACTACAGGGGGCAGTACATCGAGTTCCACCTGCCCGCCTACGGCGCTCTGGTATTTGAATACAACTATTAAGGAAGTCTCTGCAGGGGCTTCATCTGTCCGGCGGCCGCGTAAGAACGGCCGCCAGATAAGAACGGAGGATATATATGCCGGCCAGAATCAATCATGAGTCGACAGAAGATTATCTGGAGACGATCCTGATCCTTCGGAACAGGAACGGGAATGTCAGATCCATTGATATCGTCAATGAAATGGGCTTTTCCAAGCCCAGCATCAGCATTGCCATGAAAAAGCTCCGGGAGAACGGGCTGATCGATATGGACCGGAACGGCTATATCAGTCTGACCGGGGAAGGACTTGCCATTGCGGAGAGGACCTACGCCCGTCATACGCTCCTGACCAACTGCCTGGTGGCCATCGGCGTCGATCCGGATACGGCGGCCGAGGAAGCCTGCCGGATCGAGCATGTCATTGATGACGACACCTACCGGAAGCTCCTGCGGTACTATGAAACACACATCGATCCGGCCGGGGGCACAGAGGGGTAAGTATGGACAACAAGATCGAGATCAGACCGATCCTGCAGGAGGACAGCTGGCCCAAGGGCAGCGCCTGCGTCTGCGCGGTCATGCTCCTGCAGTATATGGGCCTTCAGATCTCAGTGGATGAATTTATAGACAATTTCCTGCCGCAGCACAAGATCCGCTACCGGGAGGGCTTTCTTACAGGGCCCGATCCGGACGTCCAGTTCGTGGGCAGTCCCTATGACGCCAAGTCCTTCGGCTGCTACCCGGGCGTCATCGTCAGGGCCATGAACGAGTGCTTCCGGCAGAAGGGCCTGACCTGGAGGGCTGAGGACGCCACCGGTCTTTCGACCAGGGAGCTCCTGGCGGCCTCTCTGGACAGGGGCATGCCCCCGATCTACTGGGTGACCGGGGATATGAAGCCGCCGGTCCTGGAACTGTCCTGGCAGATCAGGGGAACGGACAGGAGGGCTTCCTGGTACCGGAACTGCAGCTGCATGCTGATGACGGGCTGTGACTCGGATACCATGACTTTCCTGGATCCTGCCGGTGAAGCAGGGACCCTGAAGGTCAGCCGGATGCTGGCCGTCAAGCGGCACGCGGAGCTGGGCAAGCGGTCAGTCATCGTACGGAAGGAATAGGAGCAGCAGGAAGCTGGGGCCGGGGGCCCGGAAAGGAAGCGCGCATTATGATCAGAATCACCATGAAAAACGGCGGAACCATTGACCTGGAGCTGGACGAGAAGGCAGCCCCCATTACAGTGGAAAATTTCCGGAAGCTGGTGGGACAGGGCTTTTATGACGGCCTGATCTTCCACAGAGTCATTTCCGGCTTCATGATCCAGGGCGGCGATCCCACCGGCACCGGCATGGGAGGTCCCGGCTGGACCATCAGGGGAGAATTCCGCATGAACGGCGTGAACAACCCCATCAGCCACAAGCGGGGCGTGATCAGCATGGCCAGGTCCCAGCGGCCCGACAGCGCGGGCAGCCAGTTCTTTATCATGCATCAGGACGGGACCTTCCTGGACGGCCAGTATGCGGCCTTCGGCCGTGTCGTCAGCGGCATGGAGGTGGTCGACGCCATCGCTTCCGTGAGAACGGACCGCAGCGACAGGCCCCTGGAGGACCAGCAGATCGATACAATCCGGGAAATCTGAAGACAAACCAATTCATAGGGCGGCAGCACCTGAAGTGCTGCCGCCTTCCAGCGTTCCAGTCGAACAGCAGGAGGAGATTCGTGGAAAAACAGCGCAGAGCATTTGGGAAGAGGAAGGCCGCGGCCGTTATCATGGCCATGGCCCTGGCCGCGGCAGGCCTTGCGGGATGCGGCGGCGGGAAGGGGTCCGGGTCCTCCCTAAGCAGCCAGGCCCGGGAAGGGGTCGTAACGGACGACAGGATCTCGGTCGGCGGGATGGAGAGCGGTTACAACCTGTCCCTGTCCACCATGCAGCTGGCGGGAGACAGGATCTACAGCAGCGGCTACTATTACTCGGAGCAGACGGGAGAAGCCGGCAGCATCCTGTGCAGCTTCCGGCAGGACGGAACAGACTACAGGAACATCCCCGGCGACGCCGAGGGCTGCCAGGCCATCTTCTTCAAGGAGGACGGGTCCCGGTTCGCCGTGATCGCGGAATACCCGGAAGGGGACGGGGAGGCGGAAGAACCGGTCCTCTATGACACGGAGACCGAAGAGGCCTCTGAAGGAGAGACCTCCGCGGCCCGGGACAAGGCGGACCCGGGCTATGCCGGGATCGGCGAGCCTGCCATGTATCTTGTCAGCGCGGATCCCGCGGGCCGGGAGCTCTGGAGGACCCGGATCACCAGCTGGACGGCCGAAGAAGGCGAAGAGGACTATTTTTATATCTACGCCATGGGCTTTGTGGACGGCCAGGGCATCTGCCTGGCGGCCGACGGGTCTCTGGGCCTCTTTGACCAGACGGACGGGTCCTTTATCAGGAGCATCCAGATCCCGGAAGCCTATGACTGCGGCCTGAGCCGGCGCTCCGACGGGTCCCTTATGGTCAGGGCCTATACGGAGACCGGCTATAAGATCTATACCCTGGACGCCGGGACCGGAGAGCTTTCAGACCCGGTGGAACTTCCGGAGGAGATCGTACGGAAGTACCAGATCCTGGCAGGCACCTCCACGGACCTGCTCCTCTATGATGACAAAGGCCTCTATACCATGAACTTCGGAGACCAGGAGCCCGCCATGAAGGTGAGCTTTGCCAACTCCGACATGGATATCCTGGGCGTGACCAACGCCATGGAGATGGAGGACGGCAGCTTCGTCGCCCTGTGCTACGACAACGGGGGATCGACCACCCTCCATATCCTGACGCCGGTGGACCCGGAGGACGTGAAGGACAAGAAGATCCTGACCCTGGGCTGCTATTATCTGGACAGCGATGTCCGGTCGGCCGTGGTGGAATTCAACCGGGCGAGCGATGAATACCGGATCCAGATCCGGGACTACTCCTCCTATGACAATTATGACAGCGAGAATGAAGAGGACTGGACCGCCGGCAGCACCCAGCTCAACAGCGATATCATTTCCGGCAATCTCCCGGATCTTCTGGTCCTGGACAGCTCCATGCCGATCCAGAGCTATGTCCAGAAGGGCGTCTTCGAGGACCTGAATCCCTACCTGGAAAAGGATGAAGACCTGGACCGGGAGGACTACTTCACCAACATCTTTGACGCCTTCAATCCGGACGGAAAGTTCTGCGTCCTTATGCCTTCCTTCTCGATCCATGCCTGTACGGCCAGGACCTCGGACGTGGGAGAGGACGGGGCCATTTCCCCTTCCGAGCTGACGAAGCTGGCCGGAGAGCGGGGGATCGCCGCCCAGAACATCTTCGGCCTGGATGCCAGAGACAGTATCCTCTGGAACATGCTGGAGCTGAACGGGGCCTCCTATATCGACATGGACAGGGGGACCTGCAGCTTTGATTCGCCCGAATTTACGGAGTTCCTGGCCTTCACCAGGGAGTTCCCCGGAGAGTTCCCGGAGAACACGGCGGATGACTTCTGGGAGAACTACGACCTGCTCTGGCGGGATGGAAAGGCCCTGGTCCGGAATTCCTATATCAGCGACTTCAGGAGCTTCCGGGAGGACCGGTCCGTCTACTATGATACGGACCGGATCACCTATATGGGCTTCCCCGCGGCGGACCCTGTGGGGCCGGCGGCGGATGCCTCCCTTCAGCTGGCCATGAGCGCCTCCGCGGCTGACAAGGAGGCCTGCTGGCAGTTCCTGAGACGGTTCCTGACAGAGGAATACCAGGACGCGGTCGGCTACCAGTTCCCTGTCCGCCGGTCCAGCTTCGAGAAGATGGCGGAGAAGGCCATGCAGAAGCCCTCTTATGTGGATGAGAACGGAAAAACGGTGGAATATGACGAGACCTACTATGTCAACGAAGGCATGGAGATCGTCATCGATCCCCTGACCGAAGAGGAACTGACCAGGATCAGGGCCCTGGTGGAGAGCCTGGACCACTGCTCCTACAGGGACACGAGCGTCAGCGCCATTATTGAGGAGGAAACGGCAGCCTACTACGCGGGAGAAAAGACCGCCGAGGAAGCGGCAGACATCATTCAGAGCCGGGTCCAGATCTATATCAATGAAAACCGCTGATCCGGAAGCGGGTTTCCTGTACAGAAAGATAGACAGTCTGCATCAGATGAAGTAAACTAGTCAAAAGTGCCCTATGTGTATAACATGGGATACTTGAAGACTGCCCTGAGGCAGGATAGGATAAGGTGAAAAGGACAAGATCAATCACATACTGGATACGAGTCGCCTCCACGCAGAGCACTGCACCATTGGAAGTACAGCATTATGTGCACAAGCTCTGGCACGGGCCCGGAGGGCCCGTGACGGACTGTATCAGAGAATGGAGACGAAGATGGCACGAAATACCAGAAAAATGCTGGCTGACTCCCTTAAGGTACAGCTGACCAGAAAACCGCTTGAAAAGATCACAATCAGCGACATCACCAACGGATGTGACATGAACCGCATGACCTTCTACTATCACTTCAGGGATATCTATGATCTGCTGGACTGGATGTTCCGGGACATCGCGGAAAGAGTCCTCCGCAGGGGATCCGACATGGATTCCTGGGAAAGCGCTCTGGAGGAAATGTTCAGGCTGACTCTGGAGAACAAGGACTTTATCCTTCACATCTACAGATCCCTGGGATGGGGAAGGGCGGAGAGATATCTTTATGACCTGATATCTCCCCTGGTCCGGGTCCAGGTGATGAAATACGCCAGCCGGGCGGATGTGTCCGAGGAGAACGCGGAATTTGTCGTGACCTTCCTGTCCTACGGCATCACAGGCAATGTGGTGGAGTGGATCAACAACGGCATGAGCGATGAATACGAGACGATCTGCGGCAAGCTGATCACCATCCTGAACGGAATGCCCGAGGCGGCGATCTTCAAGTTCGTCAGCTGAGGAAGAACGGCCCGGAAAAGAGAGGGAACAAGATGAAACTGACATGGTTCGGACATTCCTGCTTCGCGGCAGAGGAAAAGGGCTTTAAAGTGATCATGGACCCCTATAAGCCCGGTTCTGTGCCGGGGCTCAAGCCCCTCAGAGAAAGCGCGGACCTGGTCCTGTGCAGCCACGGCCACAGCGACCATAACGCGGCGGAGCAGATCGCCCTGCGGACCGGCGGGTCCAATCCTTTTATAGTCACCCAGATGGAAAGCTTTCATGATGACAGACGGGGGGCCCTGCGGGGCATCAACCGGATCCTGATCCTCAAGGGAGAGATCAAGCTGGTCCACATGGGAGACATCGGCTGCAGCCTGCGGGAGAACCAGCTGGAGATCTTAAGAGGAGCGGATGTGCTCCTGATCCCGGTGGGCGGCTTTTATACCATCGACGCGGCCCAGGCGTCGGCCATGGCCGACCAGATCGGGGCCAGGATCGTGGTGCCCATGCATTACAGGTCCTCGTCCTTTGGCTACAAGGAGATCGGGACGCTGGACGCCTTTACCTCCCTCAGGTCCGATACCGTCTTCCATGACGGCCCGGTCCTGGAGATCGGCCCGGATACGCCTGCCCAGACAGCGGTCCTCAGGCCTCTGTACGGCTGAAGGCTTATTAACAAATCATGCTGAGAGATGACCGGAGGCGGCCTGTATACTGGAATCAGTGAAAGAGCTGAAGCAGCAGGAGGTCGCCAATGGAACTTATCAGTACAATCGGCTTTACGCTGATCGTCGCGTGCTGGGGATGGTGCATGACCCGCATGCCCAAGTGGTCGGAGTGAGCGTTATGGAGCCGGAAGAAATGACAGAAAGATGAAAGACAGTCCCGGAGGCTGTCTTTTTCTTTTCCTTCCTGGCGCTGCCCGGAAAACAAAAAAAGACAGCCGGATCGGCTGTCTTCAGAAGCGGAGAGCATGGGATTCGAACCCACGCGCCGGGTGACCGGCCTAGCGCATTTCGAGTGCGCCCCCTTGGACCGCTTGGGTAACTCTCCATCTGCCCGCGCTTTCCGCGAGGGCGTTATTTATTATAGAAAAGATGGACTGCCTTTGCAAGCGTCAATCTTCAGATGGGACCTGTCTTTGC
>CAMOUD010000107.1 GCA_946626215.1 uncultured Lachnospiraceae bacterium
GTACCGATAACGCCTGCCACGTTGGGGCCCATGGCGTGCATCAGCAGGAAGTTGGTGGGATCCGCTTCCGCGCCGACCTTCTGGGACACACGGGCCGCCATCGGGACCGCGGAAACGCCCGCCGACCCGATCAGGGGATTGATGGTCTTGCCGGACAGGAAGCACATGAGCTTGCCGAAGAGGCAGCCGGCCGCTGTGCCGAAGGAGAAGGCGATCAGGCCCAGGGCCACGATCTTGAGGGTATCGGCGTTCAGGAAGGCCTCCGCGCTGGTGGTGGCGCCGACGGAGGTACCCAGCAGGATAACAACAATGTACATGAGGGCGTTGGAAGCCGTATCGGTCAGCTGTCTGACAACGCCGCATTCCCTGAAGAGGTTGCCCAGCATCAGCATACCGACCAGGGGCGCTGTGGTAGGCAGGATCATGGAGACAACAATGGTGACCACGATGGGGAAGAGGATCCTCTCCAGCCTGGAGACGGGACGGAGCTGGCCCATCTTGATCTTCCTCTCCTCCTCTGTGGTCAGAAGCTTCATGATCGGAGGCTGGATGATCGGGACCAGGGACATGTAGGAATAGGCGGCCACGGCGATGGGGCCCATGATGGCCGTCTGTCCCAGCTTGGAGCACAGGAAGATGGAGGTAGGACCGTCAGCGCCGCCGATGATGGAGATGGCGGCGGCCGCCTTGCCGTTGAAGCCCAGGGCGATGGCGCCGAAGTAGGCGGCGAAGATGCCGAACTGGGCGGCAGCGCCGAGGAGGAAGCTCTTGGGGTTGGCGATCAGGGGACCGAAGTCCGTCATGGCGCCGACGCCCATGAAGATCAGAGAGGGCAGGATGGCCCACTCATCGAGCACGTAGAAATAATACAGAAGACCGCCGGCCTTGCCTTCGCTGAAGGGCGTCATGATATCCGGATAGATATTGACGAGCAGCATGCCGAAGGCAATGGGGACAAGAAGCAGAGGTTCGAAGCCGTGTGCGATTGCCAGATAGAGGAAAACGCAGGCAACAACGATCATCAGATAGTTGCCCCAGGTCAGGTTCATGAACGCGGTCTGGTGTATTAAGTTACTTAATGTATTCGCGATATATGTCATAACTTAAGACCTCCTGGAGTCGCGCCGCGTATCAGTTGATGGTAGCCAGAACAGCATCTGCCTCTACAGGATCACCGACCGTGCAGTCGATGGACGCGACAGTACCATCTACGGGAGCGACCATGGGGATCTCCATCTTCATGGCTTCGACGATGACAACGGTATCGCCCTTCTTGACGGCATCGCCGACCTTCTTCTCGATCTTGAAGACCTTGCCCGCGGCGCCTGCCTTGACGGGATGTCCGCCAGCGGGAGCGGCTGCCTTGGGAGCGGGTGCGGGAGCGGCCTTGGGAGCGGCTGCCTTCCTGGGAGCGGCGGGAGCGGCCGCGGCGGGAGCGCCTGCAGCGTTCTCTTCTACGGTAACGTCATAAGCTACGCCATTGACTGTGATTGTATAACTCTTCATGATTTATCCTTTCTGCCGACTGCTTGCGGCTTAAGCACCTTTCTTTCTGGATTTGCGGATGGACCGGACGACGAACCCGTCTGCGGGAGCCTGCGTCTCGGCTGCTCTGTAAGCTGCAATGGCAGCGGTTATGACTGCGATGAGCTGCGTATCGTCCTCAGGGACCTCCTCAGGCTCCCGGGCCTCGGAAGCGGCGGCTGCGGGCGCGGCGGCAGGGACGGTCTCCTCCGGAGCCTCCTTCTTTGCGGCCAGCTTCTTCTGGAAGACCGGGATCAGGCCGAAGAGGGAAATGACCGCGATCAGGATGCCCAGGACGCAGAAGGTGATGCCCATGCCCAGGACGGTGTTGAGGCCTGCCTGCTGCATCAGTTCCTTGAAGCTGTAGATGACGTTGGTGGCGACGTTGGTGACCGTGTAGCCGTCAGATCCCTTTTCCAGGTCGATGACGACCTCGGCGTCATGGTCGGATCCGTCCACGTCCACAAAGACCTGGAGGCCGTCCTCCGTGACCTGGACCTCGCGGCCTGCCACGCCCTCGACCTTAACGACCTCTTTCATGGCCGTCTCAAAGCCCTCATAGGCGGGGCCGTAGACCGGATCATCGGCTACGGTCTCATACATGCCGGACTCTACGGCAGTCTGGAGGGCCGTTACGAACTGGACGGAGGAGTCCAGCCACTGCTGCTGCTCATCCGCGCTGATCGAATCCGTTTCGGGAGCTTCATTGGAGGAACCGCAGGCCGTACAGCTAAGGACGCATAGGATAAGCGCCAAAGATACTAACCATTTTTTCATACTGTTCTCCTTTATTTTGTGCCGTGCTTCCTGGCGGGCCTGTCCTCTCTCTTGGTGTACAGGATCTCCAGGGCCCCGATCAGGTACCTGCGCAGGGAGGCAGGCTCCACGATCTGGTCCACGTAGCCTCTGGCGGCCGCGGAATCAATGCTGTTCTGCAGGGCGTCATAGGCTCTGGCAGCTTCGGCGATCTCGTCGGCTCCCTTGCCGTCAGCCAGGATCTTGGCAGCCATGCCGGCGTCCATCATGCCGATCTTTGCCTGGGGGAAAGCGAAGGTCAGGTCGCAGCCAAGGCCCTTGGCGTTCATGACCGCGTAGGCGGAACCGATGGCGGAACCTGTCACGACGTTGATCTTGGGGGTGGTGGCGCCGGCGAAGGCGTAGGCAAGCTTGCCTGCCGCATCGGCGATCTTCTTCTCCTCGCCCTCGGTGGCGGCAAAGCCGGCAGCGTTGGTCAGGGAGATCACGGGAATGGAATAGGCGTCGCAGAAGCGGACGAAGTCAGCGGCCTTGTAGCAGCCGCCGGTGGTAAGGACGGGCTCGAAGGAGGCGGCAGCCTTGCCTTCCTCGTCATACAGGGCGGTCCTGTTGGCTACGATGCCGGTGGTGATGCCGCCGATCCTGGCGAAGGCCGTGACCATCTCTCTGGCGTAATCCGCCTTGGTCTCGGCAAAGATGCCGTTGTCGGCGATCATGGAAAGCACCAGGGCGGGATCGCCGGCGGCGTTCTCCAGGCCCTCGCAGTCGCGGTTGAGCTCATCGGCGCACTCGGCGGAAGCCTCATCCTCAAAGTTGGAGGGAAGCATCTCCACCAGGGTGCGGATCTTTTCGATGACCTCTTCCTCTGTGCCGATGCCGTCTACCATGCCGGCAGCGGCCTTGGCGGCAGCGGAAGCGGTATTGTTCTTATCCTCTGTATTGCCTGCAAGCGTATTGGGGGCGTTGACAAAGAGCCTGGCGTCCTTGGCCATGTAAGCGAAATCCGTAATGGAAGGGATCAGAGCCAGTCCGCCGCCGCAGCTGCCGAAAACGGCCGTGATCTGCGGAATGACGCCGGAGGCGCCTGCCATGGCGGCGTAAACGGACGCGAACGCATGGAGGGCGTCGGTAGCCTCCTGCAGGCGAAGGCCTGTGGAATCGACCAGACCGATCACGGGCGCGCCGGTGCGGACGGCCAGCCTGTAGATGTCCGCGATCTTGCGGGCGTGCATCTCGCCGACGCTGCCGCCCAGGACAGAAGCGTCCTGGCTGTAGACGTAGACAAGGCTCCCGTCGATCACGCCGTAACCGGTAATGACACCGTCAGAAGGCGTCTGGTCAGGTTTCAGATTAAAATCGGTAGCTCTGGCCGTGACCTTCGCGCCGATTTCAACGAAACTGTTTTCGTCGAGCAGAGAAAGGATCCTCTGCATCGCTTTTGAAGTACTGCTCATTTGTTGACCTCCATACTTGCTTGTACTTTATGAACCAGCCTCCGGACCGCCCAAAAAAGGTCAGAAACGGTCAGAAGCCATATTCGCAAATTTCCATATGGTAGTATATCACACGGCTCTTGAAAACCAAATTGTGAAAAATGTTACATTTTCAGCAGGACTCTGCCTGTTTTTCGGGCATATTTCAGAAAGATTCCTGTCCTTTCGCCCGAAGCCCTGCATAAACATGGGAAAGCCTGCCGGATCATGCGCGTTCCGGCAGGCAGATCGTCAGATATCGAGCCTGGTACCTGCCTCTTCCTCGGCCTCGGCCCTGAATTCCGCTATGGTCACGGCGTCGGTCCGGGGCAGGTCGTCCAGGCAGGAGATCCCGAAGGACCGGAGGAACTGCTCGGTGGTCCCGAACAGAAGGGGCCGTCCGGGAGCCTCCTTTCTTCCCACCTCCTGGACCAGGTCGTATTCCACCAGGCGGTTGATGGCCCGGTCGGAATTGACGCCCCGGATGTGCTCCACATCCATCCTGGTCACCGGCTGCCGGTAGGCAATGATGGACAGGGTCTCCAGAAGGGCGTTGGTCAGGACGGGCTTTTTGTCCACGGCACAGGTCCGGATCAGGTACTCATAGTACTCGGCCCTTGTGGAGAGCTGGACCTTGTCCTCGTAGTAATGGAGCTGCAGGCCGCTTCCATCCGCCTCGTACCGCTCTTCCAGCTCCTTGAGCGTCTCGAGGGCTTCTTCCTGTGTGATTTCCAGGGCCTGCGCGATCCGTTCGATCTCCACCGCGTCGCCCACGGCAAAGAGGATCGCCTCCGCGGCCGCCTGTCTTCTGTATCTGTCCATGCTTCCTCCGTCAGGAGATCCGGGTCAGGTCCTGTCGGAGGAGAGGAAAGGAGATCCTCTTCTTCTCTTTCATTGACCGACTCAGTCAAACATTCTCTTTCTTCTATATATATCGGGGCTTCTTCCGGCCCTGTCTCTTCAGGTCCCTCCGGAGAGGGGCTGACCGGGAGCTCCGCTTCTGCCTCCGCGCGGTCCGGTACAGGACCTGCCGCCGCGGGCCGGGGAGGGACCTCCGCCGGGCCGCCATCTCCCATGACCAGCTCCAGGGGCTCGTCTCCGTAATAGAGGGCCCGGAGAGAGATGGTAAGCCTTGCCCTGGCAGGCAGGGCGGATTCGGCCAGAGCGGTCTCCGCCTCCGGCTCTTCCATGGCAGCTTCCTCTTCTGCTCCGGCCTCCGCAGAGCCTTCCGTCATGATCTCCGCCGCGGCTGCCGCCAGGATGTCTTCAGGATCCGCGGAGGGCTCCGCGGTCGCGTCCGGTCCGGGACCGGATTCTTCCTCTTCCTCTGAAGGCTCCTCAGAGACGGCCTCGTCAGCCCCCTCTTCTCCGGTCTCTTCCTCCTCATCGGCAGCAAAGCCGTTGGATACCAGCATGATCTCTCCGAAGATCTGGTCCTGGAGGATCAGAATATCGCCGGTCTTGGCCATATCCAGGATGACGAGGAAGGTCACGATGATCTCCTCCCGGCCCGGCTGTTCCTCCAGGAGGGCCCGGAAGGAAACGCTTCCCTTTTCCCGGATCCTGGCCCGGACATACCTTTCCCGGCCGGCCACGTCATATTCTTCCTTTTTGATCCTGCCAAAGCCCGACCGGACCGGGTCCACCCGGAGCTTCTGTCTTCTGAGGACATCGGCAAAGACCTGCTGGAGGGAATCCAGGCTGGTCCCGCCCAGAAGCTCCCCATAGTCCAGGGGAGGCTGATAGGTCCTGACCTCCTCCGGGATCCGGGGCCGGGCAAAGAGGGCCCTGGAGGCCGTCAGGTTCCTGTCCCTGAGCTCATCGGACAGGTAGCGGACCATCTTGTACTCCAGGAGACGCTCCACCAGTTCCTGCCTGGGGTCGCCCGTCTCCTCCTCTTCCTCCTCTTTCTCCTCCCCGGGCAGGAGCATCCGGCTCTTTATGTCCAGGAGGGTCGCCGCCATGACCAGGAATTCGCTGGCCGCGTTCAGGTCCTCCTCCTTCATCTGCCGGACATAGTCCAGGTACTGGTCGGTGATCAGGGCGATGGGGATGTCGTATATGTTGATTTTATTCTTGTCGATCAGATGCAGGAGAAGGTCCAGGGGACCCTCGAAGACCTGCAGTTTGAAGGATAGGCTCACCTGGCTGTCACTCCGTGCTGTCCTTGCGAAAATCCCCCTGATGGCCGCGCCACCAGGGGGATTTGAGGTTTTGCTTAGTTATACTTGCGCTTTCTAGCGGCTTCGGACTTTTTCTTACGCTTTACGCTGGGCTTTTCGTAATGCTCTCTCTTACGAATTTCCTGCTGGATACCAGCTTTGGCACAGCTTCTCTTGAAACGGCGCAGGGCGACGTCCAGAGACTCGTTCTCTTTTACGATTACGCTTGACATTCTCTACCCTCCCTTCAGTCCCTTCAGATTTAATGACTGATTGGGTTAATCTATGCAGTCTTCTTCGACACACACAATAGCATTATAGCACGACTATTTCTGCCGTCAAGTGGAATTTCCCCTGAGCGGCCGGTATTTGCCCTGTGTATGAGGGAAAAGACCGGTTCCGCAGGAATCTCAGCCGAGCTGGGCAGCCAGGGCTTCCTTTGCCTTTTCGATGGCAGCGGGAATGCCGGCAGGGTTCTTGCCGCCCGCCTGGGCCATGGCAGGACGTCCGCCGCCGCCGCCGCCGACCTCTCTGGCAATGGCCTTGATCAGGTTGCCCGCGTGGGCGCCCTTCTTCATGGCCCCTTCGGTGGCCATGGTCATCATGGAGACCTTGCCGTCCTTGTCGGAGATGAGGAGGATCACGCCCTCGCCCAGCTTGTCCTTGAGCTGGTCGCCCAGGTTCCTGAGCTCGTTCATGTCCACGCCGGAAAGGGCCGCCGCCAGGAACTTCACGCCGCCGATCTCGACGACCTGGTCCATGACATCGCCCAGAGCGTCCTGGGCCTCCTTGCTCTTTAAGGCCTCGTTCTCGCTGCGGACAGCCTTCAGCTCTTCCTGGAGCCTGCGGATATGGTCCGCCAGGCTGGCAGGGGTAGCCTTGAGAAGGGCAGCCGCCTGCAGGAGCTCCTCTTCCATCTTATTGTAGTAGGCGATCACGTTGGTGCCGGTGATGGCCTCGATCCTCCGGACGCCGGCAGCGATGCCGCTCTCGGAGATGATCTTGAACTGGCCGATCTGGCTGGTGTTGGAAACGTGGGTGCCGCCGCAGAGCTCCACGGAGTCGCCCATCTGGACCACACGGACCTCTTCGCCGTACTTCTCTTCAAAGAAGGCCATGGCGCCGCTCTTCCTGGCTTCCTCCAGGCCCATGACTTTTGTGATGACAGGGTAAGCGGCCGCGATCCGGTCGTTGACCTCCTTTTCCACGGCCCTGATCTCTTCTGTGGTCATGGCCTGGAAGTGGGAGAAGTCGAACCTGGTCCTGTCAGCGTCCTGATAGGAGCCCTTCTGCTCGACGTGGGTGCCCAGAACGTCCCTGAGGGCCTTCTGGAGCAGGTGGGTGGAGGAATGGTTCCGGCAGGTCTTGATCCGGTTCTCGGCGTCGACCTTCAGGGTGACCATGTCGCCCATCTTGAACATGCCCTTTGTGACCACGCCGATGTGAGCCACCTTGGAGCCGGCCACATGCTCGGTCTTTTCCACCTTGAAGGTGCCGTCCTCGCACTCGATGAGGCCGATATCGCCTGCCTGGCCGCCCATGGTGCCGTAGAAGGGAGTCACATCTGTAATGATGGAGCCCTTCATGCCGTCGGTCAGGGCCTCGGTCAGGTCCGCGCCGTCCTCATCCCCGGCTGTCAGGCCGATGATGGTGCCCTTGTCCTCCAGCCTGTCATAACCGATGAAGCAGGAGGTCTGGGCCGCGTCCATGCGGTCATAGACGGTCTCCTCGGCGCCGGACATGGAGGTCTTCTTCCAGGAGCCCTTGGACTTCTCGCGCTGGGCCTTCTGCTCGGCGTAGAAGCCGTCCAGGTCCACGGTCAGGCCCTTTTCCTCCATGATCTCCTGGGTGGATTCAATGGGGAATCCGTAGGTGTCATAGAGACGGAAGGCGTCGGCGCCGGAAAGGACCGTGCGGCCCTCCGCGCGCATCTGCTCTTCCAGATCGGCCAGGATGGACATGCCCTGGTCGATGGTCTTGTCAAATTTCTCTTCCTCCAGAGCAATGTTCTTGAGGATGAACTCCCGCTTGGTCTCCAGCTCGGGATAGCCGCCCTTGGAGCCTTCGATCACGAAGGAAGCCAGGTCGGTCAGGAACTGGCCCTGGATGCCCAGCTTGCGGCCGTGGCGGATGGCACGGCGGATGATCCGGCGGAGGACATAGCCCCTGCCCTCGTTGGTGGGCATGATGCCGTCGGAGATCATGAAGGTGGCGGACCGGATATGGTCGGTCACGATCCGGAGGGATACGTCGGTCTCATAGTCCACGCCGTAGGACTTGCCGGCCATGGCGCAGATCTCGTCTCTCAGGGCCCGGATGGTATCCACGTCAAAGATGGAATTCACGCCCTGTACGGCAACGGCCAGACGCTCCAGGCCCATGCCGGTATCGATGTTCTTCTGGACCAGTTCGGTATAGTTGCCGTGGCCGTCGTTGTTGAACTGGGAGAAGACCACGTTCCAGACTTCCATGAAGCGGTCGCAGTCGCAGCCCACATGGCAGTCGGGCTTGCCGCAGCCGAACTCGGCGCCGCGGTCAAAGTAGATCTCGGTACAGGGGCCGCAGGGGCCGGAGCCGTGCTCCCAGAAGTTGTCTTCCTTGCCGAACTTGTAGATCCGCTCGGCCGGGATCCGCATCTTCTTGTTCCAGATCTCATAGGCCTCGTCGTCTCCTTCATAGACGGAAGGATAGAGACGGTCGGGATCCAGGCCCACGACCTCGGTCAGGAACTCCCAGGCCCACGGAATGGCCTCGTTCTTGAAATAGTCGCCGAAGGAGAAGTTGCCCAGCATCTCGAAGAAGGTGCCGTGGCGGGCGGTCTTGCCGACGTTCTCCAGGTCGCCGGT
>CAMOUD010000108.1 GCA_946626215.1 uncultured Lachnospiraceae bacterium
TGGATTACTTTGATGATTTCGGGGCCATGGACCTGGAGGAGGCCATGGACAAGGGCCTGGTCCGGGTCCTGGGAGAAGCTGAGGACAGGGCCTACCTGGACAGGATCGAAGCCCTGGCCATCCATGAGGGGGAGGAGCTGGACCTGTCCATCCCGCTGGTCTATACGCCCCTGAACGGAGCCGGATCGGTCTTCTTTGCCAGAATGCTGGAGGACCGGGGCTTTACGGGCTGGCACATCGTGCCTGAGCAGAAGGATCCCGATCCCGATTTCACCACCGTGGGATATCCCAATCCGGAGGATCCCAGGGCCTTTGCCATGAGCGAAGCCCTGGGCCGGCAGGTGGGGGCCGAGCTCCTCATGGCCACGGATCCCGACTCGGACCGGTTCGCCATCGAGATCCGGAATGATAAGGGAGACTATGTCCCCCTCAACGGCAACCAGACCGGCTATATCCTGGTCAACTACATCCTGGAGGCCAGGGCAGAGGCCGGGACCCTTCCGGAGAAGGGCGCCATGGTCCGGTCCATCGTGACCAGCTCCCTCTC
Source organism: uncultured Lachnospiraceae bacterium (assembly GCA_946626215.1). Taxonomy (GTDB): domain Bacteria; phylum Bacillota; class Clostridia; order Lachnospirales; family Lachnospiraceae; genus CAG-791. The sequence goes on from CAMOUD010000108.1 coordinate 548, forward strand.
CAGCGTGATCGCCGCCCATTACGGGGTCCGGATGTTCGAGACCCTGACCGGCTTCAAGAACATCTGCGGCAAGATCCCCTACCTGCATGAGAACGGCTACACCTACCTCTTTGGCTACGAGGAGTCCGTGGGCTACGCGGCCTGCGAGGACATCCGGGACAAGGACGGCATCAGCGCCGGCATGCTGGTGGCGGAGGCGGCCGCCTATTACAGAAAAAAGGGAAAGACCCTCTGGGACGTCCTGCAGGAGATCTACGCCCGCTACGGCTATTATTCCGAGAACGGGACCAACCTGGTCCTCCAGGGGACAAAGGGAGCGGCCCGGATCGGCCGCATGATGGAATCCCTCCGGGCCGAGCCTCTTGAGGAGGCGGGCGGCCTGAAGGTGGTCAGGGCCGTCGACTTTACGGAGGGCTTTGAGGACATTCCCGCCACCAACGCCATGCGTTATGAGCTGGAGGGCGGCAGCTGGCTGGCCATCCGGCCCTCCGGAACGGAGCCCAAGATCAAGTTCTATTTCTACGCCGCAGGAAAGGACGCCGGCCAGGCGGAGCGGACTGGCAAAGCCATCCGGGAGGATGTCCTGGCCAGGCTGGAAAGCGTTGAGTAAAGCCGCAAATGAATGAAAGAGAGGAAAACAGATGGACCTGTATCCTGCTTATATCCCGTCCCCGGACCGCTATGAGACCATGCCCTATCACCATGTGGGCAGGAGCGGCCTGAAATTTCCAGCCCTGTCCCTGGGCTTCTGGCACAACTTCGGGAGCCGGGACTCCTTTGACAACATGCGGGCCATGTGCCGGACCGCCTTTGACCTGGGCATCACCCAGTTCGACCTGGCCAACAACTACGGACCGGTCTACGGAGCCGCGGAGGAGAGCCTGAAAAGGCTCATGGACAAGGACTTTGCCCCTTACCGGGACGAGCTGGTGATCACCACCAAGGCCGGCTATGACATGTGGCCGGGCCCCTACGGGAACTGGGGGAGCCGCAAGTACCTGATCGCCTCCCTGGACCAGAGCCTTTCCCGGATGGGCCTGGATTACGTAGACATCTTTTATCATCACAGGATGGACCCGGAGACCCCTCTGGAGGAGACCATGGAGGCCCTCCTGCAGATCGTCCGGTCCGGCAAGGCCCTCTACGCGGGCATTTCCAACTATGACGGGCCCCATACCGTGAAGGCCCTGGAGATCGCCAGGGAGATCCGGCTCCCCCTGATCGTCAACCAGAGACGCTATTCCATCTTTGACAGGACCATCGACCGGGACGGGGCCAGGCAGGCCTGCCGGAACATGGGCATGGGGATCATCGCCTTTTCGCCCCTGGCCCAGGGACTTCTGACGGACCGCTACCTGCGCGGGATCCCGGCCGATTCCCGGATCGCCCGGGACGGCCGCTTCCTCCATGCTTCGGACCTGACGGAGGAAAAAATGGCCGGCATCCGGGCCCTGAATGACCTGGCGGCCGAAAGGGGCCAGAGCCTGGCCCAGATGGCCCTGGCCTGGATCCTGCAGAGCGGGGACGTCTGCTCGGTCCTGATCGGAGCCTCCTCCCCGGCCCAGATCCGGGACAGCGCGGGCGCGGTCCGGAACCTGACCTTTACAGAGGAAGAGCTGGCCCGAATCGACGAGATCAGCCTTTCCGCGGGCAGAAAATAAACGCGCCGGCGGCGCATAGGAGATACGCAACATGAAGCTTGAAGAGATCCGCCGGATCCGGTCCTTCATTCTGGACATGGACGGGACCATCTATCTGGGCGATCAGCTGTTTGACTTTACCAGAGAGTTCCTGCACACGGTGGTGGAGACCGGCAGGACCTACTATTATTTCACCAACAATTCCTCCCGGGGCCTTGCCACCTACATGGACAGGCTCATGCGGATGGGCATCCCCATCCGGCCGGACCAGATGATGATCTCCACCCAGGTCTGCATCCGCTACCTGAAAAAGCACCATCCGGGCAAGACCATCTATCTGGTGGGGACCCCCTCCCTCTGCCAGCAGTTCGAGGAAAGCGGGATGATCCTGGTGGACCGGGACCCGGACATGGTCATCCTGGGCTTTGACACGACCCTGACCTATGAAAAGATCTCCAAGGCCTGTCACTATGTCCGGAACGGCTGCCTCTACTACGGCATCAATCCCGACTGGAACTGCCCCATGGAGGGCGGGAATTTCATCCCCGACTGCGGGTCCATGGCCAAGCTGGTGGAAGCCTCCACGGGCCGCTGGCCCCGCTTCTTCGGCAAGCCCACCCGGGAGGCCCTCAACTACATGATCGAGACGGCCGGGGTCCGGCCCGACCAGCTGGCGGTGGTGGGAGACCGGCTCTACACGGACATCGCCGTGGCGGACGGGTCCGAGGTGACCTCCATCCTGGTCCTGACGGGAGAGAGCACCCGGGAGGACGCGGAAAAGGCCCCGGCCAAGCCGGACCTCATCGTGGACTCCCTGGCGGACCTGATCCCCATCCTCCGGGAGGGGATCGGGTGAAGGTCCTGAACTGCTCCGTGGTCTTTTCTCCCTCCCGGGACAGGATCCTCTTCTGCCTGAGGACCAAAGATCCCTACAAAGGAAAATACAACTTTGTGGGCGGCAAGGTGGAAGAGGGAGAGGACCATGAGGCGGCCGCCTACCGGGAACTGGAGGAAGAGACCGGGATCGGCCCCGGCCAGATCCGTCTGACCCACTTCATGGACCTGACCTACTATCAGCTGGATTTCTGTCTGGAGATGTATACCGGGGTCCTGGAGTCGGAACCGGTCCTGGTGCCGGAGGTCAATCCCCTGGTCTGGCTGGATCTGTCCGAGGACTTTACGGACCCGGACCGGTTCGCCGGTGAGCAGAACATCGCCCATATCATCAACGTGGCCCGGCATGTGACGGAAGGCTGGAAGGGGTATTCATGGACGTAGTACCTGCATATGATTCTCTGGAAGATGCCGTCTCTGCCCTTTGCGGAGGGGGCGCCGCGGCCTGGTCCGAGAGCCGGGTCTATGGCGGCGGCATAAGCGCGGCCCGGAAGCTGACAGCAGCGGGCGGAAGGACCCTTTTCATGAAGTCCAACAGGCCGGACAGGCTCTCCTTTTTTGAGGCAGAGGCACGCGGCCTTTTTGCTCTGGCCAGGTCCGGGGCCATCCCGGTCCCCGCCCCCCTGGCCCTGGGCACGGACAGGAAGAGGGGCCTGTCCTTTCTTCTCATGGACTTTGTGGAGGAGGGACGGCGGAAAAAGGACTACTGGGAGGACTTCGGCAGGTCTCTGGCCGCTCTCCATCTGTCCGATGTCTCCTTCCTCTATCCGGAGGGAGAGAAGGGGCCCCTCTTCGGTTTTCCGGAGGACAACTACATCGGGTCGACGCCCCAGAAGGGCGGCTGGGACAGGGACTGGCGCGTCTTTTTCAGGGACTTCCGCCTGGAGCCCCAGATCCGCATGGCCTCTCCCTGTATGTCCCGGAGCGTTCGGAAACGGTTCCTGGTCCTTCTGGACAGGCTGGAAGACTGGATCCCGGGAGACGTCCGGCCCTCCCTCCTTCATGGAGACCTCTGGTACGGCAACGCCATCGTGACCCCGGAAGGAGGGCCCATGATCCTGGATCCCGCCGCCTACGTCGGACACGCCGAGGCGGACCTGGCCATGACCTCCCTCTTCGGGGGCTTTCCGGGGACCTTCTACGCAGCCTACAGAGAGGTCCTGCCGCCGGCTCCCGGATCCGGGGACCGGAGGGACCTCTATAACCTGTACCACCTTCTGAACCACCTGAACCTTTTCGGGGAGGGCTATTACGACGAAGTCCTGGGCGTCCTGGGACGGTTCGTGCGCTGACAGAGGACTCAATGATTATCAATACCGGACAAAGGACGGACATCCCCGCCTTCTACGCGCCCTGGCTGGCCAGGCGCCTGGAGGAGGGATATGTCTGCGTCCGAAACCCCTTTAACGACAGACAGGTCACCCGCTACCGGCTGGACCCCTCCGTGGTGGACGCCATCGGCTTCTGCTCCAAGAACCCGGAGCCCATGTTCCCCTACATGGACCTTCTGGAGCCCTACGGCCAGTACTGGTACGTGACCATCACCCCCTACGGCCGGGACATCGAGCCCTTTGTGCCGGACAAGCACCATCTCCTGGAGGTCTTCCGGGCCCTGTCGGAGAGGGTCGGCGTCTCCAGTACTGGCTGGCGCTATGATCCCATCATCCTGACGGACCTCTATACCGCGGAGTATCACCTGCAGGCCTTTGAAAAGATGGCAGCGGCCCTGGAAGGGGCCACCCGGACCGTGGTCATCAGCTTCATCGACCTCTACAAAAAGGTCCGGCGGAACTTCCCGGAGGCCCGGGAGGTAAAAAAAGAGGACCGGCTCCTTCTGGGAAAGGCCATGGCCTCCATTGCCGCGGCCCACGGCATGACCCTGCGGCCCTGCGCGGAGGGAGACGAGCTGGCCGCCTTCGGGGCGGACTGCTCGGGCTGCATGACCATTCCCATGTACGAGGAAGCCATCGGCTGCCGGCTGAGGGTCCCGGCCTTTAAGGGGGCCCGGGCAGAATGCGCCTGTTATCTGGCGGCCGACATCGGGGCCTATGACAGCTGCCGGCACCTTTGCAGCTACTGCTACGCCAACGCGGACCGGGACAAGGTCCTTGCCCGCGCCGGCCGGCACGATCCGGCCTCTCCCTTCCTCATCGGCCATGCCCGGGAGGGAGACCAGGTCCATGAGGCCCTCCAGAAATCCTGGAAGGACCCCCAGATGCACCTCTTTGACCTTTGAGAGGGACCGGGATGGAAGAGAAGAACACGACGCGGAAAAAGAAAAACGCCGGTCTGCCATGGGAGGCCTGGAAGAAGCGGGCGGCCCTGCTGACGGCGGGGGGCGGGAGCCTTCTCATCTGCATGCTTTTGGGCTGTGCCCTCCTGGACCTGGCAGGAAACGGGATCTATATTTCCATCAGCCTCCTGTCCGGACTGTATATCCTGGGGGTCCCCGCTTATCTGACCAGGACAGCGCCCCGGGACAGCGGGAAGAAATGGCTGACGGGAGAGTGGGCCTTTCTGGCCCTCTTTCTGCTGAACATCCTGATATACCTTATAATGACCCTGTGGTGGAGCATGGCCCTGGGCCTGATCAGTCTTCTCATGAAGGGAGGAGGTCCGGAGATCCTGACGCCTCTCTGAGGAGGCTGCTCCGCCTTATGTATCTGAGAAACGAGGAAGAATGAAATGAACAGTCCCGATCCGGAAAAGAAGATCCATGTCCTGACCAGGGAAGCCTGGATCAAAAGGGCGGTCCTGCTGATGGCCGGAGGGAGCGCCCTCTACTCCTGCCTGATCCTGGCGGGCACTTATCTGGACCTGTTTACGGGAACGGGCTCCGCTGTCTTCCTTTCCCTCCTGACGGATGTATGGGCTTTCGGAATTCCCATCTACCTGTGCGTTGTCCGGCCCCGGGAGGAAGGGAAAAAGGAACTGTCATGGGGATGGGCCTTTCTGGCCATCCTGCTTCTGCATTTCCTGACAGCGATGGCTGTACTGTTCTGGTTCGGGCTCAGCTTCGGCCTGATCTACAGCCTTCTGCATGAGGAGTCCCAGATGATCCTCTGGCATCCCTGACTGAGCAAAAAGGAGCGGCAAAGTGGGAATCGGATCCTATAGGGAAAAAGCAGACGCGAAAAGAAGGTTCGCCTCCGCGGAGGCCTGCCGGGCAGCGAAGACAAAGTGGGAGAGAAGGGCTGCCGTCTTTTCCGTGACAGGCGGGGCCCTGATGGGGATCATGGGCCTTCTGGGAGCGCGCTGGCCCATTTTCATGCAGCCGGTCCTGCTGGTCTTCCTGTTCTTTCTTCTCTGGTTTTTGTCCATGGCATCTGTCTCCCTGCCCTTCACCAGGATCCCTGCCCTGTTCCGGTCCGGGGATCCGGCCCCGATTCCCTTCCATCCCTGAGAGAAAGGCGGAAAAATGAAACAGAAAAAAAATCTGACTCCGGAGGAATACGAGAGGGAGAATCTCCTGTGGAAAAAGCGCCTCCTGGTCTTTACGACAGCCGGAGCGGCGCTGGAAGGCCTCATGGCCAACCCCTTTATCGCGCCGGGGCTCCTGTCAGGGGAAGCGGGCAGGGCTGTTTTCATGCTCCTGATTTCCGTGACCCTGATCGTTTCCCCTTTCTTTTTCATGGTAAGGTGGCCGGAGGACCCCCGTGTGGAGCCGTCCCGGAGACAGGTCTGGCTGTCCTGGAGGAACCTTCGGATCTGGGCCATGATCTGGCTGATCTGGTTCCTGGTCCTGGGATCGGTCCTTCTGCCCTTTACCCGGGTCCCCCGGCTCTTTTGGCCGGCGGGAACGGGCGGGATCCTGCAGGCTCCCTGAACAGGGAGCCCTCCCTGTTCGGTGAGTCTGAGCCCGCGGCTCATTTCTTCCGGAACAGCATGCGGCTATACTCATAGCTGCAGCCCTGCGGGATCTGTCTGGATCTTTCTGAAATCTGTTTCGGACACATCTTTTTAGAAGGGCGGCGGCAGGAGGGCATTTCTGTCTGGTTCCGTGAAGGCTGCCCTGCCGCCGTTCTTTTTTCGCGGGATTGTCCGGCAGGCAGCTGGAAGAAAGCATGCTCGATCAGGATGTGAGGCATCAGGAGGGAAGATATGGGGAAGGAAAGAAAAAAGATCCTTTTCATTGATGTGGACGGGACCCTGGTGGACTACCGGGGACGTATACCGGCTTCGGCAGCGGAGGCCGTAAGGCGGGCCAGGAAAGCCGGGCACCGGGTCTATATCTGCACCGGCAGGTCCAGGGCAGAAGTCTACCCGGAGATCTGGGACCTGGGACTGGACGGGATGATCGGCGGGAACGGGGCCTATGTGGAAGACCGCGGCAGGGTCCTCCTCCACCGGAAGATCTCCCTGGATCAGTGCAGGCGGATCGTGGACTGGCTCCGGGAAAGGGGCCTGGCCTTTTATCTGGAGAGCAGCAGCGGCCTTTATGCATCGGAGACCTTTGAAGAGGACGGACTCCCTGCCATCCGGGCCTACGCGGGCCTGAAGGGAGGAGGCGCCATCGGATCGGTCCGGGATGTCTTTCCGGATATGATCTTCGGGGCCGGGCTGTACAGGGATGACCTGAGCAAGGTCAGTTTTGTCCTTTCCTCTTATCAGGACTATCTGGACGCCGCCGGGGCCTTTCCGGACTTCCGTGTCGGGACCTGGGGCGGCGCGGGGGAAGAGGCCCTCTTCGGAGACATTGGACTTTCCGGCATCTCCAAGTCCGGGGCTGTCCGGATCCTGCTGGACCATCTGGGAGCGGACCTTTCGGATACCATCGCCTTCGGGGACGCCAGGATCGATATCCCCATGCTGGAATACTGCGCCTTCGGCGTTGCCATGGGAAGCGGAGGAGAGGAGATCCGGGCCATGGCCGACTACGTGACCGACTACGTGGACCGGGACGGGCTTTATAAGGCCTTTGTCCATCTGGGACTGATCTGAAAGGGGCCCGGAGGAAGAGAGGAAGGACAGATGCGGATCCGGAAGACCAGGGAGTCCGAGATCGGACGGCTGATGGAAATCTACGAGAGGGCCCGGGCCTTTATGGCAGAGACGGGAAATCCGGACCAGTGGGGCCTCAGGCAGTGGCCGCCCCGGGACCTGATCCTGCAGGATATCCGGGAGGGAAATTCCTACGTCTGCCTGGACGGGGAGGACCGGGTCATCGGGACCTTTTATTTCGTGTTCGGCAAAGACATCGAACCCACCTACCGGGTCATTGAGGACGGGGCCTGGCTGGACGAGGGACCCTACGGCGTGGTCCACAGGATCGCTTCGGACGGCTCCCGGAAGGGGACCGGGGCCTTCTGCCTGAACTGGGCCTATGAGAAAAGCGGGCACCTGCGCATCGACACCCATGCGGACAACAGGGTCATGCAGGGCCTTCTGACAAAGCTGGGCTTTGTGCCCTGCGGCATCATATATGTATATGAGGATCATGATCCCCGGCTGGCCTTTGAGAAGATCTGACCAGGCGGAGAGCCGGAAAAGAAAAGGAGGAGATTGTTCATGAAGATTTGTTCCAGATGCGGCGCTGAGGTCCAGGACCAGGCTCAGTTCTGTACGGTCTGCGGAGCCAGCCTCCCGGCCGTATCCCGGGAAAAGTCAGGGTTCGCGGACATTTTTAACGACCTGTCGAACTGGATCCCCGGGCAGGCAGCCGG
>CAMOUD010000109.1 GCA_946626215.1 uncultured Lachnospiraceae bacterium
ATCGACCGCGTCAAGGCGGACCAGATCGGCATGCTGGCCACGGTCATGAACTGTATCTATGTATCCGAGGTCTTCAGGACCGAGGGCATGAAGACCAATGTCTTTACCCCCTTCCAGGTGGGAGCCTTTACGGAGCTTTTCTCCAAGGACAGGGCTGTGGCCTGCCTGAAGGAGGGCGTGGTGGTCTTCTTCGCCGGCGGCACCGGACATCCTTATTTTTCCACCGATACGGGCGTGGTCCTGCACGCCATCGAGGTGGAGGCCGACGTCATCCTGATGGCCAAGAACATCGACGGCGTCTATGACAGCGACCCGGGCGTGAATCCCGAGGCCAGGCGGTACGATACCCTGACCATCGACGAGGTCATCGACCAGAGGCTGGGCGCCATCGACCTGGCGGCCTCCATCCTCTGCAAGGAGAACGGGATGCCCCTTCGGATCTTTGCCCTCCAGGAGGAGGACAGCATCATTCACGCCGCCTCCGGCAGCTTCAACGGGACGACCATCACGGTCTGACAGGATCAACAGGAAATCATCCTGCCGGCAGAAGGCCGGACAGGTCAATCAAACAGCGCCGAGGCGCGGAAAAGGGGAGTATTATGGCAACCAGCGAAAGAGTAAAACCGTACGAAGAGAAGATGAAAAAGACCATCGACCACCTCAGGACAGACCTGAACGGCGTCCGGGCAGGCAGGGCCAATCCGCACGTGCTCGATAAGGTGAGAGTCGATTACTATAACACCCCGACCCCTCTGCAGGCCGTGGCCAACATCTCCGTTCCCGAAGCCCGCATCATCCAGATCGCGCCCTGGGAAAAGAAGATGATCAAGGAGATCTGCCGGGCCATCCAGGTGGCGGACATCGGCATCAACCCCCAGTCCGACGGCACCGTGATCCGTCTGGTCTTCCCGGAACTGACCGGTGAGAGGCGCAAACAGCTGTCCAAGGACGTCAAGAAGATGGGCGAGGACGCCAAGGTCGCCGTCCGCAACATCCGCAGAGACGCCGTGGACGCCTTCAAGAAGCTCAAGAAGTCCGAGGATCTTTCCGAGGATATCGTCAGCGATCTTCAGGATGAGGTCACCAAGCTGACCGATAAGGCCACCAAGGAGATCGACAAGATCATCGATGAGAAGACCAAGGAGATCATGACGGTCTGATCCTTTCGTCCCGACAGGAGGAAGAGACTTTGGAAGACAAGCGGAAAGTGCCGGCCCATGTGGCGATCATTATGGACGGGAACGGCCGGTGGGCCAAAAAGCGGGGCCTGCCCAGGACCATGGGCCACGCCCAGGGAGCCAGGGTCGTGGAACAGATCCTGGAGGACGCGGACCATATGGGGATCCGCTACCTGACGGTCTACGCCTTTTCCACTGAGAACTGGTCCCGGCCCGGAAGCGAGGTCACGGCCCTGATGAACCTGCTCAGGACCTATATGAAGACCTCCCTGGCCAAGTGCGCCAGAAACAACGTCCGGATCCGGGTGATCGGGGACAAGACGAGGCTGGACGAGGACCTGCAGCAGGCCATTGCCGACCTGGAGCGGGATACTGCGTCCAATACCGGCATCCAGTTCCAGATCGCCATCAACTACGGAGCCAGGGACGAAATGATGCGGGCCATCCGGAGCCTTGCCGCCGACGCGGCGGCGGGCAGGACCGATCCCTCCGCCCTGACGGAGGAGGACCTGTCGGCCCGTCTGGATACGGCCGGGATCCCGGATCCCGACCTGCTGATCCGGACCTGCGGAGAGCAGCGGATCTCCAATTTCCTGCTCTGGCAGATCGCCTATTCGGAGCTGTATTTCACCGACTGCGCCTGGCCGGATTTCAGCAAAGCTGAGCTGGAGAAGGCCGTGGACGCCTATAACCACAGAGAAAGAAGATATGGAGGCCTGGTCAACTGACTCTCGGAGGAGAGCCGGCGGACGGGGCTGTCAGAGACCACACGACCGGCATTTATCCCGGTCGTGTGTTCGAATTGAGGGTAAAATATATGAAGGAAAGAGTAGTCAGCGGCTTTTTTATTGCCGTCCTGATCGTTGTGCTGGCCCTGACGGGAGGTTTCCCCCTGGGCCTGGTCCTGATGGTCTGTTCTCTGATCGGATATGATGAACTGATGCGGGCCTGCGGCGTCACCAGGGACTCCGCCAGGGTCACGCCCCTGACGGCAGTGGGCTTCGGGTCCACGGTCCTTCTCTACGGGGCTCTTCTGGTCCTGTCCATCACCGCCCGCGGGGCTGAATACGCGGAAGCGTCGGATTTCTGGATGATCCTGGTCGTGGCCCTGGACTTCCTGGTCTCCATGGGCGTTTACGTCCTGACCTTCCCCCGCTATGAGTGGCACCAGGTGGTGACGGGCATCTTCGGCTTCCTCTACTGCCCGGTCCTGATGTCCTTCATCCTCAGGGCCCGTTGCCTGGGACGCTACGGCATCTTTATCTACGCCCTGATCTTCATCTGCTCTTCGGTCTGCGATACCTGCGCCTGGGCCGTGGGCAGGGCCATCGGCCGCCACAAGATGGCGCCGGTCCTGTCTCCCAAGAAGACCCTGGAGGGCGCGGCAGGCGGCCTGGCCGGGTCTGCCCTGGTCTGCTGGCTGGCTTCCCTCCTTCTGGAGTATTTCTATCCCGAAATGCACATGCAGCTGGAATTCCTCCTTCTGGGCATCTGCGGCGGCCTGATCAGCATGATCGGCGACCTGGCCGCCTCCGCCATCAAGAGGAACCGGGGCATTAAGGATTACGGTCATCTGATCCCCGGCCACGGCGGCATCATGGACCGGTTCGACAGCATCATCTTTACCGCGCCGGTGATCTATTTCCTGGCCGTCCTTCTGATTGGAGTCGTATGATTGTTTCAGTTCTGATCTTTCTCCTGATCTTTTCCGTCATCGTGATCTCCCACGAATTCGGCCACTTCGCGGTGGCCAGGCGGAGCGGGATCCGGGTCAATGAGTTCGCCGTCGGCATGGGCCCTGTCCTTTATAAAAAGAAGATGGGGGAGACGGATTTCTGCATCCGCCTTCTGCCCCTGGGAGGAGCCTGCGTCTTTGACGGCCTGAACGGCCTGGAGCCGGATGAGGATGCCGTCCTGGATGAGCATTCCTTCCCCAGGGCCTCTGTATTCGCCCGGATCGCCACGGTGGCGGCGGGTCCCATCTTCAACTTCATCCTGGGCTTTCTCCTGTCCCTGATCGTGGTCACCTTCTCAGGAACGGACCTGCCGGTCATCCAGGAGATCATCGAGGAATCGGCCGCGGAGGACGCGGGCCTCATGGCCGGAGACAGGATCGTGTCCGTCAACGGAGAGAGGATCCATCTCTACCGGGAGGTCAGCCTGATCTCCCAGATGAACTACGGCGAGCCCCTGACCATCACCTATGAAAGGGAGGGAGAAAAGGATACCCTGGTCCTGACGCCCCGCTATGACGAGGAGACCGGCCGGTATTATATCGGGATCCGGGGGGCCGGGGAGTTCCATGCCTGCAGGGGCCTGGAGGTCTTCCCCTACGCCTTCTATGAGACGGGCTACTGGCTCAAGGCCACCCTCAAGTCCCTGGGCTCCATGATCGGCGGGCATTTCAGCCGGGACGACATCGCCGGGCCCGTGGGCGTGGTCAAGGTGGTGGACGACACCTACCAGGCCGTGAACCCCTACGGTCTTTCCGCCATCCTTCTGACCTTCCTGTCCCTGTCCACCCTCCTGACCGTCAACCTGGGCGTGGTCAACCTCCTGCCCATACCGGCCCTGGACGGGGGACGCCTGGTCTTTCTCATCATCGAAGCAATCCGGGGCAAGCCGGTCCCCCCTGACAAGGAGGGCCTGGTCCACCTGGCCGGCATCGCCCTACTCATGGCCATCATGGTCATGGTCCTATTCAATGACATTTCCCGCTTCTTCCGCTAAGAAGGAGAGGGCCCGGAGACAAAGCAGTACAAGGTATAAGAGCAGGAGGCAGACATGGCATACAGAGACCACACCAAAGTCATCCGTATCGGCGACAGACAGATCGGCGGAGGGAATCCCATCCTGATCCAGTCCATGACCAACACCCGGACGGAGGACGTCCGGGCAACGGTGGACCAGATCCACCGGCTGGAGGCAGAGGGATGCGATATCATCCGCTGCACCTGCCCCACTCCGGAGGCCGCCAGGGCCATCGGGGAGATCCGGAAGGAGATCTCCATTCCGCTGGTGGCGGATATCCATTTTGACTACAAGATGGCCATAGCCGCCATCGAGAACGGGGCGGACAAGATCCGCATCAATCCCGGCAACATCGGCGGGCCCGAAAAGATCCGCGAGGTGGTCCGCTGCGCCAGAGAGCGCATGGTCCCCATCCGGGTGGGCGTCAACAGCGGGTCCCTGGAGCGGGACCTGGTGGACAAGTACCACGGCGTCACCGCCGAGGGCATTGTGGAGAGCGCCCTGGACAAGGTCCATATGGTGGAAGAGGCCGGCTACGACCAGATCGTCATCTCCATCAAGTCCTCGGACGTGCGCATGTGCATCCGGGCCCATGAGGTCCTGGCCGAGAAGACCTCCTATCCCCTCCATGTGGGCATCACCGAGGCGGGGACCCTTCTTTCCGGCAACATCAAGTCCGCCGTGGGCATCGGCAACATCCTCTATCAGGGCATCGGGGACACCATCCGGGTCTCCCTGACCGGCGATCCCGCCGAGGAGATCCGCAGCGCCCGCCTGATCCTCCGGAGCCTGGGCCTTTACAGCCGGGGCATCGACGTGGTCTCCTGTCCCACCTGCGGCAGGACCAAGATCGACCTGATCGGCCTGGCCAACCAGGTGGAGGAGATGTGCAGGGGCTATTCCCTGAACATCCGGGTAGCCGTCATGGGCTGCGCGGTCAACGGGCCCGGCGAGGCCAGAGAGGCTGACATCGGCATCGCGGGCGGAGACGGCGTAGGCCTCCTGATCAAAAAGGGAGAGATCGTCCGCCGGATGCCCGAGGGAGAGCTGCTGGAAGCCCTCCGCTATGAGCTGGACCACTGGAACGAGGACTGAGAAGGAGTTCATGAGCAAACGCTTTTTTGATGTATTTCCGACCTTGAAAGTCAATAAGGACCTGCAGGACTACTTCCGGGAGACCACGGTCACCAGGCTGTGCACCAACCGGGAGAGGACCAGGCTCAAGATCTGCCTGCAGTCGGACCACCTGATCCACAAGAAGAGGATCTGCCGGCTGCAGGAGGAGATCTCCGCCCAGATCTTTACAGACCGGCCGGTCCAGGTCTTTGTGGACGAGCGCTTCTGCCTGTCGGGCCAGTATTCGGCCCGGCGGCTGATGGAAGCCTACAGGGATTCCCTGGTCTATGAGATCGCTTCCTTTTCACCGGTCATGGGCCGGTTTTTTTCTGATGCGGAAATATCCTATCCCGAAGAGGGGACCATCGCCGTGGAGATGGAGGAGTCCTGCCTGTCCAGCCAGCTTTCGGGCCGCCTGGAGGAATCCCTGGAGCGGATCTTCCGGGACCGCTGCGGGATCCCGGTCCGCTTTGTGATCAGCCTTGTCCGGAGGAACAGGGAAAAGAGCCGCCGGGAGGAACCGGTCTTTTCGCCTGCTCCGGCCCCTGTCCGGGAGGAAGCGGAAAAGGATGCGCCTGCTGCCGCCCCCTTCGGCCTGGATTTTACCAGGGACCGGTCTGTCCGGACCGGCCGCAGGGGAAAGGGCAAGGGCAAGGGAGGCAGGAGCTTTGTTTCCTCCGCCAACCCCGACGTCATCATGGGCCGGGACATCACCAGGCCCGCCCAGCCCATCCGGGACCTGATCGCCGACGGGTCCGAGGTCGTGATCCGGGGCCAGGTCATGCATGTGGAGACCAGGTCCATCCGGGGAGAGAGGACCATGTTCAAGTTCTCCCTGACGGACTTCACCGATTCCATCTACTGCAAGGTCTTCGTGCCCGATGAGAACCTGGCCGAGGTGTCGGCCCGGATCAAAGAGGGGGCCTTTGTCAAGGTCCGGGGCCTGGCCGAGCAGGACAGCTTCGACCATGAGGAAATGGTGGGCCGTGTCTTTGACATCATGGCCATCCCCTCCTTTGTGGAAACGAGAAAGGACAAGGCCCAGGACAAGCGGGTCGAGCTCCACCTCCATACCAAGATGAGCGACATGGACGGGGTCTCCGAGTGCAGGGACCTGGTCAAACGGGCCTATGCCTGGGGCATGCCCGCCATCGCCATCACCGACCACGGCAACGTGCAGGCCTTTCCGGACGCCTTCCATGTCCGGGAGGCCCTCTTCAAGGACGAGAATAAAAAGAGGAAGGAAGCAGGCCTTCCCCCTCTGGATACCCAGGACTTCTTCAAGGTCATCTACGGGGTGGAATGCTACCTGGTGGACGACCTCAAGCGGTCGGTGGTCTTCGGCTCCTCGGAGGGAGAGGATACGGCCCTGGACAGCCGGACCTACGTGGTCTTTGACCTGGAGACCACCGGCTTTTCCCCGGTGAAGAACCAGATCATCGAGATCGGCGCCGTCAGGATCGAGGACGGAAGGGTCACGGCCCGGTTCTCCGAATTCGTCAACCCCGGCGTCCCCATTCCCTACAGGATCACCCAGCTGACCAGCATCCGGGACGACATGGTCATGGACGCGGACCCCATCGAAAAGGTCCTGCCCCGGTTCCTGGATTTCTGCGCGGGCCATGTCCTGGTGGGCCACAACGTGGGCTTTGACACGGGCTTTATCGAGGAGAACGCGAAAAGGCTGGGCCTTCCCTGCGACTTTACCTCCCTGGATACGGAGCAGATCGCCAGGGTCCTCCTGCCCGGCCACGCCAGGTATACCCTGGACGCGGTGGCAAAGCTCCTGCAGGTAGACCTGGGCTTCCACCACAGGGCCGTGGACGACGCGGAATGCACGGCCGGGATCTTCCTGAAGGAAGCCGCCATGCTCTCGGAAAGGGAGATCGGCTCCTACGGGGAGATCAACGCCCTGAGCGACTCCAACCCCGAGCTGGTCAAGCGGCTCCATACCTATCACTGCATCCTTCTGGCCAAGAACAATACGGGCCGGGTCAACCTCTACCGGCTGATCTCGGAATCCCACCTGACCTGGTTCTCCAAAAAGCCCAGGATCCCCAAGAGCAGGCTCATGCAGCTCAGGGAGGGACTGATCGTGGGCTCCGCCTGCGTGGCGGGCGAGCTCTTTCAGGCGGTCCTGGAGCAGCGGTCCCCCGAGCGGATCGCCGCCATCGTGGATTTCTACGACTATCTGGAGATCCAGCCCAGGGGCAACAACGCCTTCCTCCTGGAGCCCCGGATGCAGCAGCGCTATCCCGAGATCCAGACCATGGAGGACGTTCTGGACCTGAACCGGCAGATCGTGGCCCTGGGCGAGTCCTTCGGCAAGCCTGTCGTGGCCACCGGAGATGTCCACTTCATGGACCCGGAGGATGAGATCTACCGGGCCATCATCCAGGACGGCATGGGCATGAACCGGGAGGAGGACAGCGCCCCCCTCTACTTCCATACCACCGACGAGATGCTGGAGGAGTTCGCCTATCTGGGCGCCGCCAAGGCCCGGGAGGTGGTCGTTGACAACACCCGGCTCATCGCGGACATGGTGGACGTCATTTCCCCGGTCCGGCCGGACAAGTGCGCCCCGGTCATCCCCCATTCGGACGAGACCCTGCGCAGGATCTGCTACGACAAGGCCCACAGCCTTTACGGGGATCCCCTCCCCGCCATCGTGGAGGAGCGGCTGGAAAGAGAGCTCCATTCCATCATCAGCAACGGCTACTCGGTCATGTACATCATCGCCCAGAAGCTGGTCTGGAAATCGGTGGAGGACGGCTACCTGGTGGGATCGAGAGGATCTGTCGGGTCCTCCTTTGTGGCGACCATGTCCGGGATCACGGAGGTCAATCCTCTGCCCCCCCATTACTACTGCACCAACTGTCACTTCAGTGACTTTGATTCCGAGGAGGTCCTGGCCTACCAGGGCAAATGCGGCATCGACATGCCCCGCAGGATGTGCCCCCGGTGCGGAAAGGAGCTCTGCAAGGACGGCTTTGACATTCCCTTCGAGACCTTCCTGGGCTTCAAGGGAGACAAGGAGCCGGATATCGACCTGAACTTCTCGGGCGAATACCAGGCCAAGGCCCACAAGTATACCGAGGTCATCTTCGGGCACGGCCAGACCTTCAAGGCCGGCACCATCGCCACCGTGGCCGACAAGACGGCCTACGGCTATGTGAAGAACTACTTCGAAAGAAGACAGGAGGCCAAAAGGAACAGCGAGATCGAGCGCCTGCTCAAGGGCTGCACCGGGATCCGCCGGTCCACCGGCCAGCATCCGGGCGGCATCGTGGTCCTGCCCCTGGGGGAGGAGATCAACACCTTCACCCCGGTCCAGCATCCGGCCAACGATATGACCACGGACATCGTCACCACCCACTTTGACTATCACTCCATCGACCACAACCTGCTCAAGCTGGACATCCTGGGACACGATGATCCCACCATGGTCCGCATGCTGCAGGACCTGACCGGGATCGATCCCGTCACCATCCCCCTGGACGATCCCC
>CAMOUD010000110.1 GCA_946626215.1 uncultured Lachnospiraceae bacterium
TACTTGCTCAGCTGCTCGATGATGCCCAGGACCAGTCCGCCGACCATGGCGCCGGGAATGGACCCGATGCCGCCGAAAACGGCCGCGGTAAAGGCCTTGATGCCGGGCATGGCGCCGGTGGTGGGCGTCAGGGCCGGGCTGTAGGAGCACATCAGGACGCCGGCGATGGCGGCCATGGCCGAGCCGATGGCAAAGGTCAGAGTAATGGTGTTGTTGACGGAAATGCCCATCAGGGACGCGGCGGCCCGGTCCTGGGAGCAGGCCAGCATGGCCTGGCCCGGCTTGGTCCGGTTGATGAAGAGCTGCAGCACGGAGACCAGGACAATGCTGGTGATGATGCTGACGACGGCAATGCCCTTGATCTGGAAGGGACCCACCATGATGGACTGGATGGATTTGGGAATGACCGAAGTAAAGCTCTTGGTGTTGGAACCGAAGACCAGCATGGCCCCGTTCTGGAGGAAGTAGCTGACGCCGATGGCCGTGATCAGGACGGCCAGGGGCGACCCCGCGTTCCGAAGAGGTCTGTAGGCGATTTTTTCAATGATGACGCCCAGACACAGGCAGGCGATGATGGAGATCAGGATGCCGGCCGGGACCGGCAGGCCCAGGCTGCTGATGGCAATGAAGGCCACGTAGCTGCCGACCATGATGATATCTCCATGCGCGAAATTCAGCATCTTGGCGATGCCGTATACCATGGTGTATCCGATGGCAATGATCGCGTAGATGCTGCCCATGCTGAGTCCGTTGATGAGATTCTCTATAAAGGTAACCATTCTCTGCCCCTCTGCACGATAAGGCGGGCGCCCCGGATTAGGAGCGCCCTGCCCTTTAAAGTTTATTATCTGTCTTCAGATATGTCCTGAAACCTGTCCGCGGATCAGTCCTCGATGGAAACATAAGCGCCGTTCTCGATCTTGACGGCCTTGGGCTCCTTGTCGGGCTCACCGGTCTCGGCCCAGCTGATGGTGCCGGTCAGGCCTTCGACCTGGATGCCGGTGATGGAAGTCTTGAGGGCTTCGCAGATATCGGAAACAGAAGCGTCGGGAGCCAGGTCAGCAGCCTCGATGGCAGCCTTGATGGCATACATGCCGTCATAGGCGTCCGCGCCGAACTGGTTGGGGATGGTGCCGTACTTCTCCTGGAAGGCGGTCACGAAGTTGACAGTCAGGTCATCGGTGGCGTCAGCCGCGAAGGGGGTCAGGAGCATCAGGCCCTCTGCCAGAGAGGTATCGAAGTTCTCAACGCCCAGGATGCCGTCCATGCCGTCGCATCCGAAGTAGGTAACGTCCAGGCCCATGTCAGCGGCCTGCTGAAGGATGATGGAAGCCTCGGTGTAGTAAATAGGCAGGAAGATGAAGTCAGCGCCCGCGTCCTTGGCAGTCTGGAGCTGAGCGGAGAAGTCCGTAGCGGAGTCAACGGTGAAGGAAGTCTCGGCGACGACGTTCAGGCCCTGGGCTTCCGCCTCGGTCATGAAGTTGGTCTCGATGCCCGCGCTGTAAGGCGTGGAGGAATCGTAGATGGTCGCGATCTTGGCTTCAGGCATATGGGCCGCGATATACTGGGCGGACTTGGTTCCCTGCTGAGGGTCGTTGAAGCATACAGCGAAAGCGTTGGGGTTGGCGATGCAGTCCAGGGAAGATCCGGAAGGAGTCAGCTGGAACATGTTGTCTTCAGCGGTCTTGGCGGCAACAGCCGTGCAGGGCGTGGAGGTAACGGTGCCCAGCAGGATCTGCATGCCCCAGTCCTTCAGGGTGTTGTAAGCGTTGACGGACTTCTCGGCGTCATGCTCATCATCTTCATACTTATACTCGATCATGTAGCCGTTGATGCCGCCGGCCGCGTTGATCTCTTCGACTGCCAGCTCGGCTGCGTGGGCAACGTCAAGGCCGTAGATGGCCGCGCCGCCGCTGATGGGGCCGATCTCGCCGATCTTCCAGACCAGGTCTCCGCCTTCGGCGGTCTCGGTCTCAGCCGCGTCGCCGGAAGCTTCGGGAGCTGCGGAGCTGCCGGAGCCGCCGCAGCCTGCGAGAAGTGAGGCCGCCAGAGTGCCGACCAGCAGCATAGCTGCAAACTTCTTCATTTTCATAATAGTTTCCTCCTTTTGTCGTTTGATTTTCGGTCCGGGCCTCCCTTTCGGGGGCCCTCCGAGGGGTCCTCAGAGGTATCCCGGCCCAACTGACATAAAAAAATTATAAACTATCTTATATCAAATACAAGAACCCTGTCAATTTTTCTTTCATCAGGCAGGCGCGTCACCGCGATAAAGTACCTGCCGCGCGGAAAAAGGGCGGCAAAGCGCTAAAGCGCCTGCCGCCCCGGTCCCGTCCCGGGATCTCCCCGCGGATCAGGATTTCTTCTTATTGACATCGATATAGCTGTAAAGGGTGAACTTGCTGATCCCGAAGCATCTGGCGATCTTCTCTCCCGACCGGGTGATCAGGAAAGCCCCGCTGTCATTGAGGAACTGGATCGCCCGGACCTTGTCCTCCCTGGACATGAGGGCAGGCTGCCTGCCGATCATGGCTATGCTCCGCTCGATCAGTTCGTCCAGAAGCTCCCCTACGCTGGTGACCGCCTGCTCCTCCCGGACGGGCGCTTCCTCCTCCAGGAGGCCTTGGATCTCATCCCGCAGGGCCAGCATGTTGGTGATATCGTTGCTGACGCCCAGCAGGTACCTGGGCCTGCCTTTCTCCCGGATAAAGACCCCGCAGCACTTGAACATGCGGCCCTCCCGGTTCCTGAACAGGAGCATGAGCCTGTCCTGGCCGCTTTCCCTGCGGATGGCTTCCACCCTTTCGCGGGCCATTTCTCCCAGACCGTCTCCCTGCTGCCTGCCGGTCAGCTCCCCGTTCATGATAAAGACGATGGAATGATCGGAGTCCAGATCCAGGTCATGGATCACCGTCTCACAGTTCCTGCCGAACTGCATCCCCAGGCTCTCGGCAATGTTGCGGAGATTGTCAAACAGTTCCGATTCGCTGCTCATCGTATTCCTCCCTGAACCTAATAAATCCATAATCAATTATAAGGTTTTGATAAATACTTGTAAAAGAAAAAATTGCCTTGTGTCCAAAAGAGAACAATCCGTCCGAACGGATGCCTTCCCCTCTCCCGGAAAGGTTCATGAAAGTTTCCTCTCCTCGTCACAGAATTTTTAAATTTGCCTGCTATACTCATAGCCAGGAAAACAGAAAGGAGGCAGAACCGATGTCGGAAAGCATCTACGGGCCCTGCCGGGACTATCTTCCCCTGGTCATGGGGGACCTGACGGACAAGATCGCCGCCATCAGCCGGAAGTCCAGGGAAGAGACCGGACATCCCCTTTATGAACATATCACCTGCAGGATCAAGGACGAATACAGCATGAGAGAAAAATGCGTCCGCAAGGGCTTGCCCGTCACGCCCGAATCGGCCCTGACCCTGATCTATGACGCCATCGGCGTCCGGATCGTGACCCGGTTCATGGACGATATCTACCGGGCCGCGGAACTGATCCGGACCATGCCGGGCTGCAGCGTCGTCCTGGTCAAGGACTATATCAGGAACGCCAAGCCCAACGGATACAGGTCCTTCCACATGATCCTGCGTATGGAGACGGCCTGGCCCGATCTGTCGGGAAAGGTCCCCGGCGTCTACTATGCCGAGCTCCAGCTCCGGACCCTGGCCATGGACTCCTGGGCCAGCCTGGAGCATGAACTCAAGTACAAGCGTGAGATCAAAGATACGGCCATGATCGTCAGCGAGCTCAAGCGCGTGGCGGATGAACTGGCCTCCTGCGATCTCTCCATGCAGACCATCCGGGACCTGATCCGTCAGGATCCCGGCCAGACCACTCCGGAAAGGAATACCAATGCCCAGATTACTGCTTGCTGAAGATGAAGCCGACCTTACCCGCGCCCTCACCGCCGTCCTGGCCCTCCAGGGCTATGAGGTGGACACCGCCTCCAACGGCCGGGAGGCAGTGGAAGCGGCGGGCCTCCACGCCTATGACTGCATGATCTTTGATGTCATGATGCCGGTCATGGACGGAATGGAGGCCGTCCGGAGGATCCGGGAAACGGGAGATACCACGCCCGTCATCATGCTGACCGCCAAATCCGGGGTCGACGACAGGGTAGAAGGCCTGGACGCCGGCGCGGACGACTACCTGACCAAGCCCTTCGCCATGAAGGAGCTCCTGGCCAGGCTCCGGTCCCTGACCAGACGGTCCGACGGCTTTGCTCCCTCCCATCTCTCCTTCGGGTCCGTGACCCTCAATACCGCCGAGCAGGAGCTTTCCGCCGGCAATTCCATCCGGCTCTCCCGGAAGGAATTCCAGCTCATGGAGCTCTTCATGCGGAACCCCGGCAAGACCATGACCACGGAGGAGATCTTCCGCCGGATCTGGAAAGACGAGAAGGACGCCGGTCCCGGCCTGGTATGGGTCTATGTCTCCTACCTGCGCCATAAGCTGACCGCCATCCAGGCAGACATATCCATCGAGGGAGAAAAGGACGGGGCCTATACCCTGGTCAGAAGCTGAAAGGAGGCCTTTTCATGGACCCTTCCGTCAGAAGTCTTCGCAGACGCTTTATCATAGCCTCCGCCCTGGCGGTCCTTCTGGTCATGGGCCTGGTCCTGGGCCTGGTCAGCGGCTACAACTACAGGGCCACCTACCGGGATCTCTACCGGATGACCGACTTCATCGCCTCCCACAACGGGGTCCTGCCGGAGGAGGGGGAGGAGGAAGCGGACTTCACCTTCACCCAGGAGACCCCCTTCCAGCTCCGCTACTTCTCGGTCTGGCTGGATGAAGCCGGCAATGTCACCGACATGAACCTGGACCATATCCACGCCATCTCCGAAGAGGAGGCCCGTCTCCACGCCAGAGCGGCCGTCCTCCTCCGCCGCCGGCACTCCCACTTCGTGGACGACGGCCTCCACTACTGCTACAGCCGCATGGACCTGGAGGGCGGCGGATCCGTCATCTCCTTCATGGACTGCACCGGGGCCATGGAGGCGGCCGTCTATGTGATCCAGAGGGCCATGATGCTGGGGTTCTTCTGCCTCATCTTCTTTATCCTGATCCTCTACCGCTTCTCCTCCTTTGCCATCCGTCCGGCCGTCCGGAACATGATGGTCCAGAAGCAGTTCGTGACCAACGCCGGCCATGAGCTCAAGACCCCGCTGACCATCATCTCCGCCAATACGGAGGTCATGGAAATGATGTACGGGGAATCGGAATGGACCAAAAGCACCCTGAGCCAGATCGAGCGGATGAAGGTCCTGATCGAGCGCCTGACCTCCCTGGCCAAGCTCCAGGAGCAGGAGGAGATCCTCCTGGAGGATGTGGACGCCTCCTTCCTGGCCAGAGAGGCCGTCTCCGCCTTTTCCGGCGTCATGCAGAGCAAGGGCCTGGCCTTTGAAAGCGAGATCGAGGACGGCGTCATGATCCGGGCCGAAAAGAACGGGATCCAGGAGCTGCTGAACATCCTCCTGGACAACGCCGCCAAATACTGCGATGAAGGGGGCACGGTCCGCCTGGCCCTGAGTTCCCGGATCCGCGGTACGGGCCTCCACCTGACCGTCTCCAACAGCTACGCCGAAGGACAGGGCGAGGACTTTTCCATGTATTTCGAGCGCTTCTACCGGGCCGACGCCTCCCACAACAGCCAGAAATCCGGCTACGGGATCGGCCTGGCCATGGCCCGGAGCCTGGCCGAGCGCTATAAGGGAAGGATCTCCGCTTCCTGGAAGAACGGGGACGTCTCCTTTACGGTCCTGCTCTGACCCTCCCTTGACTTTTGCTCCGTTTTCCCGGATACTGAACCCGACCTGAGAGAGGGAGACCATCCCTGCCTGATCCCCGTCACGAAGAGGAGGAACCATGCTGCCCCTTTATAAGGATAAGAAAGCCTGCATCGAGATCTACTACAGACCGTCCCGCCATGTGCCGCCCCATGTCCATGAGACCGTGGAGCTGATCTACGTGGCCGACGGGACCCTGGGTCTGGGGATCGGGTCCGATCTCTACCACCTGGAAAAGGGAGACTTCGGCCTGATCTTCCCCAACATCGTCCACCATTACCAGGTCTATTCCGAGAACCCCGGAAAGAGCCTCAACATCATCGCGGCGCCGGAGCTGGCCGGGACCTACTATCCCACCCTGCTCAAATACTGCCCGGTCTGTCCCGTCATCAGGGCCGACGACCTCCATCCGGACGTCTTCTACGCCCTGACCTCCATTCCGGACCAGACGGATGACCCCGATGAATATGTGATCCGGCAGGCCTTCCTCCAGATCATCATCGGCCGCTGCCTCCAGACCATGCAGCTGGTGGACAAGGCTTCCGTCGTCAACGATGACCTGACCTACCAGACGGTCTGCTACATTTCCGCCCACTTTTCAGAGGAGATCAGCCTGACCGGCATGGCCCGGGACCTCTATGTGTCCCCCTACACCCTGTCCCGGATCTTTTCCGGCGTCTTCCACACCAATTTCAACGGCTATCTCAATGAGTTCCGACTGGACTACGCCATCTACCTGCTCCGCTATACGACCCAGTCCATCACGGAGGTCTATGAGAACGCGGGCTTTACCAGCCAGCGGACCTTCAACCGGGTCTTCCAGGAGCGCTTCCATATGTCTCCCAGGGCCTACCGGGAGGAATACAGGAAGCTCCTGGACTCTCCCAGAGAAGGAGCGGACGGCCCGCCTTTCAGGCCCTACTACCACTTTGAGTCGGCAGCGCCCGTCAAAGGCTGAGCATATACGCGCATACAAAGCAAAGAGAAGGCCTCAGGCAGTCACCGGACCGCCTGAGGCCTTCTCTTTGTCTGTCCCGGCAGGGCCGGCCTCCCATCAGTAGTAGATCAGGATGGCCGTGCCGGGCGTTATGTTGTTGTAGATGGTCTGGGCTGCCCAGAGAGGCAGGTTGATGCATCCGTGGGATCCGTTGGACCTGTAGATGCTGCCTCCGAAATAGGACCGCCAGGTGGCGTCATGGAGGCCCTGGCCCTCATAGAAGGGCATCCAGTAGTTGACCTTGGTCTCATATTCGCCCTCTTCGGCGTTGCCGCCGGTCAGGACAGAAGGGCTTTCCTTATAGGCCAGAGGGAAGACGCCGGTGGCCGTGCCCCTGTTCTTGGAGGTATTGCCGCTGACAAAGTCGGTCTCCAGGAAGAGCTCCCCGTCCCTGTAGTACCAGAGATGCTGGGCGGAAAGGTTGCATTCCACGTAGGTGCCGGCCAGGTCGTCGGTCCCGTTCCGCTTCAGGTAATAGGGATTGCCCCAGGAGTTCTTTTCATAATAGATAGGCTCCCGGCTGACGGCCTTGCCTGAAAGGATGTCCTTCTTCAGCTGGGCGACCTCCTCATCATGCTTAATGGTATAGCCGTATTCGTTCCGGCCCGGCCTGAACTCGATCTCCTGGCCGTAGGTGGTCTTGAAGACCCTGGTCAGGTAGCGGGTATTGTATTTGCCTTCCAGCTCCTGGACATACTCCTCGGGCTTTGCGGGATCCAGTTCAGCCTTGCCGTCCTTGACGGTGAACCAGGTCCAGAGGGTATCAAAGCCCAGATGCTCCTTGGTCTCTCCGAATTCATAGGTGATATCGGAGCCCGCGTAGGCGTTGAGGGCGTTCTCCTCCGCCGTCAGGGTCTCGTCGTCGGACAGGACAGCGGGCTTTTTATAGAAATCCTCCGGGATATCCATCTCCAGCTTCCACTCGGTCCCCTCCTGGGAAAGGAGCCCTTCGATCTGCTCGCTGACGTAGGTCTGGAGGTCCCCGTCGTCCAGCTCGGTCCCCTGGACCTCCGGCACGATCACGACCTTTCCGGCGTCCTTGTCATAATCCAGGTAGGCGTTCTCGTTGGGGATCCTGTCCTCGGAAAGGGAGGCCGCGCAGACCTTTTCCCGGAATGCCTTCTCATCCAGTTCAAAGGCCGGATTGTCCATGGCAAAGTCGGTGCTCATGAAGATGCTCCTGGCTATGGACAGATAGTCCGAAAGCTGCCGGTCCCGGATCTCCGCGTACTGGGCCGTCAGGGCCTCCTCGTCCAGGGCGTAGCCATAGTCCTCCAGCTTTCCCTCCAGGACCGTTTTTCCCTTTTCCTTCAGGACCAGGGAGGACCTGTCCGCTGCCGACCGGACGGTCTCAGCGGCTTCATCGGGCGTAAGGCCCGCCACGTTCACACCGTTGACGCTGGTGGCGTATAAAAAGCGGCCGTCCGCCCGGGCGGCGGACGCGTACTGCCAGAACCAGACGCCTCCTCCTATGACAAGCAGGAGGATCAGGCCCAGGAGGACCCGCTTGATGGGAAATCTCTTCTTTCTGGGAGGCTCTCCTCCCTCGGGGGCGCCGTTCCCCGTGCCTTCCGATCCGGCCGCAGGCTCCGCTTCCTCCTCTGAGGGCGCGGAAACAGGCTCCTCCGCTGCCGCTTCCGCGGTTTCCGCTGCTTCCTCCGCCGGGGCAGGAACGGGCTCTTCCGCCTCTGTCTCCTCCGCGGCAGGTTCCTCCTCCGCGGCTGCGGG
>CAMOUD010000111.1 GCA_946626215.1 uncultured Lachnospiraceae bacterium
GCATGAAGGCCACCCTGTCCCGGTGGGCCTTGTTCATGTTGGCCTGGATCTTGAAGACAAAGGCCGAGAAGGGGCCCTCCACAGGGTCGATGGGGCCCTGGTCGGATTCCCTGGCCGTGGGCGGAAGGGCCATGTCCAGGAAGTGCCGGAGGAAGGTCTCCACGCCGAAGTTGGTCAGGGCGGAGCCGAAGAAGACGGGAGTCAGCCGGCCGGCCCGGATCTTCTCCAGGTCGAACTCCGCGCTGGCGCCGTCCAGGAGCTCGATCTCCTCCCGGAGCTGGCTGTCGGCTTCTTCGCCCAGCTCCTCCAGGGTGGCCTCCTCGTCGGAGAAGTCAATGGTCTTCTCCTGGCCTTCCTTCGTGCCCTTTTCGGTGCCGGAGAAGGTCATGATCTCGCCCTTTTCCCGGTCAAAGACGCCCTGGAACTGCCTGCCCGATCCGATGGGCCAGTTGACGGGGCAGGTCTCGATGCCCAGGTTCTTTTCGATGTCCTCCAGGAGGTCGAAGGAATCCATGGCGTCCCGGTCCATCTTGTTGATAAAGGTAAAGATGGGGATATGGCGGAGGGTGCAGACCTTGAAGAGCTTCTTGGTCTGGGGCTCGACGCCCTTGGCTCCGTCAATGACCATGACGGCGGAATCCGCTGCCATCAGGGTCCTGTAGGTATCCTCGGAGAAGTCCTGGTGGCCGGGCGTATCCAGGATGTTGATGCAGCAGCCGGCGTACTCGAACTGAAGGACCGAGCTGGTGACCGAAATACCTCTCTGCTTTTCAATTTCCATCCAGTCGGAGACCGCGTGCCGGGCCGTTGCCTTGCCCTTGACGCTGCCCGCCAGGTTGATCGCGCCGCCGTAAAGAAGGAACTTCTCCGTCAGTGTTGTTTTTCCTGCGTCAGGATGCGAAATGATCGCGAACGTCCGCCTCCTGGCGACTTCTTCTGCTATCGCTGCCATACTGTATTCTCCTGCCGCAAAGGCGGCTTTCCAAATGACTGCTTAAAAGAGGGGATGCGCACCCTAAAGCGCGCATCCCCCGGAAGCACTTACCTTATGATCGGTTCCTGTCTTATTTCTTTCTGCCCTGCTTGGGAGCGTCCTTCATGGAGAAGGAAAGCCTGCCCATTCTGTCCTTGCCGAGGCAGACGACAGTGACCTTGTCGCCAAGGGTCAGGACGTCTTCCACATGCTCGATCCGGCGGTTGGCGATCTTGGAAATGTGGACCATGCCTTCCTTGCCGGGCGCGAACTCGAGGAATGCGCCGAACTCCTTGATGCTGACGACTACGCCTTCCAGGACCTGGCCCTCGGTGAAGTCCGTGGTGATGATCTCGATCATCTTCTGGGCCTCGGCCATGCCTGCTGCGTCGTTGCCGCAGATGGAGATCTTGCCGTCATCGTTGATATCGATCTGGACGCCGGTCCTCTTGATGATCTCGTTGATGGTCTTGCCTCTCTGGCCGACGACATCACCGATCTTCTCGGGATCGATCTGCATGAAGTTGATCTTAGGCGCGTACTTGCTGACCTCCTTGCGGGGCTCGGCAATGGCGGGCACCATGCACTCGGCCATGATGAACTCTCTGGCCTCTCTGCAGCGGGCAATGGCGCCTTCCACGATGGCCCTGGTCAGGCCGTGGATCTTGATATCCATCTGGATGGCCGTGATGCCGTCATGGGTACCGGTCACCTTGAAGTCCATATCGCCGAAGAAGTCTTCCAGGCCCTGGATATCGGTCAGAAGGACGAAGTCGTCATCGGTCTCTCCGGTCACCAGACCGCAGGAGATGCCGGCGACCATCTTCTTCAGCGGGACGCCTGCCGCCATCAGGGACATGCAGGACGCGCAGGTGGAAGCCATGGAGGTGGAGCCGTTGGACTCGAAAGTCTCGGAGACGGCACGGATGGCGTAAGGGAACTCCTCGATGGAAGGAAGGACGGGGAGCAGGGCTCTCTCAGCCAGAGCGCCATGGCCGATCTCACGGCGGCCGGGGCCTCTGGAGACCTTGGTCTCACCTACGGAGTAAGCCGGGAAGTTGTACTGATGGACATATCTCTTCTCGGTGATGTTGGGGTCCAGGCCCTCTACGCGCTGAGCCTCGGACAGGGGGGCCAGGGTGACCACGTTGCAGATCTGGGTCTGGCCTCTGGTGAACATGGCGGAGCCATGGACACGGGGAATGATGTCGACCTCGGCGGCCAGGGGACGGATCTGGTCCAGACGGCGGCCGTCGGGACGCTTGTGGTCCTTGAGGATCATCTTGCGGACGGTCTTCTTCTGGTACTGATAGACAGCCTCGCCCAGAACGGCCAGCCACTCTTCCTTGTCAGCAAAGGCTTCCCTGAGCTTTTCGGTAATGGCGGCGATGTTCTTTTCTCTGGTCTGCTTGTCATCGGTAAAGACAGCGACTTCCATTTCCGCAGGGGGAACGATCTCCTTGATGGCGTCAAAGAGCTCTTCCGGGATCGCGCAGGAGACGTACTCTCTCTTGGGCTTGCCGTGAACGGCCGCGATCTGGTTGATGAAGGCAATGATCTCCTTGTTGATCCTGTCCGCTTCATAGATGTAGCGGATCATGTCAGCCTCGGGCACCTCGTTGGCGCCTGCTTCGATCATGATGACCTTGTCGGCGGTGGAGGCAACGGTCAGCCTGAGGTCGCCGTTATCCCATTCCTCCTGGGAAGGGTTGACGATCATCCTGCCGTTCACGAGGCCGATCTGAGTGGCCGCGCAGGGGCCCGCGAAGGGAATATCGGAAATGGTAGCGGCAATGGAAGCTCCGATCATGGCGACCAGCTCCGGTCTGCAGGAGGGGTCTACGCTCATGACCATGCACTCAAGGGTCACGTCGTTGCGGTAATCCTTGGGGAAGAGGGGACGCATGGGCCTGTCGATGACACGGCTGGTCAGGACCGCGTTCTCGGAAGGCTTGCCTTCTCTCTTATTGAAGCCTCCGGGGATCTTGCCTACGGCATAGTACTTCTCGCTGTATTCAACGCTCAGAGGGAAGAAATCGATCCCGTCCCTGGGAGCCGCGGAAGTGGTGGCCGTGCAGAGCAGGGTGGTGTCCGCGTAGTGGATGAACGCGCAGCCGCCCGCCTGCTTGCCGACTCTGTCGATATCGACGCTGAGAGTACGGCCGGCAAGTTCCATTGAGTAAGTCTTGTACATTGTTTTCTCCTTTTTCTTCTTGCTTCTTCTGTTCTTCTTCTATCTATCATCCCCGTCCCGGAGGGGCGGAGAATCAGAGACCTCCTGAAAGGCTCTGTATGATCTTTTTTCTTCCCGGCAGCGGGCCGGGAAAAGCGCATAGTGCAAGAGACGGCACGGCCCGAACGATGCTCCGGACAGTGCCGTCTCCCTGTACCTGCAGAATTACTTTCTGATGCCGAGCTTGGCGATCAGGGCACGATATCCCTCGATGTCCTCTCTCTTGAGGTAATCGAGCATGCCTCTTCTCTGACCGACCAGCTTCAGAAGGCCTCTGCCGGAATGATGATCCTTGGGATTCCTCTTGATGTGCTCAGTGAGGTCCTTGATCCTTGCTGTCAGGATCGCGATCTGAACTTCGGTGGAGCCGGTATCCTGCTCGTTCTTGCCGAATTCCCGGATGATCTGCTGCTTCATTTCCTTGGTAATCATGTGTTCAATCTCCTTTTGCCGCCCGAAGCGGCCATACGCCGGTTACTGAGGCCAGGACGATCACCCCTTGGCCCAGGTAACGGTAACTGCATAACATCTGCGATTGTATCACAAGCCCCCTCGCTTGTAAAGCCTTTTCTGGTCAGGTCCCCCCGGTCAGGCCGTGAAAGCGCCTGCCTTCCTCCAGGTCCTCCCGGATGGTCGCCCTGAGCTCCTCGATGCCCGACATCTTTCTCTCGGGCCTGCGGAAGGTCAGGAGGCGGACCTCGGCGTTCTGGCCGTAGAGGTCGCCCGAAAAGTCAAAGAGGTAGGTCTCCGCGTTGGGAAGGCCCTTGCTGGATACGGTGGGCTTGACGCCGATGTTGGTCATTCCCTTATAGGTCTTTCCCCCTGCCCTGACCTCGGAGAAGTAGACGCCGTAGGGAGGCAGGATCTTTTCATGGGGCGGGATCTGGTTGAGGGTAGGGATCCCGATGGTGGTCCCCAGATGGGTGCCGTGGACCACATAGCCCTGGATGCTGTAGGGCCGGCCCAGACAGGCGGCAGCATCCTCCATCCGCCCCTTCGTGACCAGGCGCCGGATCAGGGTCGAGGAAATGATCTTCCCCTGCCAGGTCTTCTTGTGGATCATCCTGGCCTCAAAGTCATAGTGGCGGGACATGGCTGCCAGAAGGGTGAAATTCCCCGCTCCGCCCTTTCCGAAGGAGAGGTCGGGCCCGGCCGCCATATAGCGGACGTTGAGTTCCCCGATCAGGACGTCCCGGACGAAGTCCTCGGCCGGCATGGCGGCCGTTTCCGCCGTGAAGGGGTATTCCACCAGGAGGTCGATGCCGGCCTCCCGGAAGATCCGCCTTTTCTCCTCCCGGGTCATCAGCTCCTTTCCGTCTCCCAGGCCGAAAAAGACCTCGGGAGAAGGATCGAAGGTAAAGACGCAGGTCCTGAGCCCGTCCTCCTTCTGGCGGAGCAGGTCCTCCAGGATCAGCCGGTGGCCCAGGTGGACGCCGTCGAACTTGCCGATGGCCGCGGCCGTATCATTCACGCTGTAAAATGTATCGATTCCGGTAAAAATCTGCATGGATCCTTCCTATTCCTTCTCCGGTCATCTGTCCGCCGGCAGGAACATCCGGACCGGC
Organism: uncultured Lachnospiraceae bacterium; assembly: GCA_946626215.1. Classification (GTDB taxonomy): domain Bacteria; phylum Bacillota; class Clostridia; order Lachnospirales; family Lachnospiraceae; genus CAG-791. The sequence goes on from CAMOUD010000111.1 coordinate 4,772, forward strand.
GTATACCGGCCGTCCCGGCCTGCCTCATAGACCGCGTAAAAGCTGCCCTCCCGGTCATAGACGCGGACCCTGGTCCCGGGAGCGGGCCTTTCCCCGCCGGGGAACCTGAGCTGGCTCCTTTTCAGGGCGTTGCCGTTCAGCAGAAAGCGCATGGCCTCCGGCGCCGCCTCGGCGGCGGGGCAGTCCCCGAAAAAGGCGTCTATGGGGATGATCCTCTCCTCCAGCAGGCGGGGATCCTCCTTCATGAGGGCCTCGGCCTCGGAAAGGCGGATGGCGTCCTTCAGGTCAAAGATGCCCACCCGGGTCCGGAGGAGGTAGTCCATGGCCCCGCCTGTGCCCAGCTTCTCTCCCAGGTCCTCGCAGAGGGTCCGGATATAGGTCCCCTTGGAGCAGGCCACCCGGATCCGGACACAGGGCAGGTCCACGGAAAGGACCTCCAGGGCATGGATCCGGATCCTCCTGGGCTTCCTTTCCACCGTCTTTCCGGCCCGGGCCAGCTCATAGAGCTTTTTCCCGCCCACCTTGAGGGCGGAATACATGGGCGGGACCTGGTCATAGTCCCCCACAAAGGAGGCGGCCGCCTCCCGGATCCGGTCTTCTGTCAGGGCCATGACAGCCTGAGGATCCGCCTCGGAAAGGACCTGGCCGGTCATGTCCTGGGTGTCGGTCCTGACGCCCAGCTTCAGACGGCATTCATAGACCTTGTCCCGGTCCGCGATCATGTCGCAGAGCCTTGTAGCCGGACCCAAACATACAGGAAGCACTCCCTCCGCCATGGGATCGAGCGTTCCTGTATGCCCTATCTTTCTCATATGTACTATGCCGCGCAGCTTTGCCACCACGTCGTTGGAGGTAAAGCCCGCTTCCTTGTAGATGCACAGCATCCCGCTCAGCATCCCTTTTCTCCTTCCGCTTCCAGCTGGTCTCCGGCTGCCCGGATCATGGTCTCCAGGGGCCCCTTCCAGTCGCCGTGCAGGGTACAGCCCGCTGCCCGGACATGCCCGCCGCCGCCGAACATGGAAGCGATGGCCGCCACGTCCACGATCTCGTTGGACCGGAGAGAGACCTTCATTTCCTTTTCGGACTTGCCGTACAGGAAGATGCTGCAGTCGACGCCCCGGGTCAGGGCCAGACGGGAGGAGCATTCCTGCACGTCAATGGGGACCGCGCCCATGGCCCGCATCCTGTCATAGTCCAGGACGCTGCAGATGACTCTGCCGTCATGAAAGAGCCCGGCCTCGCTCAGGCACATGCCCATGGCCTTCTGTTCGGCAAAGGAACATTCAAAAAAGACCTCCCGGACGATCCTGGCATGGTTGAAGCCATACCGCATGAGCCGGCCGGCCGTGACCATGGTCTTCTCGGAGGTGTTGGAAAAGCGGAAAACGCCGGTATCCGTCACCATGCCCACGTAGAGGGCCTGGGCCACGGAGGCGTCGATCCCTTCCGGGTCCAGGACGTCATAGACCAGCTCGCAGGCGCTGGAGGCGGAAGGGTCGATATAGTTGACCTTCCCGCAGCCGGGGTTGGAAATGTGGTGGTCGATGTTCACCGTATGGCGGGCCCCGTCAAAAAGGGCCTCGGCGGCGCCGGTCCTGCCCTTTTCCGAGTCGCATACGATAAAGACGTCATAGGCCCCCACATCCGTCTTCCCGTCATGGATGATGGTCTCCGCCCCGGGGATGTTCTTCATGAGCGCTTCTCCCACAGGATCCAGGAAGACATCCACCCGGGCTTCGGGCCGCATCCTCCGCAGGTAAAGGGCCAGGCCCAGACAGGAACCCACACAGTCCCCGTCCGGATTGGTATGGCCGCTGATCCCTATGGTGGAGGCGCCTGCCGTCTCATTCAAAATCTTCATCGTCAAGGTTCTTGTAAACTCCTGTCTGCACGCCCTTCACGGCGGACTGGTCGGCGGCGATGACCGCGTCGATCTTCCTGGACATGTCCACGCCGTAGGCGATGGATCCGTCCTGGATGAAGATGAGCTCCGGCGTGTTCCGGAGATTGACGCGCCTGGCCAGCTCGCTGCGCAGGAAGCCGGAGGCGCTCTTCAGTCCTTCCATGGTCTCCCTGACCTTGTCCTCATCTCCCAGGACGCTGATCCAGACACGGCAGGTCTTGAGGTCCGGCGCCGTCTCCACGGCCACGATGCTGGTCATGGGAGACACGCGCGGATCCTTGATGCCCCGCCGGAGGATCTCCGACAGAGCCCGCATGAGCTCGTCGTTGATCCGCCTGTTCTTAACACTGTTCTTTCTCATTACAAACCTCTGTATGTCCGGTGCCCGGCCCCTTCAGGAGCCTCAGTCTCTGGGCACCTCGACCAGATCGAAGGCCTCGGCGATGTCGCCCACCTCCATCTTGTCGAAATCCTTGAATACAAGGCCGCATTCGAAGCCCGCGCGGACTTCCTTGACATCGTCCTTGAACCGCTTCAGGGACGCCAGGTTGCCGTCGTAGATCAGCTCCTCGCCTCTCTTGATCCTCATGCGGCAGCCGCTGCGGACCACGCCGTCCAGGACATAGGAGCCTGCGATCATGCCGACCGCGGAAGCCTTGAAGAGCTGTCTGACCTCGATATGGCCGATGACGCGCTCCTCGTAGACGGGAGCCCGCATGCCCTTGAGGGCCAGCTCGATGGCGTCGATGGCCTGATAGATGACCTTGTAGAGGCGGATGTCCACGCCCTCATGCTCGGCCATGCTCTTGGCCGTAGCGTCAGGTCTGGTATTGAAGCCGATGATCACGGCGTTGGAAGCGATGGCCAGCTGGACATCGGACTCGGTGATGGCGCCGACGCCGCTGTGGATGATCCTGACCACGACTTCATCGTTGGAGAGCTTGAGCAGGCTCTGGCGGAGGGCTTCCACGGAGCCCTGGACGTCTGCCTTGATGATCAGCTCGAATTCCTTGAGGTCGCCCTCCTTCATCTGCGTGAAGAGGTCGTCCAGGTTCATGCGCATTCTGGTCTGATCGAGCAGCTCTTCCTTATGCTGGTTCTGGTAGGTGGCGGCAAAGCTCTTGGCCGTCTTGTCATCCGCGTGGGAGACGATGACCTCGCCCGCGCCGGGCACATCCGACAGGCCCAGGATCTCAACAGGCATGGAAGGACCAGCCTCCTTGACCCGCTTTCCCTTGTCGTCGATCATGGCGCGGACCTTGCCGTAGCAGGCGCCGGCGGAAATGAAGTTGCCGACCCGCAGAGTGCCCTTCTGGATCAGGACGGTGGCGACGGGGCCCCTGCCCTTGTCCAGCTTGGCCTCCAGCACAAGGCCTCTGGCCAGCCGGTTGGGATTGGCCTTGAGCTCCATCATATCTGCCTGCAGCAGGATGGTCTCCAGAAGGTCGTCGATGCCCTCGCCGGTCTTGGCGGAAACTTCCACGAACTCGGTGGTGCCGCCCCAGTCGGGAGCCTGCAGGCCGTAGTTGGCCAGCTCGGTCCGGACCCGCATGGGATCGGCTGCCGGCTTATCGATCTTGTTGATGGCGACGATGATCTCGACGCCTGCCGCCCGGGCGTGGTTGGTGGCTTCC
>CAMOUD010000112.1 GCA_946626215.1 uncultured Lachnospiraceae bacterium
CCGATCTGGTCCGCCTTGACCGGGTCGATCTCGTTGCCGGTCCGGCCTCTCCAGAAGTTGCCGCCGCCTGTCACGATCCCCACCTCATGGCCGGCCTCTGTCAGAGTCCTGACCTGGCGGGCCACGCGGCGGACGCTCTCCTCGTCAAAGCCCCGTTTTTTATCGCCAGCGAGCGCTTCTCCGCTAAGCTTCAGAATGATTCTGCTCATATTCATACCTCTTATCATGTCTGTGCCGGGCACAGAGTGTTCTCTATGATAATACCCTTTTCAGTCCCAGTTAGCAAGCACGCTCTTTTCAGCCCAGGGACGAGAGGACGATGCCGGAAAGGACCAGGCCCATCCCCAGAAGGGCGGAAGGGGTCAGGCTCTCCCCGAAGACCAGAAAGCCCAGAAGAGAGGCAAAGACCGGTTCCACGGAGGCGGTCAGGGCGGCCTGGCCGTTCTCCATGCCCGACAGGCCCATGTTGTAGACGATATAGGGCAGGACCGTAGTGACGATCCCGCACAGGACCGTGACCGCTGCCATCCCGGGCCCGGAAAAGGCGGCGGACAGAATCCGGCCCGCTCCCGTCATGGGGAGGGAGGCGGCCGCCGCGAAGACAAAGGTGTAAAAGCTGATGGTAAAGCTGTGATAGCCCCTGTCCAGGGCATAGCGGCTGAAGATGGAATAGAGGGCGTAGCCAAGGCCGGCGCCCAGGCCCAGCAGGAGGGACCGGAGTCCCAGGGGAACCGCGGTCCCCACCACGCCCGTCACCAGGGCGCAGCCGAAAAAGGTCAGGACCAGGGCCAGGACCCGGACGGGGGTGATCCTCTCTCCGAAAAGAAAGGCGGACAGGGCGATGACAAAGGCCGGGGCTGTATAGAGCATGACGGCCGCCACCGACATGGAGGCCGCCTCGATCAGGGAAAAATAGCAGTAGTTGAAAAAGACCATGCTGCAGATCCCCGTCCCGGCAAAGCACCAGATGTCCTTCAGGCGGATCCTCAGGAGGCTCCTGTCCCGGACCAGGAGGTACAGGCCCAGGAAGAAGACCGTGACCAGGGCCCTGAGGACCACGATGTCCATGGCGTATAGGCCGGCCCTGTTGAAGGACCTCACAAAGAGGCCGATGGATCCCCAGCAGAGCCCGGCGGTCAGGACCAGAAGGACGGCGGACAGAGTCGGCTTTTTCTTCATGACCCTGACTCAGCCTGGGCCTTCATGGCCGCGCTGATCTCGGCCCGCTTGCGGAGGCGGGGATCCAGGATCTTCTTCCGGATCCTCAGGTGCTCGGGCGTGACCTCCAGGAGCTCGTCGGTATCGATGTATTCAATGGCCTGCTCCAGGCTCAGGATCCTGGGCGGGACCAGGCGCAGGGCCTCGTCCGCCGAGGAGGACCGGGTGTTGGTCAGATGCTTGGTCTTGCAGACGTTGACCTCGATGTCCTCGGTCTTGCCGGACTGGCCCACGACCATGCCCGAATAGACCTGCTCGCCGGGGCCGATGAAGAGGAAGCCCCTCTCCTGGGCGTTGAAGAGGCCGTAGGTGACGGCCGTGCCCGCCTCAAAGGCGATGAGAGACCCCTGCTTGCGGTAGGCGATGTCTCCCTTATAAGGGGCGTAGCCGGCAAAGATGGAATTCATGATGCCGTTGCCCTTGGTATCGGTCAGGAAATCGCCCCGGTAGCCGATCAGGCCCCTGGAGGGGATGCTGAACTCCAGACGGGTGTAGCCGCCGGGGATGGTCCCCATGCCGACCAGCTCGCCCTTTCTTTCTCCCAGCTTCTGGATGACGCTGCCGGCAAATTCCTCCGGCACGTCCACGAAGCACTGCTCCATGGGCTCCAGGCGCTTTCCCTTCTCATCATAGCGGTAAATGACCTCGGCCTTGCTGACGGCGAATTCATAGCCCTCCCGCCGCATGGTCTCGATGAGGACGGACAGATGGAGCTCGCCCCTGCCGGAGACCTTGAAGGACTCGGTGGTATCGGTATCCTCGACCCGGAGGGAAACGTCCGTGTTCAGTTCCCGGTAGAGACGGTCCCGGAGGTGACGGCTGGTCACGTAGCGGCCCTCTCTTCCGGCCAGAGGAGAATCGTTGACATTGAAGGTCATGGCGATGGTGGGCTCGGAGATCTTCTGGAAGGGGATGGCCACAGGATCCTGGAGACCGCAGATGGTATCTCCGATCTTCAGGTCGCTGATGCCGGAAACGGCGACGATGGAGCCAATCCTGGCCTCCTCCACCTCGACCCTGGCCAGGCCCTCGAACTCATAGAGCTTGGAGACCCTGACCCTGCGCTTCTTGTCGGGATCATGGTGGTTGACGATCACTACCTCCTGGCCCACCCGGATGGACCCGTTCTCCACCTTGCCGACGCCGATCCTGCCCACGTACTCATTGTAGTCGATGGTGCTGATCAGCATCTGGGTCTCCGCCCCGGGATCGCCCTTGGGGGCCGGGATATAGTCGATGATGGTCTCAAAGAGGGGCTTCATGGAGGAGCCTACGCGGCCCAGGTCCATGGTGGCGATGCCTGCCTTGGCCGACGCGAACACGAAGGGACACTCGATCTGCTCGTCGTTGGCCCCCAGGTCCATGAGGAGCTCCAGGACCTCGTCGATGACCTGGGTGGGGCGGGCGCCGGGCCTGTCGATCTTGTTGATGCAGACGATGACGGGAAGCTCCAGCTCCATGGCCTTGGAAAGGACGAACCGGGTCTGGGGCATGGGGCCTTCAAAGGCGTCCACCACCAGGATGACGCCGTCCACCATCTTGAGGACCCGTTCCACCTCTCCGCCGAAGTCCGCGTGGCCGGGGGTGTCCACGATGTTGATCTTGACTCCCTTGTAGCTGACGGCTGTATTCTTGCTCAGAATCGTGATGCCTCTCTCCCTCTCCAGGGCGTTGGAGTCCATGACCCTGTCCTGGACCTCCTGGCCCTTGCGGAAAACGCCGCTCTGCCTGAGCAGGCCGTCGACCAGGGTGGTCTTGCCGTGATCGACGTGGGCGATGATGGCTACGTTTCTGATATCTTCTCTTCTTTCTTGCATGACTTTCAGGCTTTCCTTCTCTTCCGGTCCCCCGCGCCGGGGACGCATTCTTTCGGTTCTTATCTCAAAATCTATGTCCCCGGGCAGGACCTGCGGGGTCCCTCTGCCCGGGCCGGCCGGGCTTTTTCCGCCCGGGGCCACATAAAACGCAACAAGTATAGCACCCGGGCCCGCCTCCTGCAAGAAAAAACGGCCTCCTGCCTCCGGCCGGAAGGCCGGAGGCAGGAAGCCGGGCAGATCTCACCCTTATATAAGGTAGTCTTTTTTGTCAGACCGTAATGTGGAGCAGGTTGGTGGCGATGGTGAAATAGATCATCAGGGCCACGGCGTCCACGATGGTGGTGATCAGGGGACTGGCCATGACCGCCGGGTCGAAGCCGATCTTCTGGGCGCACATGGGCAGGATGCAGCCCATTATCTTGGCGAAGATCACGGTCAGGACCAGGGTCATGCAGATGACGGCGGCAATGATGACCGGGATCCGGTCCAGGACCAGGAGCTTGACAAAGTTGGCCGCGGCCAGGGTCAGGCCGCACATGGCCGCCACCCGGATCTCCTTCCAGAGGGCCTGGGGAAGCTCATGGAATTCGATCTCTCCCAGGGAAAGGCCTCGGATGATGGAAACGCTGGCCTGGGAGCCGGCGTTGCCCGAGGTATCCATGAGCATGGGGATATAGGCGGTCAGGACTACGTAGGAGGCCAGGGCCGCCTCATAGTTGGTGATGATGGCGCCGGTGAAGGTGGCGGAGATCATAAGGAAGAGGAGCCAGGGCATGCGGCTCCTGTAGGTCTCCAGGACGCCCGTCTTGAAGTAGGGCTTGTCGGAGGGCAGGATAGCCGCCATCTTTTCGATATCCTCGGTGGCCTCTTCTTCCATGATGTCGACCACGTCATCGATGGTGATGATGCCGACCATACGGTTCTCATTGTCCACCACCGGCATGGCGGTGAAGTCATAGTGCTGGAACATGCGGGCCGCTTCTTCCTGGTCCGTCATGGTATTGATGGAAATGATGTTGTCGTTCATGAATTCCCCGATGATGTCATCAGGCTTCATGATCAGGAGATAGCGGAGGGCGACCGTGCCCACCAGGACCCTCTGGTCATCCACGACATAGCAGATGTTGACGGTCTCGGAATCCAGGCCCACCTGGCGGATCCTTTCAATGGCGTCCTGGACGGTCATGTTCTCCTTGAGGTCCACGAACTCGACCGTCATGATGCTGCCGGCGGAATCCTCGGGGTAGCGGAGCAGGTGGTTGATATCCGCCCTGGTCTCGGGGCTGGCGTTGGCCAGGATCCGCTTGACCACGTTGGCGGGCATCTCCTCCAGCAGGTCCGTCGCGTCGTCGGCCATCAGGTTGTCGATGATGATGGAAGCTTCACGGTCCGACAGGGACTGGATGATGTACTGCTGGTCATCCAGCTCCAGGTCCGCGAAAACGTCCGCGGCCATGGACTTGGGAAGAAGGCGGAAGATCTTGAGGGCCTCCTCGTCCTCCAGATCATCCAGAATGGCCGCGATATCCGCGGTCTGCATCTCCGCGGCGATCTGCCTCAGTTTTGTGTATTCCTTGTTGCGTAAGTAATCCAGCAGCAGCCGTTCCTGTTCTTTTCTTTCTTCTTCCATACCTGTCCTCCTTCCGCGCGGAAGAGGTCCGCGCCATCAGATTCTGAGGGGATAGAAATCCTCTCCCAGCTCTTCCAGCAGGATGTCAGCCCCGGTCAGGCTGACCAGCTTTTCCCGGATCTGGCCGATCCGGAAGGACTCTGCCGTGATGGTCAGGGTCACTTTGTCGGTATAGTCGGCGGAATCCGGCTCGATCCCCTCCTGCTGGAGAAAGTAGAGGACCCTGTCCAGCCGGCTGTAGGAAATGCCGATGGAAAGCCTGGTGCAGAGGCACATCCTGACCCTGGGCGCGTCCTCCAGAGCCCTGGCCGCCGCGTTGGTATAGGACCTGACCAGGCCGCCGGTCCCCAGAAGGGTCCCGCCGAAGTACCGGGTCACGATGATCAGGATATTGGTCAGGCCGGCCCCCTCGATGACCCTGAGGATGGGCATGCCGGCCGTGCCGGAGGGCTCGCCGTCATCGGCGGCCCGGGTCTTTTCCCGGTTCTCTCCGATCGCATAGGCGTAGCAGTGGTGACGGGCGTCATAGTACTGCTTCCGGACAGCTTCTATACAGGCCTGGACCTCCTCCTCCGAGGAAACGGGAACGGCCCGGCCCAGAAAGCGGGACTTCTTTTCCGTATATTCGCCGCGTCCCTCGGCCCCTATGGTCTGATACTCTCCTGCCATATCCTCTCCCTGCCGGCTGACCGCCGGCGGCTTTTCTTGTCCGACACTTAAGTATAACTGAAAAAAGCACGGTTTGTTAAGGGGGTTTATAAAGAGCGCCGAATTTGTTATAATGACCGAAATATGTACTCAGAGGGGCACCCGTATGCCCTTCGGAGGAGGAGGCCGTCCCGCGGCCTCCGCGATTTTCAGAAAGGACAGAAAAGCAGATGAAATTCGGCAGAAATGATTTGCGCCGGCGGCAGGAAGAGCTGGAATCCAACGCCCCCCGCAGATTGAAGAGGATCAGTCTCTTCCTCGTACAGATCGCTGTCATGGCCTGCATTGCCGTCGGCCTGATCGGCATTGCCCTCGGCTTCGGCGTCTTCCGGGGAATCATAGACGACGCCCCCGAGATCAGCGGCATCGATGTCAGTCCCAAGGGTTTCTCTACCTTTATTTATGACGCCGATGGGAACCAGACGGCCAAGCTCGTCTCCTCCAACTCCAACCGGATCCCGGTGAACATCGAACAGATCCCCGAGAACCTGTCCAATGCCTTTGTCGCCATTGAGGATGAGCGTTTCTACTCCCACAACGGCATCGACATCTACGGCATCTTCCGGGCAGGCTTCCGGACGGTCCAGTCCCTCATTTCGGGCGGCGACATGCCCGAGGGCGCCAGTACCATCACCCAGCAGCTGATCAAGAACAACGTCTTCACCGGCTGGACCAATGAGAGCACGGTGGAGAAGATCCGCCGCAAGATCCAGGAGCAGTACCTGGCCGTTGAGCTGGAAAAGTCCCTGGGCGAGGACGCCAAGTCCATCATTCTCAACAACTATCTGAACACCATCAACATGGGCCACAACACCCTGGGCGTTCAGGCGGCCTCCCTGCGCTATTTCGACAAGGACGTCTCCGAGCTGACCCTGGGCGAATGCGCGGTCCTGGCGGCCATCCCCCAGAACCCCACCAAGTTCGATCCCATCATCAACCCCGAGGACAATGACTCCCGGCGGCAGATCGTCCTGTCCAAGATGCTGGACCAGGGCATGATCGAACAGGAGGCCTATGACAAGGCGGCTTCCGAGGCGGTCTACGATGAGATCGCCAAGATCAACCCCCTCAAGGAAAAGGAAGAGAACCAGGTCAACTCCTACTTCGACGACGCCCTGACCAACCAGGTCATCAACGACCTCCAGAACCTTCTGGGCTACACGGAGTCCGAGGCCTACGCCGAGGTCTACAGCGGCGGCCTGACCATCCATTCCACCCAGTCCCCCACCATCCAGAAGATCGCGGATGAGGAGGCGGCGGATACAGCCAACTTCCCCGTGACCACCTCCTACTACTGCAACTATCTCCTGACGGTCCATCACGCGGACGGCTCTGACGACAGCAACTACGACTCCAACTCCATGAAGTCCTACTTTGACCAGCACAGCGACTCCTACAGCCTCCTCTACAGGGGCGACGGAGCCGACGACGCGAAGTCAAAGGCCCAGGCTGACATCAAGAAGTTCCGCGAAGCCATGATGGGAGAGGGCGACACCTATGACGAGTCCCTCGTCATGACCATGCAGCCCCAGGTCTCCATGACCGTCATGGACCAGAAGACCGGCTACGTGGTCGCCATGATCGGCGGACGGGGCAAAAAGAGCGGCAACATGACCCTGAACAGGGCCACGGACACCACCCGCCAGCCCGGTTCCACCTTCAAGATCCTGGCCGCCTACGCCCCGGCCCTCCAGGACTACGGCTACTCCCTGGCCTCCAGCCAGAAGGACGAGGCCTTCCATTATTCCAACAGCGACGGGTCCGACGGGCCTCAGGTCTACAACTATGACAGGACCTATTCCAACTCCTACATGGCCTTCCGTCAGGCGATCGTCCACTCCATCAATACGGTGGCAGCCAGGACCATCACCTGCCTGACCAAGAACCATCAGGAGGATCCCATCCAGGGACCCATCAATTCCTACAACTTCCTCATGAAGATGGGCTTCACCACCATCATCGGGCCGGAAGGCAAGGTCATCGGCGGAGACACCTATACCGATACCAACCAGTCCATGGCCCTCGGCGGCCTGACCCAGGGCGTCAAGAACGTGGAGCTGACCGCTGCCTACGCGGCCATCGCCAACGGCGGCACCTACCATGAGCCCAAGCTCTACACCACCGTCGTAGACCATGACGGCAACGTGATCCTGGATACCACGGACAGCGCCACCGAGCTCAACAAGGCCCAGGAATCCCATACCGTTCTCAGAAAGACCGTGGCCTGGCTCCTGACCGACGCCATGAAGGACGTCGTCACAGAGGGCACCGGCCGGACCGCCAACTTCGGCACCACCGCCATCGCGGGCAAGACCGGTACCACCACCCAGAACAAGGACGTCTGGTTCGCCGGCTACACCACCTCCTATACGGCGGCTGTCTGGATCGGCTATGACAACAACATCGACCTCAACTCCGGAGAGACCGGCCTTGCCAGGACCATGTGGAGGGCCGTCATGGAGCGGATCCCCGCCCACCAGACCTGGAATGACTTCAATAAGCCCGACGGGCTTACGGAGCACACGGTCTGCAAGGTCTCCGGCATGCTTCCCTACAGGGGCGTCTGCCCGACCGTAACGGAATACTTCGAGGAAGGCACCGAACCGGAAGACGGCCAGTACTGCGAATACCACTACAAGCAGTACCAGGAAAAGAAGCGGAAAGAAGCCGAAAGGAAGAAGAAAGAGGAAGAAAAGAAGAAGAAGGAAGAGGAAAAGAAGAAGAAGGAAGAAGAGGCCGCCAAGAAGGCGGAAGAAGAAGCGAAGAAGGATGAAAAGAAAGAGGATAAGAAGAAGGACGGCTGATTGACCGGCCCGTCCGCTTCCCCTCAGAACGATCAGAGGACCAGATCCGCAAACCGGATCTGGTCCTCTTTTCCTGCTTTCTTATATGTACTTTGCTTTCTTAT
>CAMOUD010000113.1 GCA_946626215.1 uncultured Lachnospiraceae bacterium
AGCAATTCCTCTCGGTAATTGAATTACCGAGAATCCTTGCTATTGATCTTGAAGAATGCTGAAAGGGAAAGAAGGCTGAAATGAATGAAACGGGATTTGCCCTGTTCGGAAGGGGCCATCTGGCCTGGCTGGCCGGCCTGGCTCTTCTGGCGGCATTGCTGATCCGGCTCCAGAAGAGGGAGAGGGGAGAAGGAAAAGTCCGGAGGGCGGCGGCCCTGGCCTGCCTCCTGGTCCATCTGGCCTGGTCTCTGGACCTGGTCCTTGCGGGTTCCTATGACAGGTGGGCCCTGCCCTGTCATCTCTGCGGCCTGGCCTTTTACCTCTGCCCGGTCCACGCCCTTCTGACAGGGAAGGGAAGAAAGGCGGTCTTTTTATCGGAGGTCCTTTTCTGCCCCCTGATGCCTGGCCTGGCGGCCGCCCTTCTGTTCCCGGGCTGGCAGGAGGCGGGGATCCTCTCTCCGGAGAGCCTGGTCCGGTTCCTGACCCACGGCCTGGCCCTTTCCTATATCCTCCTCTGCCTTTTGTCCGGCACCATCAGGCCCTCTGTCAGAAGGATCCGGATGCCCCTCCTCTTTCTGGCCCTTTACGCCGGCCTGATCCTGCCCTTTGACCTGGCGACAGGGACCAACTACGGCTTCCTCCGCGTCCCGGCTCCGGGCTTTCCCCTGGAGACCCTGGAAAGGGCCGTGGGAGCGGGAGTCCCCTACATGGCCGCCTTTTGTCTCCTGGCCGTCCTTGTGACAGGCTTCTGGTATATGGCGGCAGAGGGGATCAGAAGAATCAGAGAATACGCAAGAAAAGGAGATATGACATGCTGAGCGATCTGAAGATCCTGGATTTCACGACCCTGCTGCCGGGCCCCTACGCCACCCTGATGCTGGCGGATATGGGGGCTCAGGTCATCAAGGTCTCTTCCCCCAGACGGAAGGACCTGGTCCTGGAATATGAGCCCTTTATCGAGGGGACGGACCTGTCTGCCAACGAGGCCTGGCTGGGCAGGGGCAAGCGGAACATCTTTCTGGACCTGAAGAACCCGGGGGCCGTCGACCTGGTCAAAAGGCTGATCCGGGACTATGACATCCTCATCGAGCAGTTCCGGCCCGGGGTCATGGACCGGCTGGGCCTTGGCTATGAGGCCCTGTCTGCCGTCAATCCCCGCCTTATCTACTGCTCCCTGACCGGCTACGGCCAGACCGGTCCCATGGCCCATGCGGCCGGCCATGACTGCAACTACATGGCCAGGAGCGGGAACCTGTCCATGGCGGGCTATAAGGAGACAGGGCCTGCCCCCATGAACATGCAGGTCGCGGACATCTGCTGCGGGTCCATGAACTCTGTCATCGGGATCCTGGCGGCGGTCAATTACCGAAGGAATACGGGCCGGGGCCAGTACATCGACGTGGCCATGATGGACGGCCTCATCCCCCTGACCGGCATGGACGGAGTCCGGCTCCTGGCCTCCGGCCAGGAGGTGGGCCGGGAAGAGGGCAGGCTCAACGGGGGCTCTGTCTACGGCTTTTATGAGACGGCGGACGGCGGCTATCTCAGCGTGGGATCCCTGGAGCCCAAGTTCTGGAAGACCTTCTGCGAGACCATCGGCTGCCCGGACCTGGTCCCCGGCGGGGTCATGCCGGCAGATCTATCCGAGGTAAAGGAGAGGATCGCCTCCGTGATCCGGACCAGGACAAGAAAGGAATGGACGGAGATCTTCCGGGACAAGGACTGCTGCGTGGAGCCTGTGGCCAGCCTCCGGGAGGCCCTTCTGGAGGATGAGCAGGTAAAGGCCAGGGACATGGTGACGGAGGTCTCCGTCCCCGGAGGAGAGGGCCGGAGAGTCCGACAGCCGGGCTTTCCCATCCGTTTTTCCGAAACGCCCGTCCGGCCGGGGGAGGCGGGACATCCCCTGGGCGCCCATACCCGGGAGGTGGCAGAGGAGCTGGGCCTAGACTATGAGGACCTGCTGGCAAAGGGCGTCTTCGGGCTCTGAAGACAGGGAAGAGGAAGAGCGGACAGGGGGGGCCGAGGAGAGAGGAAGAGGGAGGAACAGAGGGGAAGAGGGAGGAACAGAGAGGAAGAGAAAGAAAGACCCCGGAGGGATCCGGTCAGGATCCCTCCGGGGCGGTCTGGTCCATGCCGGGACCTGCCGTTTTTGAGGATGGGGCTCAGTTCAGCTTGTTGCGTCCGGGGAAGGTGTTGTAGGAATCGGGCCTCCAGCCGGGAGCGACGTCCTTCACAGCCTCGGCGGCCGTGATCTCCCTGTCATCGTTGTCGATGTCGATGAGCTGATAGCGGTCATGGCCCATGCCCAGCTCCTTCATGTAGGAGAGCTGGCGCAGACCGTGCCGGGTCTCCACGCGCTCGATGAAGGTCTTTCCGCCGCCGCCGGGCAGGGAATAGATCAGGTCGATGCAGGCGTTGTCCACGGCCAGGATATCATAGGAGGCCAGGATGCCCACATCGGGGGTGACCACGGGCTCGGCCCCCTTTCCTTCACAGTCGCAGGAGACGGACATGTTCCGCATGACGTTGATGTAGGAAACATGGCCCTTGAAGTGGTCGATGGTGGCCTTGGTGGATTCGGAGATCCGCTCCATGAGCTCTTCCTCCGCGATGTCCCACATGTTGGGCTGGCCGGGAGTGGTATGGATGTCCCGCTTGCCGATCCGGCCGTCGGCGCAGCCGATGCCGATGTTCTTGTTGGAGCCGCCGAAGCCGCCCATGGCATGGCCCTTGAAGTGGGTCAGGGTCAGAAGGGAATCATAGGAGAGCATGTGGTCGCCCACGTGCATCTCGGTGAACCACTTGCCGCCTTCCACGGGCAGGGCGGCCACGCCGTCCTCATCCATGATGTCCACGGGGCAGAAGGTCCAGCCGTTGATTTCCAGGGTCTTCCTGTGGGCCTCGGTGGTATAGCGGCTTCCCTCATAGTAGGTGTTGGTCTCTACGATGGCCGCGTTCTGGAGCCGGTCTTCAAAGAGGGACCGGACCCAGGGGCGGGGAATGATGTTGGGGCCCTCGGCCTCGCCGGTGTGGAGCTTGACGGCCAGCTTTCCGGTCAGGCCTTCCGAGACCTTATCGTAGATCTTTTTGAGTCCCTCCGGGGAGAGATCTCTGGTAAAATAGACAACGGCTTTGTCGCCGGTCCTGTTTTCATAGGGGACATAGAGGTTTCCGTCCCGTCCGGGAACTGCGATCTTTCTTGTCATCTTTCTTCCTTTCTGCCGCGGCGCGGCCCGGGGAGGACCAGGTCTCTCCTTCCGGATGATGGTCGGTGATGCTCCATCAGGAGTATTATAGCATGGAGCGGCCGGAAGAATGAATGCCAGACATAAGATAAGTTTTACGTGGTCCGCTGCTTTTGACCGGTTCCCGGCAGAGGGCGGAGAAAGGAGTCCAGATGCAGGTCTATGTGATCCGGCATGGTCAGTCGGAATACAATAAAAGAAGGATCATACAGGGGAACCTGGACATCCCCCTCTCCGAGGAGGGCGTCCGGCAGGCCCTTGAGGCCAGGGAGAGGCTCCTGGCCAGGGGGATCACATCCTTTGGCAGGATCTATTCCAGCCCTCTTCAGAGGGCCTATGTGACCGGTGAGATCGTATCGGGCCGGCCCCATGAGACCTTCCTGATGGACCGGCGCCTCCGGGAGATCGAGGTGGGAGGCCTTCAGGGGAAAAGCTACGCGGATCCCTCCGAGGCCATGGACAACTTCATGCATCACCCCGAGCGCTACGTGCCCCTGCCGGGAGGAGAGTCCTACCAGGACCTGGCGGAAAGGGCCGGCGCCTTCCTTTCCTGGCTGGCCGGCCGGGACCTGCCGGAGCGGACCCTGGTCTGCACCCACAACGGCTGGATGCACGCCATGCTCATGGCCATAGACGGGCTGAAGGCGGAGGACATCCGGAAACATCCGGTGAAGAACTGCACGGTCTACGTGCTGGAGCCGGACGGGAAGGGGAGCTTTCAGGTGGCGGACATCATTGAGAACGAGGCCGGAGAGGATGTCAGGGCATGAGCCTCTGTCTGCTTCCTGAAGAAAAGCGGTCAGATGATGCGCATAAGGGAAACCGGCGTCTTTCCCGGGAAGGGAGAGACGCCGGCTTTCTGCCGCGTACAGGCCGGGGCCGGACTCAGACGCCGCCGAAGCGGAACAGGATGCCGACGCAGGCGGAGGCGGCCAGGACCACGATGGGATGGGTCTTGAACTTTTTCATGAAGAGGAAGACGGCTATGGCCAGGAGGACGGCCTTCCACAGGACCAGGTCGGTGACGGACCCGGTCTCCTGAAAAGCGGGGATGTCCACCAGGGCGATCCTGGCCACGTTGAGGCCGGCCGCCGTGATCATGGCGATGGAGGCAGCCCGGAGGCCGTAGAAGGCCTTTTCCACGTAGGGGTTGGTCCGGAACCTGGCCAGGAACCGGGAGATGATCAGGATGATGATGATACTGGGGGCGGCCAGGCCGACGGTGGCCACGAAGCCGCCGGGGATCCCGCCGGTCTTGAAGCCCGCGTAGGTGGCCATGTTGATGCCGATGGCTCCGGGGGTGGACTCGGAGATGGCGATCATGTCCGCGATGTCCCCGTGGCTGAACCAGTGGGTGGCGTCGGACATCTCATAGAGGAAGGGCAGGGTGGCCAGGCCCCCGCCGACGGTGAAGAGACCGGTCTTGAAAAAGTTGATAAAGAGCCGCAGATAGATCATTTCTTCTCCCCTCCCTTTCCGAAAAAGACGCCGAAGACGCCGGCGCAGATGACCAGGACCGCGGCCGGGACCTTGACAGGCAGCAGGGAGCCGAAGGCAGCCAGGAAAAAGATGACCAGGTAGAGGGCCAGGGTGACCTTGTCCACGATGGACTTGGACCAGAGCCGGAGGACGGCCTGGAAGATCAGGACGCAGACGCAGACCCGGATGCCGGCAAAGGCGTTCTTGACCACCGGCAGGTCGGCGAAATTGGTCAGGAACATGGCGATGACCAGGATGATCAGGATGGGAATGCTCAGGAACCCCAGGCTGGCAACGACGCCTCCCAGGGTGCCTTTCCGCTTGTTGCCGATGAAGGTGGAAACATTGAGGGCAATGACGCCGGGCGTGCACTGGCCGATGGCGAAGTAGTCCAGAAGGTCTTCGGTGGTGACCCACTTTTTTTCCGTCACCAGCTCCCGCTCCAGGAGGGGCAGCATGGCGTAGCCGCCGCCGAAATTGACGGCACCGATCTTCATAAATTCCAGATAGAGTTCCAGCAGTTCTTTCATGGTCCTTTCCTTTTCTGACGCCGGATTTCTTTCCGCTTGGGCCTGCCGGAAGACAGGCAGACAGGATTCGCGGCGCCATGGTCCATCATATAGGAAAACGGGGAAAATTGAAAGTGAAAGTACCCGGAACAGGACAATCTGAGACTGTACCGCAAGGGTCATTTTTATGTATAATAAAAGGACACACAAAACACAGCAGTCGGACACATGCCGTCGGATGCCCTCCGGACATCCGGTGGATACAAGGAGGCCGCGTCCTGCGCGCGGCCGGGAGGATACTATGAAGCCTGCGAAACTTACAGCGGTCCTGACCAGCCTGGTCATGGGAACAGCCCTTCTGGGCGGCTGCGGCTTTCTTCCTGTTCAGGCCCAGGCGGCCGAGGAAGCGGCGGCAGCAGATGAGGCGGCTTCCCCTGAGACGGCGGAAGCCATCAGCGGCAACGGCGGTTATTTTGTCCTGCAGGGGACGGAGCTTTATTTCCGGTCCTACCCCGCGGACTCCCTGGACCATTCCGCCCTGGGCGGCAATTTCCTGTCCGCTCCCACGGGCCGGCCCTCGGACATGATGGTCTACCATACCCTGACGGGAGATACCTCCTATCTGTTCTCGGACAGCGGCTACGGCAGCATTTCTCTTCTGGACGGCCGTTTTTACATGGAGGGCCAGGAAACGGGAGAGGACGGGGAGCCCCTCTGCTTCATCTATTCCTGCCTGCCGGACGGGACGGACGTAAAGCGCCTGCCCAGTGACCACAGTCTCTTCTTCTCGGGACTGGAGGAGGATACGGGGACCCTGGTCCTCAAGGCCTATGACGAGCAGGGCACCATCAGCCTGGAGCTCTGGCAGGGCGACCAGCAGGCAGCGGTCCTTTCGGATCCGGACAGGAACGTGTTCTATGTCGGCGCGGGATCCGGCTATGTCCTTTACGCCGTGGGCGGAAGCCAGGACAAGCAGGCCCTCTATGCCTATGACCTTCATAAGGGAGAGAGCGTCAGCCTGGGCCGGCTGTCCGGCGGCGAAGACAAGAAGGGATATGACTCCTTCTGGGATTTTGCCATGGAGGGCACTGCCTTCCAGATCAGGGCCGGCAAGGTGGAGGGCTCCATGTCCTACCTGTATGAAGGGGCCGTTCTCTCAGGGGACGCCGGGAAGGCGGACTCCCTGAAGATCGATACGGTCACGGACGTCTCTCTTTTTGAGGATAAGCCCGAGGAAGAGCTGTACGCCTCCATCGAGGAGACCCTGGACGGCATCGCCCTGACAGGAGACTTTGATCCGGAGGAAAGCTTTTCCTGCGTGGAACTGAAGGAAGACCTGGACCATTACACGGCCCTGGTCATCAATGACCAGACCCTGGATCCGGACAATTCCATCGGATGGAGGGATTCCTACGCCAGGAACGGCACCTTCTATGTGCTGGTCGACCGGGACACCGGCGAGATCGTCCTGATGCACGAGGAGGACTGCCTCTATCCCGGGACCCCTCAGTTCCAGGGGCCTCTGGTGTCGGATGCCCTGACGAAGCAGGGAACCTATCAGGACGACGCCGGCAATACCTACGAATACTCCTATTTCATTCCCCGCTTCAACGCGGATACGGAGGCCGCCAGGGCCCTCAACGCGGAGATCCTGGAAGCCTTCAGGGATACCGTGGACAAGGAGCTTTCCAACATGGAGGACGGCCTTTCCCTGGTCTGCACCTCCCTGGTCTATCAGGACTTTGAAATGGGAGACAGGGCCAGCGTCCTGGTCACCACCTCCTATGAGGGGGACTATACGACCTGCGCCGCCTATACCTATGACTTTACAGCCGATAAGGCCGTCACCAACAAGGAGCTTCTGGAATCGGTGGGCCTGACCGAGGAGGACTTCCTGGCCAGGGCAGCCGACATGACGGCGGAGGCCTTCCGGGAACGGTACCCGGACGCCGGCGCGGAGGGCGAGAAGGTCCTGGAAGAGGGCAGGGACCTGATCCGGACCGACCTTCCCATGTACATGGACGCGGACGGCTTCTTCCACGCCGTCCTTCCCGTGCCTTCTCTGGCCGGGGCCGACCATTACGACCAGGATTTCACCTTCTGATCCGGGAAGGAAATCCCGTAAGGGGCCCCGCAGGCGCGGATCTCCTCGGGAGCCAATGACGGAACACCTGTAAGAAAAGAGAAAAGCGCTCCCTTCCGGCCCGGCCGTAGGGGAGCGCTTCCGCTTCTGAAAGCAGTCCTGTTTCCTGCGTTCTTCTGTTTTTCCGCGCTTCGTTTTTCCCGGACCTTCTGATCCCCCCTGCCCCAGGGGGAGGGCGGATCCGGGCTCAGGGCGTCAGGCAGACCCCAGAGGCTTTCCCAGGGAGGTGTAGGTGAAGATCCCCTCCGCCAGGACCCTGCCGGTCTGGTCCTCCACGGTGACGCCGAAGACCATGAAGCGGCTGCCGACCTTGATCTTTCTGGACTTGGCGTATAAGGTCCTGCAGCCGATGCCGGGCCTCAGGTAATGGAAGGTCCCGTCCACCGTGGCCACCATCATGCCGGGCGGGTCTCCTGCCGTGCAGGCGGCTCCTCCCACGCAGAGGTCTGCCAGGGTATAGATGAGGCCCCCGTGCACGGCGTTCTGGGGGTTGAGGAAGTCCTCCCGGACTTCTACCTGCGCTTCAGCGTAGAACTGTTCCACCCTGGTCAGCCGGATGCCGAGAAGGTTCCCGAAAGCATTGGTGCGGTTCCTGGTCTCCAGGATTTCTTCAAAGGTCATGGCCGCCTCCTTTCAGGCTCTTGGTACGGCCTTATCTTACCGCGCGGGAGGGGGCGCGTCAAATGGCAGGCAGGGGGCCGGATCCTGGTCCATGCAGGCCCTGGCCCTGCCTGGAGAGATCTTTTTGATCAGTTGACAGAAAATGACCGGGTGGGTAGGATGGAACAG
>CAMOUD010000114.1 GCA_946626215.1 uncultured Lachnospiraceae bacterium
CATGAAGGAATGGGCAGAGGTGGATACCAGGACCATCACCTTTACGGATCCGGAGGATAAGACCAGCTGACAGACTAGCGGGCCTCCGGGCCCTGCCTTTGACAGGACCTTTGAACAGAGTCTTGCAGACCGCGCGGGAACGCGGCCTGTGAGGCTCCGTTCGTTTTTACGGACTCTCTCAGCGTTTCTTTCAGAGAGCCTTTCCGGGAAGGCCTGGAGAGCGGCCTGAGGCGGAGAGCAAAAAGGGTTTCCTATCAACGGGATGGTTTTGATACAATAGAAGCGGGCCCCTGCGGGGACAGGGATCCGGAGTCTGTACGAGAAAGGAAGAAGACCAATGGCAATCACAGTCAATCTGTATTACACAGGAAAAAACGGATCTGCCCGCGCTTTCGCGGAGGAAATGACAAGGACCGGGATCGTGGCGAAGATCCGGGCCGAGCAGGGGAACCTGCGCTATGACTATTTCCAGCCTCTGGACGACCCGGAGACCATTCTCCTGATCGACTCCTGGGAGGACCAGGCGTCCATCGACATTCATCACGCTTCTCCCATGATGGCCCAGCTGGCGGCCCTCCGGGAGAAATATGACCTCCATATGCGGGTGGAGCGCTATGTATCAGATGATTCCGCTCCGGAATCGGATACGGCCTTTATCAGGAAATAAGAGTTCAGGAACACCGGAAGGAGACAGTTATGAAAGGATTCAGAAAAGATTTTTTATGGGGCGGCGCCACTGCTGCCAATCAGTGTGAAGGCGGCTACCTGGAGGGCGGCAAGGGCCTGTCCGTGCCGGATATGCTCCTGGGCGGGGACGTCAATACCCCCCGGACCTTCTGCCCGAAGATCGAGCCGGGCGTCTTCTATCCCTCCCATGAGGCGGTAGACATGTACCATCACTACAAGGAGGATATCGCCCTCTTCGGAGAGATGGGCTTTACCTGCTACCGTCTGTCCATCAACTGGGGCAGGATCTTCCCCAACGGGGACGATGAGGAGCCCAATGAGGAAGGCCTTGCCTTCTATGACGCCATTTTTGATGAGTGTCATAAGCATGGCATCGAGCCCCTGGTCACTCTCTGCCATTATGAGATCCCCTGGGCCATCGTGACCAAGTACAAGGGCTTCTCCGACAGAAGGGTCATCGATCTCTTTGTCAGGTATGCCACGACCTGCTTTAAGCGCTATAAGGACAAGGTCAAATACTGGCTGACCTTCAACGAGATCAACATCCCCATCATGGATCCCCAGATGGGCGCCCTCTACGGTCTGGGCCTGGTCCAGGATTCTGACCTGGAAAGGACAGAGCGCTGCACCATTCCGGAGCTGGCCTATGTGCCCCAGATGCAGTTCGAGGCCCTGCACAACGAGTTCGTGGCCTCCGCGCTGGCAGTCATCGAGGGCCATAAGATCGATCCCGATTTCAAGATCGGCAACATGATCTGCCACATCACCTGGTACCCCCTGACCCCCAATCCCAAGGATATCCTGGAGTGCCAGAAGCGGGACGACATCTGCAACAACATCTGCGGCGACGTCCAGGTCCGGGGCGAATATCCCTATTTTGCCAGGAAGTACTATGAGGACCTGGGCCTTGATACCTCTTTCATGGACAAGGAAGAGGACCTGGCCATTATCCGGCAGGGCACGGTGGACTTCTATACCTTCTCCTACTACATGTCCAACTGCGTCACGGTCCAGGAAGGGGCCGAGCAGGTCAAGGGCAACATGATGAGCGGGGCGAAGAATCCCTATCTCAAGGCCTCCGACTGGGGTTGGCAGATCGATCCCGACGGCCTTCGCTACACCCTCAACGCTCTGGCCGGCCGCTATCCCGGCACCCCTCTCATGGTGGTGGAGAACGGCTTCGGCGCCTTCGACAAGGTGGAAGAGGACGGGTCCATCCATGACGATTACAGGATCTCCTACTTCCGGGAGCACATCCGGGCCATGCGGGAGGCTGTCCGGGACGGCGTGGATCTGATCGGCTATACCACCTGGGGCCCCATCGATCTGGTGTCGGCAGGAACCGGCCAGTACGCCAAGCGCTACGGCTTCATCTACGTGGACCGGCATGATGACGGGACCGGCGACTTCTCCAGGAGCCGCAAGGATTCCTTCTACTGGTACCAGAAGGTCTGCAGGTCCAACGGCGAAGTCATTGACTGAGGACAAGGCGCCCCGCCCGGGACATGTCTGAATTCTGCCCCCCTGAGGGCAGCGGGACAGGTACTTGATATAGTAAGACCATGAACAGAGGAAAAAGGTCCGAAGGGGCAGCGGGAATGCCCGGAAGGACCGGAAGCCCGGCCTGGCCGGAGGAAAGAGGAGGTTTCGTGGTATGATGTGTCCCAGGTGTAATGTGGAGATGGACTGGAGCCGCTGGCAGGGACCCCTGGGCGGCTGGAAGTGCCCCGACTGCGGTCTGCAGATCGATAAGAAGGGCTATCGGATGCCCCTTATGAGGGCCAGGTTCCGCTGACCGGAAAAACTGAAAAAGAGGACCGGCCCGGCCTTGGAAAAGACCGGACCGGATCCGATAGAAGGGCCTTCTGACAGCCGCCCGCGGCTGCCGGGAGGCTCTTTTTTGATCCGCGCAGTGCCTTTCCTTAAGGCCGGACAGGCTTTCCCGGAAGAGGACCGGGAGGGCCTGTCCGGCCGTTCGTTTTCCCCTTCCGGGATGCCTTCTTGCGGCATATCCGGGAGGGGATTAGAATATTTGCAAAAGGCGAAAAAAGGAGGTCCCCATGAAGATCGGAATCATATCGGACACCCACGGCCTGCTGAGGCCTCAGGTCCTGGAGCGGCTGAAGAACTGCCAGGCCATCCTTCACGCCGGCGATTTCAGCAGCCCGGAGGTCCTGGAGGCCCTGGACGGACTGGCTCCCCTTTACGCGGTCCGGGGCAATACGGACGGAGAATGGGCGGGAATCCTTCCCTGGTCCCAGGAGTTTACCCTGGACGGGGTCATCTTCTACATGACCCACAAAAAAAGGGACCTGCCGGGGGACCTGTCGGCCTATGACGCTGTCATCTGCGGCCATTCCCATGTCTATGACCAGGTCCTGTCCGAAGGGACTCTTTTCCTGAACCCGGGCTCCTGCGGGCCCAGGAGGTTCGGGAGGCCTGCCACCATGGCGGAGATGATCATCAGCCGGGGAAAAATAAAGAAGGTCGAACGGATCGACCTTCCTTCGGAAGCGGGGGAGGCCCTTAAGATCGAAGCCACCTTTAAGGACCGGATGGACCTGACGGGGGCTATGATCCGAAAGGCCATGGACATGGTGGCCAGGGGCCGGTCTGTCCGGGAGGTATCGGAAAAGCTTGCCATCGGGGAAGACCTGTCGGAAGAGATCTGCCGGATGATCCTGACCCATCCCGGCGTGACCCCGGAGGGGGTCCTGCGGCGCCTGGGCCTCTAGGCCTCACAGGCAGGCCAGGCAGATCTCCAGGGCCCGGGTGACCAGGGAGGTCTCCAGGGTCTTAGCGGAGGGGACATGAATGAAGCCGACAGAGATCCGGCTGCCTTCGTATTCGGAAAGGAGCCGGTAGAAAAGGTCGTTGCAGACAAAGGTGCCCGCGTCTTCTGAAACGGCTGCCGGGATCCCGGCCTCCGTAAGGGCCAGAGCCATGGCAGAGACCGGCATGGAAGAAAGACGTTCGGAAGGGCCGTCCTCCTCGATGGCCTCTCCCCGGGGACAAAAGCCCGCGTTGTCGGGGACCGCCGTCTCCATCCGGTTGACGGCCCGGGCCTCAAGACAGATCTTTTCCCTGCCGGCGGCCATGCCGACGCAGAGGACAGCGTCCGCCTCCAGGATCTCGGCCCTCAGGAGGGCCAGCTCGGCGGCTCTTTCAAAGTCCACCGGGAGCTGGAAGGAAGTGATCTCGTGTCCGGAAACAAAGGAGGGCAGGCGGCGGACCGACTCCCAGGAGGCGTTGACCTTGTGACCGCCGAAGGGCTCAAAGCCCGTGACCAGGATATGCATGAATAAGCTCCTCACAGAAGAATACAGGGAATCAGGAAAGGCGCCGGCGCCTGCCGGCTTTTCCAGGTTCCTATTATATCAGCTTAGGGAGCGGAAAGGATACAGGATACAATGGAAGATAAGAAGCAGAGCGCGTGGGACGATGAGGCCCTGGCCTGGGAGGAGGTCCGGACGGACCACCTGGTCACGGACAAATGGATCGATTTCCGGAGGGTCCGCTACAGGTTCCCGGACGGGACCGAGTTCGAGCCCTTTTATAACTACAGCCGCCGGGACTATGTCGTGATCCTGGCCAGGGACCGGGAGGGCCGCTACATCTGCGTCCGCCAGTTCCGCCACGGAATCCGGGCGGTGACCACCGAATTCCCGGCAGGGGGGATCGAGCGGCAGGGCCAGCGGGACTACGCCTCTCCGGCAGAGCCCCTTGCCGGGGCCGAGGACGCCCTGGAGGCGGCAAAGCGGGAGCTCCGGGAGGAGACCGGCTATGTGTCCGACAAATGGCGCCGGCTTCTGGTGGTCCCCTCCCACGCCACCCTGGCGGACAACTATGCCTGGATCTTCGCGGCGGATGACTGCGTCCGGGCCGGGGACCTGGATCTGGACGATACGGAGTTCCTGGGAAATGTCTTCCTGACAGGGGAAGAGATCGAGGCCCTGATCCGGGAGGGCAGGTTCCAGCAGGCCATCCACATCCTGGCTTATATGATGGATAAGGCCGGCTGGTGACGCGGACCGGCCGCGCGCATATGCGGCTCCGTTCTCTGGATGACCTGTATCCGGAAACGGGGACCTGACAGGACAGGCAAAGCAGGAAGCCCATAAAAAAGCAGAAATAAGAAGGTGAGAAGGCCGGCGTTCCGGAAGCCGCCGGTCAGAGGAAAGGAGACGGCCTCATGAACAAACAGGAAAAAGTGACCTGCCCCGTCTGCATGCATGCCTGCCGCCTGTCGGAAGGCCAGAAGGGCCGGTGCAGGGCCCGGGTCTGCCGGGACGGAAGGGTGGTCAGCGAAAACTACGGAAGGCTGACCTCCCTGGCCCTGGACCCCATCGAGAAAAAGCCCTTGAACCGGTTCTATCCCGGCTCGAAGATCCTTTCCGCCGGGTCCTACGGCTGCAGCCTTTCCTGCGCCTACTGCCAGAACGATTCCATCTCCCAGGCCGGGGAGAGAGAGGTCCCCTGGCGGGAGGTGAGCCCGGAGGAACTCTGCGCCCTGGCCGGGGACCTTGCGGAGGAGGGCAATATCGGGGCCGCCTTTACCTACAATGAGCCTCTGGTCTCCTGGGAATATGTCCGGGACTGCGGCAGGCTCCTGCAGGAGGCGGGCATGAAGACGGTCCTGGTGACCAACGGGTCTGTCCGCCTTCCCGTCCTGGAGGAGGTCCTTCCCTATGTGGACGCCATGAACGTGGACCTGAAGGCCTTCCGGGCGGAGACCTACAAAAAGGTCCTGGGAGGGGACCTGGACACGGTCCTGGCCTTCCTGGAGGCGGCGGCCGGCAGGACCCACCTGGAGGTGACCTACCTGGCCGTGCCGGGCCTCAACGATTCGGAGGAGGAAGCCAGGCAGGCTTTCGCCTTTCTGGCAGGCCTGGACGGAGGAAGGGGAAAGGAGATCCCCCTCCATATCTCCCGCTTTTTCCCCAGGTACCGGATGCGGGACAGGGGGCCCACCCCGGTCCGGACGGTCCTTGGCCTTTGCGGGATCGCCCGGGAGTACCTGACCTATGTCTATCCCGGCAACATCTGATCCTTTGCCCGGGAGCGGAGAAGCCAATAGCTTTTAGTGGAAGATAAAAGAGTAAAAAGGAAAACCGGATATCGAAACCGGAAAAGGAGGAAAGTCATGTCTGTCATCGGCGCCTGCATGGTACCCCATCCCCCCATCATCCTTCCCGAGATCGGCCGGGGAGAAGAAAAAAAGATCCGTGAGACCGCGGACTCCTATATGGAGGCGGCCCGTCTGGTCCGCCGCCTGGCCCCCGATACCCTCATCATTGCCTCTCCCCATACCGTCATGTACGCGGACTACTTCTCCATCGGAGGAGGCAGCGAGGGGAAAGGCTCCTTTTCCAGGTTCCGGGCCGGCCAGGTGAAGATCAGTGCCTCCTATGACAGGGACTTTGTCCGGGCCCTTTCCGACCTGGCGGACAAGGAGGGCTTTCCCGCCGGCGTGACGGAATACCCGGATCCGGCCCTGGACCACGGGGTCATGATCCCCCTTTACTTTATCCGGAAGGAATATACCGACTTCCGGATCGTCCGGGTCGGCCTTTCGGGCCTGTCCCTGACAGACCATTACCGGCTGGGGCAGATGATCCGGAGGGTCAGCGATTCCCTGGGCCGGAGGGTCTTCTTTGTGGGGAGCGGGGACCTCTCCCACAAGCTCCTGAAGGAGGGGCCCTACGGCCTTGCCCCGGAGGGGCCTGTCTATGATGAAAGGATCATGGACGTCATGGGAAGGGCCGCCTTCGGCGAACTCTTTGCCTTTGATGAGACCTTCTGCGACAAGGCTGCCGAGTGCGGCCACCGGTCCTTCGTCATGATGGCCGGGGCCCTGGACAGGACGGCCGTAAAGACCCGCCGCCTGTCCCACCAGGGGACCTTCGGCGTGGGCTACGGGGTCTGCCTTTACGAGACCGCGGGCGAAGACCCGGAGAGGAATTTCCTGGACCAGTGGGAAGAAAAGGAAAGGGAAAGAAGAGCCGCCGTCCGGGACCGGGAGGACCCCCTGGTCCGTCTGGCCAGGCTGTCTGTGGAGACCTATACCCGGACCGGCCGCCCCCTGTCCCTCCGGGAGGCGGAAAAGGCCCTGGACCTGCCGGAGGACCTTCTGACCACCCGGGCCGGCGCCTTTGTTTCCCTTCATAAGGAAGGAAAGCTCAGAGGCTGCATCGGGACCATCGCTCCCTGCCGGGACTGCCTGGCCAGGGAGATCATCGAGAACGGGATCAGCGCCTGCTCCCGGGACCACCGCTTCCACCAGGTGGAGGAAAAGGAGCTCCCCCTCCTGGAGTACAGCGTGGACGTGCTGGGAGAGCCGGAGGACATCGACAGCCCCTCCCAGCTGGACGTAAAGCGCTACGGAGTCATAGTCTCCTGCGGCCGTAAGCGGGGCCTTCTCCTGCCTGACCTGGAGGGTGTGGACACGGTGGAGGACCAGGTCGAGATCGCGGCCAGAAAGGGCGGGATCTCCTTTGAATACGACAGGAACATCCGCCTCCAGCGCTTTGAGGTGGTCCGCCATACCTGAGGAAGCTCCTTCTTCCGGTCCGGCCCCCTTCTTGGCCTGGTGCCGGACCGGGTTTCTTCCCCCGCGATATATTTCGTCCTGATTTTTCAAACTTATTCTGATTTTTAAGGTTCCATTAAGTTACCTCCCGTATTGTGTACCTGTCGCCGGAAGCAAGGCGGCCATACATAAACGGAAAGGAGGCAGGCATGGATATACAGTACAGACACGAATGGAAGCATGAGATCAGCTATATGGATCTTCTGGCCATCCGGGCCAGGCTCCGGGCGGTCATGGAGCCGGACCCCCACGCGGTGGACGGCAGATACCTGATCCGGAGCCTCTATTTTGACAATGACAGGGACAAGGCCCTCCGGGAGAAGACGGACGGCGTGAACATGCGGGAGAAGTTCCGTATCCGGTATTACAACGGAGACACCTCCCTGATCCATCTGGAGAAAAAGAGCAAAAGGAACGGCCTCGGCACCAAGTTCTCGGCCCCCCTGACCCGGGAAGAGGCCCGGAAGATCACGGAGGGCGACCTGGACTGGATGCTGGGATCGGGCAGGCCCCTGGTGGAGGAGCTCTTCTGCAAGATGACCTTCCAGGGCCTTCGGCCCAAGACCATCGTGGACTATACCAGAGAGCCCTACATCTACGGGCCGGGCAACGTCCGGGTGACCTTTGACTATGACATCCGGACCGGCCTTGGCGGCACTGACTTCCTGGATCCGGACTGCCTGACCGTCCCGGCCGGGGACCCGGTCATCATCCTGGAGGTCAAGTGGGACGAATTCCTCCCCTCCATCATCCGGGACTGTGTCCAGACGCCGGG
>CAMOUD010000115.1 GCA_946626215.1 uncultured Lachnospiraceae bacterium
GGGGATCATGCCCCGCGTCACCCTTCTGTGCGAGGATCCGGACCTGGTCAGGCCCGCCTATCTGGAAAGGCGGCCTGCCCTGGAAAGATTCATCAGCGTGGACGGGCCCGGCAGGGACAAATGCGGCCGGCTGGACTTCGGCGAGCTCCCCTGCTGGCTGCAGACGGAGGAGGACGACTGTCCCGGGGACCGGATCGCGGATTTCCTGGAGGAGGGAGGCTGGCACTATGTCTTCCTGTCCCTGGGAGATGAGAACCTGAGCCGCCTCCAGGCCCTGCGGATCCGGGAAGCGGCCGAAGGGGCCGGGATCCGGCTGATGGCTGCCTATCCCGCCGCCAGAGAGGAAAAGACCGCCGAAGGCGCGTGCGCCGGGGCCGTTTCCGTGATCCAGGGCCTGACCCAGGTCGACCCGGACCTGGAAAGGATCGCCTTCCATGTCCACCTGACCTGGGCCCAGGTCAACGCGGACCCGGAGGAGGCCTGGAAAGAATTCCAGCAGCCCTATGAGTATATTTCCTCCATGGGCTTCGCGGCTGCCCTGCCCTACAGGCTCTGGGCCGCCGGGATCGGAACGGGCCTGTACCGGAAGGACCCCGGAAAGGCTGCCGGCCTCTTCCGGTCGGGCGTCCTGACAGACCAGGGAGAAGGATCCCTTTACCGGGAACTCATCTGGATGGAGCACAGGCGCTGGTGCCTGGAAAAGGCCTGCAGCGGATGGGACGCTCCCTTAAAGAAAGGGGAGCTGGACCTTGCCTATGCCGTCCGTCATCACGCTGTCCGGGACATGGACGCCAGGATCCAGATGTGCCTGATCCCCAGCACCCGGGAAATGCCCCTGGTCTCTCCCGCCTATACGGAAAGCCGGGAGAGATGGGACCAGCCGGGCGATTATGACGAAGCCCTGGATCCCCTGGACAGGATGAGCGTGGAGCTCCACAGGCTCTTTGTCAGAGAGGCGGAGGCCTTTATCCGGGAGAACCATCTGGAGGATGAGGAACTGGCCGTGATCCGGAGCCGCCTGACCGGAGCCCCCGCTTCGGTGCAGGACGCCTTCGAGCAGTATCTGTTCTGCGTCCGGAGCATCCTGGAAGGGAACCTTGTCTATATCAGAGGACATAAACGGTACAGGGACGCGCTCCTGGCTCTGACCCGGGAGGAGATCCCCTACTATCATGAGGACATCAGGTACCGGCTGGAGAGGATCGAGGAAGCTCTCTACCCTGTCCGGGAAAGCTTCATGTACCGGGACTATAAGCTCAACGACAAGGCCCTGATCGACCAGATCCCTTTCCTGCTGACCAGAAAGACGGACATGGTCATGGCCTCTCCTCTGGACTGGGACGGCGACAGAGGCCTGTTCAGGACCGCTGCTTCTGCCATGGTCCTGAATCCGGAGAGCTTCCTCTGCCCGGTATGGGTCGGCAGAGACCGCAGGGCAAAGGACCTGATCTCCGCCATGGAAGCCATTTCGGACGCCTTCCTGAGCAGGGGCCTCCGGAGCCGGATCGTTTTCCAGCTCTTTATGGATCGGGAGCTGGAGGAAAGGGAAAGGAAAAAGCTCCTGGCCTATGAGAACGACCAGTTCCAGGTCACGGACGCCGGATCCTATGAAAGCGGCAGGGACGCGGCCCCGGCCGCGGCGGACCTTCTTTCCCGGACGCGTGCCGGCTATCTGGACCTGACTCCCGACATGTTCGGGGACGGGGAAAGCCGGGCCCTTTTCAGAGAGGCTGCCGGTCCGGACGCTCCTGCCTGCTTTTCCTGGACGGAGGACGCCTCCTCCTTCCGGGACCTGAAAGGATGTCCGGAGATCGAATACTATTCGACCGGGACCTTCCTGCGGGTCCGGGACATGAATGTCCTCTTCGGTTCCGGGATGAAGGAAACGGGCATGCCTCCCATGTCCTCCGAGCTGGAGCCCCTGCGGAAGATCGCGTACAGGACCGGCCATGGGCGATTTGCCCTCCTGCAGAGGAAGCTGGCGGACCATATCGGCAGGGACGATCTGGTCCGGGAGGTCCTCTTTGTACCCGATGCCGAAGCCTTCAGGACCGAGATGAAGATCCCGGCCTCCCAGGCCTCCGTGGCCCGGGCCATGCTGGATTTCCTGTTCGGACAGGGCCTGGTCACAGACTATCAGGTCTGGAACATCACCGGGGACATCTGCCGGGTCACAGCGGAAGGGACCTGTCCCATCAAGACCTGTATCGGCTCCCTCCGTTCCTACCGCAGGGAAGACCTGACGGAAAGGACCCTGAGGCCTGCCTGCGTCAGGGAGGAGGACGGCCGGGTCAGGATCCGGATCCTCTTCGACTCCATGGAGGTGAGTGCCCTTCCCGTTCCCGAGGAGGACCTGAAAAGGACCCTCCGGGACCTGGAAAAGGAGGACTTCCTCTACGACCTGACCTTCGACGGAGATCTGGCGTCCTTCCGGTTCATGGGCGCCTGTGTCCGGCAGGTCCTTCTGACGCCTGGCCTTCTGGAGCAGACCTTCATGGCCAGAGATCTCTGGATGACCGGCTGGTTCGACGATATGGGCTGCGGGGAGATCCGGGAAGGAAGCAGGACCCTGCCCGCCGCTGTCTTCATCAGGGGATTCCGCATGGCGCGGGCCGTCTTTGAGGAGGAGAGCGTCAGGATCACGAGATTCTCGCCTGTACAGAGCCGGGAGGAAGAGCCTGTCAGGATCCCCTATGGGGAAGCGTTCTGTCAGCAGGCGGAAAAAGCGGTCCGGGCCATGCTCGGAGAAAGGAGGAAGGATGATGACTGATCATGAAGGGGGACAGGGCCCCTACAGGCCCTGTCCGGAGGATACGGGCAGCGTAGCTGTCCCTGAGGAACTGGCGCTGCTGACAGAGAAGCTGGCCAGAAATACCCATGAGGTCTGGGCCCTGGGCCGCTTCCGGCAGGGATGGACCTACGGACCGGTCCGGGACGACGGGCGCCTTCAGACTCCCTGCATGGTCCCCTATGAGGACCTGCCGGAGGAGGAGAAGGAGTATGACAGACGGACGGCCCTGGAAACGATCCGCCTGATCCTGAAGCTGGGCTATAAAATCCTGCCTCCGGACGAAAACTGAGTGATTTTCCCTCCTGATTCGATTATGATAGAAGGGGCGGGCAGTCCCGCCTGCCGGTTCAGGAATAAGGAGGGCAGTATGGAAAGCAAACAGAAGAAGGTCACCCGGATCGTGATCACCGGAGGTCCCTGCGGGGGCAAGTCTACGGCCATGGCATGGATCCAGAACGTGTTCACCAAAAAGGGATACAGGGTCCTGGTCATCCCTGAGACGGCTACGGAGCTGATCACGGGCGGCGTCGCCCCCTGGACCTGCCGGACCAACTACGAATACCAGAGGCTCCAGGTCCACCTGCAGCTGGAGAAGGAAAAGATCTTTGACCGGGCCGCCCAGGTCATGGCCGAGGACAAGGTCCTGATCGTCTGCGACCGGGCCGTCTGCGACAACCTGGCCTACATGACCCACGATGAGTTCGTTTCCATCCTTCAGGAGAACGGGACGGACGAGATCTCCGCCAGAGACTCCTATGACGCCGTGTTCCACCTGGTGACGGCGGCCAAGGGGGCGGAGGCCTTCTATACCAAGGCCAACAACGCGGCCCGCTATGAGTCCGTGGAGGAGGCCACCATCATCGACGACAGGCTGATCTCGGCCTGGATCGGCCATCCCCACTTCAAGATCATTGACAATTCCACGGACTTTGACAGCAAGATCAAGAAGCTGATCGAGGAGATCACCCTCTTCCTGGGCGAATCCCAGACGGTCCGGCAGGAGCGCAAGTTCCTGATCGCCTACCCCGATGTCAACCGGCTCTCCTCCCTGCCCAACTGCCGCAGGATCGCCATTATCCAGTCCTATCTCAAGTCGGAGGGCGGCGAAGTGAACCGGCTCCGGATGCGGGGCGAGGACGGGGCCTATACCTACTATCTGACCACCCGGCGGCCTGCCGGCCCGGGAGAGCGGATCGAGACGGAAAGGCGGCTGACCCAGACCGAGTATCTGGAGCTCCTGATGCTGGCCGACCCCAGTCTCAGGCCCATCCGCAAGACCCGCTACTGCATGACCTACAACAACCATTATTTCAAGATCGATGTCTACCCCTTCTGGTCCACCCAGGCCCTGGCGGAGGTGGAGGTGCCGGACCAGGATACCCCCATCGATATCCCGCCTGAGATCCGGGTCATCCGGGAGGTGACGGGAGAACGGGATTACCTGAACTGGGCCCTGGCAGCCCGGGTCCCGGAGCCTGACAGGATCTGAAACAGAACGAGCCGTCCGCGCGCCTCCGGCGCCGGACGGTTTTTTCCTGTCCCCCTCCAAAATCTTTTGCAGTAGAGGACAAAATAGGGTATCATGGTCCTGTAATGTCTATACGTGCCGCCCCCGGGCGGCAAGCCTTATCACACAGTCACAGATGCAGCAGAACGAGGTACGGAATAATGGAAACTTGGAAACAGGTCCCGACATTCGATGATGAAAATGCCAAGGTCAGGACTAAGGAGCACAGAGCGAGCGGCGCTGAAATTGCAGAAGTTGTTTATGGTGCGGTAGGTCCCGACGGAGAGCCCGCTGTTCCTGAAAAATTCTATCCGGATGAGTTTGATGACGGACACGGCACGTGGACAGGAATCAGGCTGGGAGAGGAATACACGGTCCTCAGCTGGAAGAAGCCCCAGTCCGAAGGCGGAGAAGAGGTCTTCGACAAGGCCCATATGGATGCCTTCCTGAAGGAAATGGAAGCCGTGCTCCGTGAAAAGCGTACCCTCGTAGACAAGGCGTTCGATCTGCTTGGAGACAGGGCAGCCGACCTGTCCGCCTTTGATGAGATCCGTACCTCCTTTGAAGCCCTGACCAGATACGGCACTCCCAGAGAGACGGGGCTGGAAGAGCGTTTTGCCAAAGCTGTTGCCAAATATGAGAACCGGATGCAGAGGATCCTGGACCAGAAGACCAACCTGGAAGCCAAGGAGGCTCTGGTCAAGGAAGCGGAAAAGACCGCTGAAGCCGGCGAATGGAAGGCCGGAAGCCTGAAGATGAAGGAGCTGATGGAACAGTGGAAGCAGCTGGGCTATGCCGGCGCCGAAGCCAACGACCGGGTCTGGGAGGCCTTCCAGGCAGCCCGCAAGAGTTTCTTCGAAGGACAGAGGGCCTATTTCCGGGAGCTGGAGGCAAAAAGGGCCCAGATCAAAGCGGCCAAGGAATCCATCATCGCCGAGGCCAGGGAGGCCGCGGAGAACTCCGAGGAATGGAATAAGACAACAGCCAGGCTCAACGAGCTCTTCGAGAAGTGGAAGACCCTGGGCAGCGCGGGCAGGGACCAGGACAACCGTCTCTGGGCCCAGTTCCAGCAGGTCCGGAGCAGCTTTTTCGACCGCAAGAAAGCCTGGTTCGACCAGCGCGCCCAGAGATGGCAGGAGAGCCGGGCCAGAAAGGAAGCCTTGATCGAAGAGGCCAGAGAGATCCTTTCCTCCGGTACCTTCACCAGAGAGGCGTCAGACCGCATGAAGGCCATGAGCCAGGACTGGAAGCAGGCCGGCAGCTCCGGGCATGAAGCGGACCAGACCCTGTGGAAGACCTTCCGTGAAATCCAGGACGCTTTCTGGGACGGCCGCAAGGTGGACGCCCAGGAGAGGCATGTCCAGTGGATCGAAAAGATGCAGACCCTGATCCTCCGCAAAAAGGACCAGATCGCCAAGCTCCAGCAGCAGAACAAGAAGCTGCAGGGCCGGGCGGAGCTCAGCGCGGACCAGTCCATGATCGACCAGATCTTCGGCTGGATCGAGGAGAATATCCTCAAGATCGACCAGCTGAAGGAGGAGATCGCGGACATCGAGAGAAGACTGCAGGAATAAGGTGGACAGGCAGAAGCTGATCTGTCCCTTCTGCAGTACCCGGCTTGGAATCGAGCTTGTCAGGCCTGTATCCCGTCCCCGGATGATCCCCAAGACCTGCTTCAAATGCGGGAGGAGGTTCTGGTGGACCGCCTCGGACCAGGGACAGATTCGTTATATCAAGAGGTAGTCAGCAAGGCGGAGTCTGAAGACAGGATTCAGATTCCGCCTTCTGTTTTTAGAAGCGCTCCGCGAAGAAGGAAGGCAGACAATGGCACCAAGAGGACACGGCGGCCCCATGGGAGGCCGGTATCTGACAGAAGAAGAAAAGGCGTCCCAGCCCAAAGTGACGAAGGAACTGATCCTCCGGGTCCTGTCCTATCTCCGGCCCTACTGGAAGCAGATGGGACTGGTGATCCTCCTGATCTTTGTATCCTCCTCCCTGGCCCTCCTTCCCTCGGTCCTGACGGGCCGGATCATTGACGAGGGCCTGATCGGCAGGAACATGCAGGCCCTGATCACCCTGATCCTCCTGTCCCTGACCGTCACGCTGGGGTCCAACCTGATCGGGGTCCTGGAATCCTACCTGAACAACTGGATCGCCCAGCATATCACCTATGACATGCGCTGCAGCATGTACCGGCACCTCCAGGAGATGTCCCAGAGGTTCTTTACCTCCACCAGCCAGGGCGATATCATTACCCGGATGACCAGCGACATAGACGGGGTCCAGAGGATCATCGCCAATACCCTCAAGGATATCCTGTCCAACGCCATCACTCTGGTGGTGGCGGTGGTGATCATGTACCGGCAGAATCCGATCCTGGCCACCGTGGGCATCCTGATCGTCCCCCTCTTTGTCATTCCCACCAGGACCGCCGGGCGGACCAGGTGGAGCCTGACCCGGGAGGCCCAGGACGTCAACGATGAGGTCAACGGGATCCTGAACGAGACCCTGTCGGTCAGCGGCCAGCTCCTGGTCCGGCTCTTCGGCCGGGAGGACTATGAGTACCAGCGCTATCAGGACGCCAACAGCCGGATGATGAAGCTGAACATCCGGGAGAGCATGGCGGGCCGGTGGTTCATGGTCATCATCAGCACCACCTCCAGCGTGGGGCCCATGCTCCTCTACCTGGTGGGCGGCATCCTGATGATGAAGTATGATTCCAGCCTGACCGTCGGCGACATCACGGTCCTGGTAGGCCTTCTGGGCCAGATGTACCGGCCCGTCAACCAGCTGCTCAACATCCAGGTGGACTGGATCCGGTCCATGGCCATGTTCACCCGGATCTTTGAATACTATGACATGCCGGCGGAGATCAGGAACGCCGAGGACGCCCTTACGCCCGACAGCACGGACGGCAGCGTGACCTTTGACCATGTGGACTTTTCCTATGACGGGGAGAGGCAGATCCTGTCGGATGTCACCTTTGAGCTCAGGAGCGGGGACTGCATCGCCGTGGTCGGGCCCTCGGGCTCCGGCAAGTCCACCCTGGTCAACCTGATCCCCAGGCTCTATGATACGACAGGAGGGACGGTCACCTTCGGCGGCCATGACGTCCGGAAGCTGGACCTGACCTTCCTGCGCAGCCATATCGGGATCGTCAGCCAGGAGACCTACCTGTTCAACGGGTCCATCCGGGACAACCTCCTCTACGCCAGGCCGGACGCCACGGAGGAAGACCTCATCGAGGCCTGCCGCAAGGCCAACATCTATGATTTCATAGAGGCCCAGCCCGCGGGCCTGGATACCATGGTGGGCAACCGGGGCCTCAAGCTCTCCGGAGGAGAGAAGCAGAGGATCTCCATTGCCAGGGTCCTTTTGAAGGATCCGGCCCTCCTGATCTTTGACGAGGCCACCTCCGCCCTGGATTCCATTTCCGAGCAGAAGATCCAGGACGCCATCGATCCCCTGATCGAGTCCCGGACCAGCATCCTGATCGCCCACAGGCTCTCCACGATCCTGGCGGCCGATGAGATCCTGGTCGTCAAGGAGGGAAGGATCGCGGAAAGAGGCCGCCACCAGGACCTGGTCCGGGCAGGCGGAGTCTACACCGAGCTCTATGAGACCCAGTTCAAGAGGGCCCTGGAGGAGGAAGCGCCCAGGTCCGACTATGACATCGGAGCCTATATCGC
>CAMOUD010000116.1 GCA_946626215.1 uncultured Lachnospiraceae bacterium
TGAGACATCACAAGACCCCTTGAAGAGTACGAGGTAGATAGGCGTGAGGTGTAAGCATGGCAACATGTTCAGCTGACACGTACTAATAGGTCGGAAGCTTATCCAGAGCTTGCCAGAAGCTTTCAAAGATTTCTTTTTCCTGTTCGGTTTTAAAAGGTATATATCTTTTTGGAAAAAGCCATTCGCATGGCTTTTTTTTGTTGCCTGAAGGCAGAATGGAGACAGATTCAGGATCCTGGCGGGGACCGGCAGCATATAAATCCTCCGGGACTGAAGATAGAATGAGAAGGAAGGGGCCTGGTTTCCCGGAATCCGGCAGAAGGAGCCCGGATTTCCGAATCAGAAGACTTTATACAAGCAGTAGAATGCGGTTTTCCATCCCCCTTCTTTTCTTCAAGATGCCGGAGGTGTATATTTTAACCATGGAACGGACGGGTCCGCGGTCCTTGGACGACATACTTTTATTGCTTTGGACGCGAAATGAAATCGGCCGCGGTCATTGTCGTCAGGTGGTCCGTTCCTCTTTTGCAGACAGAGCCCGCGGGAAGCGGGCTTTTCTTTTGGAGGGAGAGAGGGAAAGGATGAAACAGATAATGACCTGGAAGATGTATGAACAGGGACTCCTTCAGGAGCTTCGGATGGTCAGTTATGATCCCGGCAAAGGAGTGCTGACGGATGAGGATCTGGCAGCTGCCATGACCGTCAATGAGAACCTGAAGAGCCTTGGCTTTGTCTTAAAGCCCGCAGACCTTGCGGCACTGGCTCTTTCTCCCTCTCTGGAGGGATTCTTTGAAAAGGTCCGGGGCCTGATGGGAGCGGTAAAGGCAAAGCCCATGTATCCGGGTTTTCCGGCCCAGGTCATGGAAATGAGCGAGGCCAAGTTCCGGCTCCACCAGCTGATCCATTATTTTTCCACCTATGGGATCGAATCCCTGACCGGTCTGCCCGTCAGCAGGGGCTGGCTTCCCTATGAGGGAGAGACCTTTGATGGGGAGACCGACCAGGCCCTTCTTGAGGCCAAAGTCCTGGAGCTGGTCCCGGAGAAGGACATTTATATCCGGCCCATGGAGATCTATTTTTCCAGGCGCCAGCGCATGATCGACAAGGAAAAGGACCTGGTCCTCTACGCGGCTGCCCGCATAGAACCGACCCTGGCGGCCGGTCTCACGGTCCGGTTCAAGGAGAACCTGGAGGAGATCTTCCTCATGATCCTGGATGGCTGTGACAGGAATACCGCCCTTGCCATCCTCTCTGCTCTCTGCCAGCATACGGGAGACGTCTTCCGCTGCCTGGAGCATGTCCTGGCGGCCCGGGACTGGCACCTGAAGACCGGGGAAAAACGGTTCTTTGTCCGTCTTCTGGAGACCTTCCCGGCCGGAGATTTTGAGGAGAACCTGGTCTATTCCATGCACAGGTCCGAGAAGACCCTGGCAGCCCTGGAGAGGCTGGACTACGCCCGCTTTTCCAACAGCCCCGCCCATCTGGCGGCCCTGAACGCCCTTCGGGACGGAGAGCTCCGGTCCTGGTTCGCCAGGCTGGAAGCGCTTCTGGAGAAGAAAGACCCGAAGGCCCTGTCCATGCTGGCCGGCCGTCCGGGCCTCATGATCAGAAGCCTGGGAAGGCTCCTTCGCCTTGGCTACGGGCAGGAGGAGATCCTGGAGGCCCTGAGGCCCGGGGCAGGTTCCCTGAGCGTTCAGACCCTGATGGCCGCCATCGGAAAGCTGCAGGAGATCCTGGACGGAAAGGCCCCTTCGGAGAAAGATCTGGATATCCAGAGGGCTAAGATCCGGGCCGGGGAAGACCTTGTTCTGGAAGCGGAGGAAGAGATCTTTGACCTGACCGGAGGTCATGCTGACTGGGCTTCACGGGAAGAGGTCATGGGACCTTTCCTTTTAAAATACCGGGCAGACCTGGAGGAGAGGGTCCGGAAGATCGATGAGGACCTGGTCAGGATGGAAAGATCTGCCTCCGGGCAGGAAGCTGAAGGGCTGGAGGAGGAACTGCTGGCCCTGGAGGAAGAAGAGGAATACCTCCGGAAACACGGCCGGTCTGCCCTGCAGGAGATATCCTGGGACATCGGAGACCGGGA
The DNA here is from genome assembly GCA_946626215.1 of uncultured Lachnospiraceae bacterium. Classification (GTDB taxonomy): domain Bacteria; phylum Bacillota; class Clostridia; order Lachnospirales; family Lachnospiraceae; genus CAG-791. Next base: position 2,090 of record CAMOUD010000116.1, read on the forward strand.
AGCAGTCGGGAGGAAGGAGCTTTCCCGGCGCAGGAGACTTGCCCTGATCGAGAGGACACGTCCCATTCTGATCGAGAGAAAGGAAAAGATCCTCTCTGTGCTGGCTTCTCCTGAAAGGCTGCGGGCTCTGGCGGAAGAGGAGCTTCGGGACCGGATCAGGAAGATTGGCCTTCCCGAAAGGAAGGCGGCTCTGAAGGAGGAAAAGAAGAGGCTGGACCACATGTCCGCGGCCTGGAAGAGAAGGGAAACGGCAGGACCTGTCCGGGACCTTCTCCTGGCGGCCCTGGAGGAAAGGCTGAAAAAGGCCGGCGCTGTATTTGCCGGAAAAAAGGTCTTTGTGGACCTGGGTGCGCTGGACCTTTCCCGTTCCGAGGTCAGGACCGGAGACCGGAGCCAGGAGGGAGGCTATGTCCGGTCCGGCCTTGCCTATAAGATCCCGGAGTTTATCGGGGCCGTCCGCTTCTTTGTCTACTGGAATGATTCCAAAAGAGTGGACGTGGATCTCCACGCCTCCGCTGTGGACCTGGAGGGGGAGAATTTCACCATCGGCTGGAACAGCGGGTTCAGGGACGGGGGGATCGTCTTTTCCGGCGATATTACCCATTCGGACGCGGCGGAGTTCATAGATGTGGACATGGGAGCGCCCGTCCGGGAGGTGGCCCTCAACATCCACCTTTTCTCCGGCCGGCCCACCTTTGCCGAGGTGAAGGAATGCTACGTGGGCATGATGGCGGTCTCGAAGTTCGGGAAGCCCCTGGCCCACTATGACCCCAGGAACTGCTTCTTCACCCACTTCCTGGAGACGCCGGTCCGGAACATCCAGTATGGAAGGCTCCGCGTCCAGGACCGGTGCATGATCTTTGAAGGGGATACCGCGGAGAGCATGAACTGGTATACCGGAGGCAGGAAGAGCGCCCATCCCGTCAGCCTGGCCCGCTACCTGGAGATGCTTTTTGCCGGCAAGGATGTGACCCTGGCGGAGAGCCGGGAGGAAGCAGACCTGGTCCTGGTCCTGGGCCATCCGGCAGAGCCGCAGGAGATCAGCCTTCTGGACCACAACTTCTTCATGGAGGAGTGAGGGCCGGAAGGCCCTGCCGAAAACATATGTCGATTCCCTCTGTCCGGGACAGAAGGGACAGGAAAAGACCGCTTCGCAGCCGGTGGCTGCGAGGCGGTCTTTGCTGTTGAAGATCAGGTGAGCATGCAGGCAGGGGATCCGGCTCCGATCAGAGACGGGACAGAGACCCGGCAGGTCAGATCTCATCCTTCATGCTGTGCTCCAGAGCGTCCACGATGGTGGGGACCACGTAGGTGGCTGCCTCCTGGACCTCCGCCGGAGCGTAAGGGAAGGTATAGGAGACATCGGAAGCCAGGAGCAGGGGCATGTCGTTGATGGAGTCGCCGATGCCGTAGAGCTTGATGCCGTCATACTTGTCCGCGTAGTACTGGCGGAGGCGTTCCACGCCCTTGCCCTTGGTGCAGCCCTTGGGAGCGATATCCACCTCGACCACGTTGCGGAAGGCGTTGACATATTCGCCGAAGCGCTTGTTGATCTCATCGGCCAGGGCAGCCGCCTCTTCCTCGGTCTCGTTGTGGACGCCCAGCTGGTGGACCAGGCCGGGGGTGGCGTCCTTCATGCCGGTGATGACATGGTATTCGCCCGGATAATCCATTTCGGCGAAGACATGGATGACGCCCTCGATGTCGATGGAGATCCTGTGCTCATTGGGGTCTGTGGGATTGACGAACTTGCAGATCTGATCGACCACGTCGCGGTCGATGCCGCGGCGGAAGATGCCGTTGAAGTCGCCGTCTACGATGTTGGCGCCGGTGCTGGTGATGTAAAAGTCAGGCTTGATGATGCCGCCGATGAAGGGGGTGAGACCGCCGACCTGTCTGCCGGTGCAGAGACCGAACAGGCCGCCTGCCGCCTGGTACTCCTTGACCTTTTCTACATTTTCGGGGGGAAGCTTGACTTCGGCCTTATAGAAATACAGTGTACCGTCAAAGTCGCTGGCAAATACTTTTTTCATGCTAGGGTTCCTTTCTGCTTCGCGCTGGAAAACAATGGACTCTGGTTCTATCTTATCATATCCCGGCCCCTAATTGGTGATATACCACATCTTCTTTTCTTCCTCTGTCAGGGTCCGCCCGTCCAGGATCTGCCGGGCCTGATCCAGGAGCTCATTCAGAGACCGGAGGGGGTAGAGAGGGGGCTGGTCCGAGGAATAGGCAAGAAGACGGCCGGGATCCGCCGTGATCACGGAGCTGACGCTGGTCCGCGTCCGGTAGGTCCCGTCCCGGTCCCGGTCCAGGATGACCAGGGTGTCGGTGGCAAAGGAGGGATTGTCCTGGATAAAGAAGAGGCTCCGGCCTTCGTCAAAGAAGGAAAACCGTCCGGTGGACTCCATGGCGACCTCCCCCTTCATCACCGGCTGCCCTGTCGCCGCGTCTGCCATCCGGAGGCGGCAGACGCCGTCCAGGTACAGGAGGGACTTTCCGTCCGGCGTGAAGCAGACCTCGCTCCTGCAGGGGCTGCCAGTATGGTCCAGGGTCAGGAGAGTCTCCCCTTTTTCCAGGTCCAGGACGGCCGTCGTGGAAGGGGATACCTTCAGGGCCATCCGTCCGCAGTCCGGGCTGATCCAGAGACAGGAGGTGTCCTCCTGGCCGGTATAGGTATAGGAGGAGGCAGAGGCAAAGAGGGGAGGCGCCTCCCGGACCGTCATGGTCTCCAGATCCAGGATCAGGGGAAGAGACCCATCCTCCCCCAGGGAGAGGACGGCAAAGAGCTTCTTCCCGTCCGGCGTCAGGGCGTAGAAGAGCCAGCCGGTCTCCTCCGGGATATTTTCTATGCCTGCCAGAGAAAGGAGCCGGGCCGGGGTCAGGGTCCTGCTCAGGGCCTTATTCCGGATATCGATCAGGAGGAGGGGGCGGTCAGGGGAGAGCTCTCCCAGATCGGCCGCCGCCCAGGAGGCTTCCTTCCCAAAGGCATAGAGGTGGACGTGATACTGGCGCATGCGGTCTTTGTCTGTTTCGGGCAGGGGGATCTCCGTGGTCCTGTTCTCCTGCCGGTCATAGATCAGGACGCTGGTCAGGTCCTCGGAGAGGGAGGTCACGGTGGATCCTGCCGTCAGATAGGCCCTGCGGGCAGAGGAGAATTCCCCCAGATCCTGATGGAGGACCCTGCCGTCTACGGCATTGAAGAGGACAAAGCCCTCGCTGCCGGCGCCCAGGACCAGGGATCCGTCCGCAGAAAGCGTGTAGGAAAGAAGGTCAACGCCATCCGGCTTGGAAAGAGGGACGCCGCTGTCATCACAGACCGTCTGATACAGATACAGGCCGGTCTCATCCGCGGCCAGGAGCCCCGCGTCCGTCATCCGGACGTCCAGGACCCTTTCAGGGCCCAGGTAATACCGATAGGCCGTATAGATGCTGTGGAACTGGAAGGCACCGTTCTCGGAGAAGATCACGCGGTTCAGATAGCCGTCCTCGGTCACTACGTTGTAGGAGGTGCTGTTCCTTCCGGGCAGGATACCGGCGACGGCAAAGCCGGATTCATTTTCGCCCAGAAGGGTCCCGTCCTCCAGGGAAAGGGCCGCCGCGGCGCAGCCGCAGAAGGCGTAGAGAGTCCCGTCGGACAGACCCAGCCCGGAGCCCCCGCCCAGGAAGGTCCGGGCCTCATAGGCCCAGTCCTCCAGGAGGGCGTTCTTTTCCAGACGGCTCCGGGAGATCCGGAAAAGGCCCTGGGATGGTCCTAAAATACTGTAGGTGTTCGATTCCTGAAGACGGATCAGGGTATCGGGGTCATGCCAGACCACCCGGTCCGTGGTCATGTCCGTATCCGTTTCCGTGTAAAGAAGCTGCCCGTCTGCCAGGTCCGCGATGAAAAAGACCTGATAGGAGGCGCAGGCCAGGCGGGCCCCATCCGGGGAAAAGGCCAGCCGGGACCCGTGAAGGGGCTCTGTCAGGCCTTCCGGCCAGGGGATCTCCAGCCGGGACTGGGGGGACCCTTCGGGAAGAGACCAGGTCTCCAGGATCAGGGATCCTGTCGGGTAGGAGTATGCTTCCATGTAGAGGACAGAAAGCAGAGACCCGTCCCGGATGGTCCAGCCGTAGAGATAGCCGGCCTTCGGCTTTTCCCAGGAAAAAAGGATCCGGCCGGTCTCCTGGTCCAGGACGCTGATGCCCTGGTCCTGGTCTTCGGCCGCCAGGCAGCCGGCTTCGGAAAAGAGGGCCTGGGCCCAGGTCTTTTCCCCGTTCTGGCAGATCAGGTCCAGGGTTTCGGGATTCCGGATCTGGATCTGTCCTTCAGAGGTCAGAAGGGCTGCCCGGTCTCCTCTTTCGGAGGTGATGATATAGTCGCCTCTGAAGATGGGGCTCCAGGCGGAATCGGTCTGAGACCAGGCGACCGGACGGAAGGCGGTGCCGGGAGGGGCCTGATAGGCGTAGAGAGCGTTCTGGAGGGCCCGGAAGGATTCTGACAGAACGGGCCGGGAGGCGTCCTCTTCGGATTCCGGCAGGCCCGCCATGGCCACCAGGAGGGCTTCATCCCGCTTGCCTTCTTCCAGAAGCTCTTCCGATTCCCGGGCCAGAAAGCGGGACTCGTTGATCAGCCTCTCCCGGTTCTCCGCAAGGGTCCTCTGATACTGGCGGAAGAGGAAAAAGGAAAAAACAGACAGGGCGGCCAGGACGGCCAGGGAAAGGCCAAGCCGGCGCTGGTTGCGGTAGACCCTGTCCCTCTGGACCAGGGCGTCATAGGAGCAGCCGATGACGGGGGCCAGAATACGCAGGTATTCCTTCCGGGCCGCCTGCAGGACGGCGCCCCTGGTCTCTCCCCGGAAGTCCGCGGCCAGAGGCCAGTCCTCCTCGGAAAGCCCCGGAAAGAGGGCCGGATAGATGGCCTCGGGCTCCCCGTGGACCAGGACCGGAAGGACCTGGTCCATGGTATGGGTCTTCAGGAAAAAACCGACCTCCCGCCGGACCCATTGGGATTCTGGGGTATGGTCTGACAGGACCAGGACCAGGAAGCGGGACTTTTCCAGCTGGGCCTCGATCTCGGCGGACAAGGACCCTGCCGCGGACAGCTCCTCCCGGTCCCGGAAGACCCGGCGGATCCGGTCCCTGCCGGTCTTTTTCCGTAGGTCCCCGGGGATCTGGTAGCGCTCCAGCTTTTTCTGGAGCCAGGCAGCGGCAGCACTGTCCAGGTCGCTGTGTCGGTAGCTGATAAAGATGTCGTAGGTATAGCCGTCAGGGGAGATCTGGGCCGGAATGGAAGGTGCGTGCATGGCGGATCCTCAGAAGTTGGATAAAGGGGACGAAGGAAGGCATGCCTGCCGTAAGGAGCAGGCATAAGGCGGAGCGGAACTGCCGGGGAGCAGCTCCGGGAGCGAAGAGGCGGCAGCAAAGGGGATAGGGGATAGGAAAAGGGCGGCCCCGGCGGGAGCCGGGACCGCCCTTTTCAGGCAGCGGCCGAAAAGCCGGATCCGGGACCAGGCCCTCCGGTTTCGGCATCTATGGCCGTATCAGGCCCTGCACTCGGCGTTGCCCAGAGGCAGGCCTTCGTTGAAGTTGCGCGCGTTCTCCATGGTGACAGCCGCGATGGCCTGCAGGGCTTCTCTGGTGAAGAAGGCCTGGTGGGAGGTCAGGATCAGCTGAGGGAACATGGTCAGACGGCCGGTGATGGCGGTCTCAAGCGGTTCATCGGATCTGTCGGTGTAGACGTTCTTGTCTTCGCCTTCATAGACATCCAGGCCGACCGCGTGGAACTTGCCCTTCTTGAGGGCGGCGATCAGGGCCTCGGTGTCGATCAGGCCGCCGCGGGCGGAGTTGACCAGCATGACATCCTGCTTCATCAGGG
>CAMOUD010000117.1 GCA_946626215.1 uncultured Lachnospiraceae bacterium
AAAGAACAGGGTATCTCTAAAACTCGATGTCTATTTTTATGGGTATATTTTAAAAGGCAAAAGAAAAAGTGCTGAAGATGACGTTTTAAAGCCATTCTCAGCACTTCAGCAGCAGGTGACGGGAATCGAACCCGCCTATCCAGCTTGGGAAGCTGGCATTCTACCGATGAATTACACCTGCAGGACATTGCTTATTATACGATTAAATGCCTCCGGATGCAAGCAAATCCTTTTTCCCTTTTTCTACCGGACGTATAGGTCCGTTCCTGTTCTCCTTGCTTTCACAGGAACAGGGCATCGGATCCGGCCCTCCTGTGGTCCGCTGTCCACGCGAAAATAAGGAGCCCTGCGCCGGCAGGACTCCTCATCGTTCTTTATGGCGGGATACGTCCCGGCTTCTTACCTGCCGTAGCCCTTTCTGTACTCAGCCACCTCAGCGGGTGTAGGCATGACGCCCAGAGCGCCTCTTCTGGTGGTGATCAGGGACGCGCCTGCGTTGGCAAAGGTCAGAAGCTCATGGAGCCTCTCCTCTGTCAGGCCATCCATGCCCCACTCCAGGACGCAGTGAAGGGCGGACGCGCAGAAGGTATCGCCGGCGCCGGTGGTCTCGATGGTATCGGGATTGGCAAAGCCTGCCTCATAGACCTCCATGCCCTTATAGTAGGCCTTGGATCCGTCGGGTCCGAAGGTCGCGAAGGCCAGCGGGATCTGGTACTTCTCAAGAAGGATCCGCATGCCCTTGTCCAGGTCGGTCTCGCCGGTCATGAACTCGATCTCGTTGTCGGAGATCTTCAGGATATCGCACAGGCCCAGGCCATAGGCGATCTTTTCCTTGGCCAGCTCTTCAGAGGACCAGAGCGGAGGACGAAGGTTGGGGTCGAAGGAGATCAGGCAGCCTGCTGCCTTTGCGATCTTCAGAGCCTCCAAGGTCGCCTCGTTGGCGGGTTCATCCGTCATGGAAAGAGTGCCCAGATGGAAGATCTTAGCCTTCTCGATCACGTCTCTGTGGGCAATGATCTCTTCCTTGGTAATCATGATATCGGCACCGGGCTTGCGATAGAAGGAGAAATCTCTGTCGCCGTTGGGAAGCTTTTCAACGAAGGCCAGGGTGGTATGGACTTCCTCGTCCATCATCAGAGCGGACATATCGATGCCCTGCTCCTCTGTCCTCTTCTTGAGCATGCGGCCGAAGATGTCGTTGCCGACCTTGCCGATGAAGGCTGCCTTCCTGCCGGCCTTGTTCAGATAGGCCAGAACGTTGCAGGGAGCGCCGCCGGGATTGGCCTCCAGAACAGGATTTCCCTGATCGCTGATTCCGTGATCGGTAAAGTCGATCAGAAGCTCGCCAAGTGCCGTTACGTCAATCGTCTTATCAAAACCCATTTTTATCCACCTTTCAGAAACATTTTACTGATGCCATAGGATTCCTGTCTGATCAGGGACGGCCGGACGCTCCCGGTCTCCCCATCACTACAATTTTACCATAAATCGTGTCCGATTCCACCCTGTTTCCGTAAAAAGTGACAAAATACTGCCTTTTGAAAAAAAAGGAATTCAGTTCTTGAAGCTGTGGATGGGGGCCGGGATCCGTCCCTTCCTGGCAATGAATTCCTCACAGGACCAGGGATTGACCGGCATGATGGGAGCGTGGCCCAGAAGGCCTCCGAATTCCACGGTCTCTCCCACATCCTTGCCGATGACAGGGATCAGGCGGACGGCCGTGGTCTTCTGGTTGACCATGCCGATGGCCATTTCATCGGCGATGATGCCGGAAATGGTGGAGGCTTTTGTATCGCCGGGGATGGCGATCATATCCAGGCCCACCGAGCAGACGCAGGTCATGGCCTCCAGCTTCTCCAGGGTCAGGGCGCCGGCTTCCACGGCGTTGATCATGCCCTGGTCCTCGGAGACCGGGATGAAGGCGCCGGAAAGGCCGCCCACATAGGAGGATGCCATGACGCCGCCCTTCTTGACCTGGTCGTTCAGCAGGGCCAGGGCGGCTGTGGTGCCGGGGGCTCCGGCATATTCCAGGCCCATCTCGCAGAGGATGTCCGCCACGGAATCGCCGATGGCAGGCGTGGGCGCCAGGGAAAGGTCAATGATGCCGAAGGGGACCCGGAGCCTTCTGGAGGCCTCCCTGGCCACCAGCTGGCCGACCCTTGTGACCTTGAAGGCCGTCTTCTTGACCGTCTCGCAGAGGGTCTCAAAGTCCCTGCCGTGGACGGACTCCAGGGCTTTTTTGACGACGCCGGGGCCGGAAACGCCGATATTGAGGATCCGGTCCGCTTCCGTCACGCCGTGGAAGGCGCCGGCCATGAAGGGATTGTCATCGGGGGCGTTGCAGAAGACCACCAGCTTGGCGCAGCCCAGGGAATCCCGGTCCCGGGTCTTTTCCGCCGTCTCCCGGATGACCCGGCCCATGAGACGGACCGCGTCCATGTCGATGCCGGTCTTGGTGGAGCCCACGTTGACGGAGGCGCAGACCAGCTCGGTCCGGGAAAGGGCCTCGGGGATGGATTCAATGAGGAGCCTGTCCGCCGGGGTCATGCCCTTGGAGACCAGGGCGGAATAGCCGCCCAGGAAATTGACGCCCACCTCCCGGGCCGTCCGGTCCAGGGTCTCGGCGATCCGGACAAAGTCCTCGTGGGTCCTGCAGGCGGCTGCGCCCACCAGGGCGATGGGGGTCACGGAGATCCGCTTGTTGACGATGGGGATCCCATAGTCCCGGGAGATCTCCTCTCCCGTCCGGACCAGGTCCTCGGCCGACCTGTAGATCTTGTCATGGATCTTGACCAGGAGGGCGTCCAGGTCCGAATCCACGCAGTCCAGGAGACTGATGCCCATGGTGATGGTCCGGACATCCAGGTTCTCCTTTTCGATCATGGCATTGGTTTCGCTTACTTCGGAAAAATTGATCATGGAACGCGCTCCTTATCAGATTCTGTGCATCAGGTTAAAGATCTCTTCCTTCTGGCACTTGATCTGCACGCCGATCTGGTCCCTGCCCAGGGCTGCCAGCTCTTCGCTCAGATCTCCGAAGGGCTTTTCCAGACCCGTTACGTCTACGATCATCATCATGTTGAAATAACCGGAAACGATGGTCTGGGAGATGTCCAGGATGTTGATCCTGTTCTCTGCCAGATAGTTGCAGACACCCGCGATGATGCCGATGGTGTCCCTGCCTACGACCGTAATGATTGCTCTTTTCATGGTTCCCTTTCTGTTCCTGCGGACGGTATGGATGGATATGGTGCGGCGCCGCCGGAGCGGCAGACGGTCAGAATTCAATGAGGCCGGAGACCTTCTGCCGGTCCGCCACCCGGATGGGAAGCTCCTCCGGCCGGTAGACGCAGCCCGATTCCAGAAGCTCGACCCGGACTGTCTCAAAGGCCAGTTCCGGCAGGTTGTTCTCCTTGCTCAGGTGCCCCAGGAAGATCCCCTTCATATGGGGATTCAGGATCCGGGAAAGGAGCTGGCCGCTGGATACGTTGGAAAGATGGCCCCGCTTGCCCAGGATCCTCTGCTTGAGGGGATAGGGGTAAGGCCCCACCTGCAGCATGTTGACATCGTGGTTGGCCTCCAGGAGGATTACGTCGGATTCCTTCAGGCACTCCACCGTGTAGTCGGTGTAGCAGCCCAGGTCCGTGCAGACGCTGATCTTCCTGCCCCCGTATCGGATCCGGTAGCCCACAGGCTCCGCCGCGTCGTGGGAGATCCGCATGGGCTCGACGGTAAGGTCCCCCAGGGACACCTTCCGGTCCGCCTCCACCTCCACGAACCGGCCCGGATCGATGCCGGCGCACCTGGGCATGGCCAGGAGGGCCTGGATGGTGCCCCGGGTCGCGTAGATGGGCATATGGGTCCTTTTGCAGATGACCGGCAGGCCCTGGATATGGTCCGCGTGCTCATGGGTGATGAAGATCCCGTCCAGGTCCTTCAGGTCCAGGTCGATGTCCTTCAGGGCCATCTGGGTCCGTTTGCAGCTGATGCCCACGTCCACCAGGATGTGGGTGGTATCGGATCCCGCGTAGATGCAGTTCCCGCTGCTGCCGCTTGCTATACTTTCAAATCTCATAGGCTGAATCTTACTGCTCCCTTCCCGAAAGGACCCGGTCCACCTGCCGGCAGGTGGCCGCGAAATCGCCGCTGTTGTCGATCACCACATCGCAGGCGCTCCGGAACCGGTCTTCGGAAAGCTGGGCTTTCATGATCCTTTCTGTCTTTTCTTTTGTATATCCCCTGGAAACAGCCAGCCTCCTGGCCCTTTCCTCCGGGTCACAGTAAATATACCACATGCTGTCCAGCCTGTCCGCAAAACCCGTCTCGATCAGAAGGGCCGCCTCCAGGACAAAGAAGTCGCACAGGTCCTCCCGGCGGGCCTCCCTGATCCGGTCCTCGATATACTGAAGGACGGCGGGATGGACCAGGCCGTTGATCCTGGCCAGAAGGTCCCCGTCCGCGAAGATCCTGGCCGCCATCTCCTCCCGGATGATGAAGCCGTCTTCTCCTGTCAGGGGCCTGCCGGTATCGGCTTCCCCCAGGATGGCCAGGACCCCCTCATAGCAGGGACCGCCGGGCTCCTGGAGCTGTCTGGCTGCCTCATCCGCCAGCAGGACGATGGCTCTGTAATGGTTCTTGATATAGGACAGGACCTCGGACTTGCCGCTGCCGACGCCGCCTGTCACACCGATGGTCTTCATAGCTTTCCTTCCCGGCCCTTACTTGGCCTCATACCAGTCGCTGCCCGTATGGACGTCCGTCTCCAGTTCCACGGCCAGGTCGGCCGCCTGTCTCATGTTGGTCTCCAGGATCTCCCGGACCTCCGCCTCCTCGCCGGGAGCCGTTTCGATCAGGAGCTCATCATGGATCTGGAGGATCAGGCGGGAGGCCAGCCTCCGCTTCAGGATGTCTTCCCAGACCCGGATCATGGCGATCTTCATGATGTCGGCCCCGGATCCCTGGATGGGGGAATTCATGGCGATCCGCTCGCCGAAGGACCTCTGCATGAAGTTGCCGGAGGACAGCTCGGGCACCGGGCGGCGGCGTCCGAAGAGGGTCATGGCATAGCCCTTTTCCTTCGCGAAGGCCACCAGGCCGTCCAGGAAGGACTTGATGCCGGGATAGGTGGCAAAGTAGGCCTTGATATAGTCCGCCGCCTCCTGGCGGGAAATGGACAGGCCCTGGCTGAGGCCGAAGGAGGAGATCCCGTACACGATGCCGAAGTTGACCGCCTTGGCGTTCCGTCTCTGGAGAGGGGTCACCTCCTCGAAGGGAGTATGGAAGACCTTGGAGGCCGTGATCCTGTGGATATCCTCATTCTCCCGATAGGCGGCGATCAGCTCCCTGTCCCCGGACATGTGGGCCAGGATCCTGAGCTCGATCTGGGAATAGTCCGCGTCTGTAAAGAGGAAGCCCTCGGCAGGGACAAAGGCCCTGCGGATCTGCCGTCCCAGGTCCGTCTTCATGGGGATGTTCTGGAGGTTGGGATCGGTGGACGAGATCCGGCCGGTGGCCGTAATGGTCTGGTTGAGCCTGGTATGGATCCGCATGTCCGGGGTCACATACTGGATGAGGCCGTCGGCGTAGGTGGACCTGAGCTTGGTCAGGGCCCTGTATTCCAGGATATCGGCCACGATGGGATGGTCAGGGGCCAGCTTGTCCAGGACATCCGCCGCCGTGGAAAAGCCGGTCTTGGTCTTCTTGCCGCCGGGCAGCTTCATTTCCTCAAAGAGGACCACGCCCAGCTGCTTGGGAGAAGCGATGTTGAAGGGATGGCCCGCAGCAGCCGTGATCTTCTCCTCCAGCTCATCGATCCGGACGCCCAGCTGGGCGGAGTAGTCCCTGAGGGCCTCCGGCCGGATCCGGATCCCGATCCTTTCCATGTCGTAGAGGACATAGGTCAGGGGCCGCTCCATGGTCTGATAGAGGTCCCACATCTCCTCCTCTTCCAGCTTTTCCTTCAGAGGCCGGCCTGCCCGGGCAAAGCCCTCCGCCAGAGAGCAGGCGTAGCCGGTCAGGGCCTCCTCCTCTGTTTCCAGGGCTTCCCGGAAGGTCTTTTTCCCGAAGAGCTGCTTCCTGGTGGCCGGAGCCATGGAAGCGTACTCGGAAATGACCTCCTCAGGCTCGTAGTCGCTCTTTAAGGGATTGCACAGATAGGCGGCCAGATGGGCGTCCAGGAGGCCATCCAGGCGGATCCCGTCCGAAAACTCTTCCTCCGGATCCACCAGAAGGAAGGGATAGAGGTCTTTGAGGTCAAAAAGGACCAGGAGGCTTGTATCCTCTTTCCTGCCGAAGGCAAGGCGAAGGTCCCTGAGGCGGGCGGACAGATAGTCCGTGCCCAGGGCGCCGTCCAGCCAGAGGGTCTCCCCCCTGCCGGCAAGGGCAAGGCCCAGAAGGGCCTGGTCCTGTCCCCTGCCATAGGGGACCCTGTCCCAGACAGGATAAAGGCCGAGGACGTCCTCTCCGGCCAGGGCCGCGAAGGCCCTGTCCGCCTCCTCCCTGTCCCGGACGGTCCTGCGGCTTTTGGCTTCCTCCGAAGCCGCCTGGGAATCGAACCTGGAAAGGAAGTTCTTGAAATTGAGCTCTGTAAAGAGCCGGAAGGCCTCCGGCGTATAGAAATCCCGGACCCTGGCCCTGTCTCTGTCCAGGTCCACCCCGCAGTCGGTCCTGATCCTGGCCAGGAAAAGGCTCAGTCTTGCCTTGTCCTCATTCTCCGCCAGGTTCCGCTTCAGGGCAGGCTTCTTGATTTCGTCCAGATGGTCGTAGACCCCGTCCACGGACCCGTATTCCACGATCAGCTGGGTGGCCGTCTTCTCTCCCACCTTGGGCACGCCCGGGATGTTGTCGGAGCTGTCTCCCATCAGGGCCTTGACCTCGATGAACTGGGCAGGCGTGACCTGGAGGACCCGTTTAACATCCTCGGCGTAGAAATCATCCACCGTGGTCTGGCCGCCCCGGGTCCTGGGGATCCGGATCCGGATCCTGTCCGTGGCGATCTGGAGCAGGTCCCTGTCCCCCGAGATCAGGGATACGGCCATGCCCTCCGCCTCCGCCTTCTTTGCCAGGGTCCCCAGGATATCGTCCGCCTCCAGGCCGGCCTGCTCGCAGGCGGCGACCCCCATGGCGGCCAGGACCTCCTTGATGAGGGGGACCTGGGAGCGCAGCTCCTCGGGCATGGGCTTTCTGGTCCCCTTATAGGCCGGATAGACCTCATGCCGGAAGGTGGGCGCGTGGACGTCAAAGGCCACGGTCAGATAATCCGGCTGCTCCTCCTCCAGGATCTTGAACATGATGTTGAGGAAGCCGTATACGGCCCCCGTATGCAGGCCCCTGGCGTTGGTCAGGTCCGGCATGCCGTAAAAAGCGCGGTTGAGGATGGAATGTCCATCGATCAGTACCAGTTTTTCCATAATGATTTTTTCCTTTACGCTGTAAAGATGACATAGGTCAGGATGATGACCAGGCCTATGGTGATGATCTCCGTTCCCATGGCCGCCTGCAGGAGGAGCTGCCGGGCGGAAAGCCGCTTTCCGGCTTGGGCGATCAGGTCCTCCAGGTCCTTCTTCAGGTCCAGGGTCTTGCCGGACTCCACCCGCTGCAGGCCCTCATAGAGCAGGTACTGCATGGCCAGCTCCTCCCGGCAGGCCGGACAGGTCTCGATGTGGGCCAGAAAGGCCGAGAGCTCCCGTATCCGCAGGGAGTCGTTCAAAAAGGCAGGTATCATCTTTGTAAAGGTTCTGCAGTCAGCTGCCATGGTCTTCCTTTCGCCCCGCCCTGGGATTGTATTGTTTCAGGAACAATACTGGATATCGGGCCGGTCAGGCATTACATTATATTGTACCACAGGGAGCGGGGCCTTTGAAAGAAGTTCCCCGCGGCGGCTGCACAGGATCCTGTCAGGTCCGCCTGACAGGCCGGATTCCGGCCAAATTTCCTGT
>CAMOUD010000118.1 GCA_946626215.1 uncultured Lachnospiraceae bacterium
TTCCGGAAAGCTTCTTCTCTTCCGCTGCCCTCTTCCGGCCCGGGAGCTTTGCGGCCGCCTTCTGAAGGCGCCTGTATCTTCCGTAGGCCCTTCCGATCCTGCCGAGCAGGACTCCGTCTCCAGCCATAACTTTCTCCTTCCCGGCTCTCAGTTCCGGCCCATATCCTCGGACTTCTCCCTGCAGGCGGCGACACATTCAAAGACCGCGCTCCTGAAGCCCCTTTCCTCCAGGACCCGGACCGCCTCGATGGTGGTGCCGGCAGGGGATGTCACCATATCCTTGAGCTCGCCGGGATGCTTTCCGGTCTCCAGGACCATCCTGGCGGATCCCAGGACCGTCTGGGCAGCGAACTTGTAGGCCTGGCTCCTGGGCATGCCGCCCTGGACCGCCGCGTCCGCCATGGCCTCGATGAACATGAAGACATAGGCGGGGCCGGACCCGCTGACAGCGGTCACCGTGTCAAAGAGATGCTCCGGAACTGCCTCCGCCCTGCCGAAGCCGCTGCAGAGGTCCATGGCATAGCGCATCTCCTCCTCGGAGGCCGCGTGGTTCCGGCAGACCGCCGTGATCCCCTCGCCCACCAGGGCAGGGGTATTGGGCATGAACCGGACCAGCTTCACCCGCTTGCCGAAGGCCCTCTCCAGCCAGGGGATGCTCCTGCCGGCACAGATGGAGATGATCAGCTGGTCATCCCGGACCTGGTCCCGGATCTCCTTGATGACATCCGCGCAGTACTGGGGCTTGATGGATAAAAAGACCGTCCCGCACTGGTCAACGACTTCCCGGTTGTCTTCCGTGGTCCGGATCCCGTTCTCCTTCCGGGTCCGCTCCCGGCCGGCCTCCGTGGGGTCCGCGCCCAGGATCTCCTCCGGCGTGGCCAGGCCGCTCCGGATAATGCCTCCCATGATGGCGTTCGCCATGTTTCCGCATCCGATAAATCCGATTTTCAAGGCTTCTTCCTCCCTGTTCATAGTCTGTCTGTCCTATCATCGTATCGCTTTAGCAGAGAAAAGTAAAGCGGGAACAAATGGGGCGGCAGGGGGCTCTTCCCGTTAACAAGTCCTGCCGGCAGGATTCCTCCCCTCTTATCCCCGGGATGTGCTAAGATAAAGGAGCAGACCGGAAGGTCAATACACAGAAAGGAAACCAAAGACTATGCAGAAAAAATATACAGCCCTGATCCTGTCCCTGATCCTGGCAGGCTCTTCCCTCCTGGGCGGCTGCCGGCCCTCCGTTCCGGCTCCCGGCACCGGTGACCAGAGCAGCCAGGGGCAGACGGAGGATGCCTCCTCCGACAGCCAGGGCGAGACCACGGACGCCGAGGGCTTTACCCACTACGAAGGTCCCCTGACTCCCTGGAACAATACAGACATCGTGGGCACTGTCACCGAGGAGACCAACTACTCCCCCAAAGACGACTTCTACGCCTATGTCAACCGGGACTGGGTCCTGGCCAATTCCATTCCCGAGGGCTATTCCTCCTATGATACCCTGACAGAACGCCAGCTGGAGGTGGACGACCAGATCCTGTCCCTCCTCCAGAACAAGGACCTGACAGACCATGAGGCCGTCCAGACCAGGACCCTCTATGAGCTCTGGCTGGACTGGGACAGCCGGAACGAGGTGGGCGTGGCCCCTCTGAAGGAGATCATCGACGAGATCCGGGCCATTTCCAGCCTGGACCAGCTTTCCGCCTACATGGCTGACCCCAGGGTCCCTGCCATCTCCATCCCCCTGGCCAACTGCAGCACCACCCCGGACCCGGACGACGCCTCCGTCTACGCAGTCATGATCAGTCCTCTGGACCTGATCATGGAGGACGCCGGCTACTACCAGCAGATGGGCGAGGACGACTACCTCTACCAGCCTGTCTATACCGATGTTCTGGCCGGCCTTCTCCAGCGCTGCGGCTATACCGAGGAGGAATCCATGGATGTGGTGGGCGACTGCTTCCACTTCGAGCAGGCCAGCGCCGCCCATACCATGTCCACGGCCGACCTGGCCGCCTCCGACGCCATCGAAAAGATCAACAACCCCAGGACCTGGGACCAGCTGGAGGAAGAGCAGGGCGATTTCCCCCTGACCTCCATCCTGAAATCCTACGGCATGGACGGGTCTGACCGCTACATCCTCATGCAGCCCGAATGGCTGGCCGGCATCGACGACCTCTATACCGAAGAGAACCTGGAGCTGATCAAGAACTACCTGATCGTCTCCAACTGCATGGAATACTGCGAATATCTGGACCGGGAGGCCTATGACTCCCTCCAGGACCTCTATACCATCACCATGG
Organism: uncultured Lachnospiraceae bacterium; assembly: GCA_946626215.1. Classification (GTDB taxonomy): domain Bacteria; phylum Bacillota; class Clostridia; order Lachnospirales; family Lachnospiraceae; genus CAG-791. The sequence continues at coordinate 2,295 of CAMOUD010000118.1, forward strand.
GCAAGGAGGGGACCATCCCCGATGAGACCGCTGCCAGCCAGTGCGTCAGCACCTTCCTGGCCATGCCCCTGGGCCAGCTCTACGCCCGCCACTACGTGGATGAAAAGACAAGGGAGGAGATCACAGACATCATTACGGACATCATCGGTGAGTACCGGATCATGCTCCAGGGCGAGGACTTCCTCTCCGAGGAGACCAGGGAAAGGGCCGTTGCCAAGCTGGACGCCATGACCATCCGGGTCGCCGCTCCAGAGTCCGAAAGCGATTTTTCCGACCTGACCCTCCAGACCCCTGAAGAGGGCGGGACCCTGACCGGCGCCCTCATGGCCATCTCCAGAAAGAACGTGGAGGCTGACGCGGAAAGGGTCAACCAGAAGGTGGATCATGACGAATGGTCCTCCTCTCCCCAGGACGTCAACGCCTACTATTCTCCCGATGAGAACTCCATTACCATCTGCGCCGGCATCATCGGCGGAGAGGTCTACTCCTCCGACATGCCCATCGAGGAGAAATACGCCAACATCGGCGTGGCAGCCGCCCACGAGATCACCCATGCCTTCGATACCGACGGCGCCCAGTACGATGAGACCGGCGCCATCAGGAACTGGTGGCAGGAGGAGGACTTCACCTCCTTCCGGGAGAGGGCGGACGCCCTGATCCGCTACTATGACGCCGTAGTCCCCCTGGAGGGGGTCCCCTACAGCGGCGAGCAGGTGGATACGGAAGCCATCGCCGATCTGGGCGCCATGAAGTGCGTCCTGGCCCTGGCCGGAAAGATCGACGGCTTTGACTATAAGGTCTTCTTTGAAAAGTATGCCTCCCTCTGGCGCAGGCTCTCCACCTACCAGACGGAGTATTACCTGATCAGCCAGGACGTCCATCCCCTGGCCTACCTCCGGGTCAACGTCATGGTCCAGCAGTTCCAGGAATTCTACGATGCCTACGGCATTGAGGAGGGCGACGGCATGTATCTGCCGCCTGCGGAAAGGCTCCAGGTCTGGTAAGACTTCCGCCTCCGGACCCTGCGCGGCCATCAGACATTTCCGGATACAGAAAAAACGGCTTCGAAAGAAGCCGTTTTTTTGTGCCCGGAGGGCCTCCCGGGAGCAGGCAGCCTTCCCGCGGGGCGGGCGGCCTGTCCTTCAATTGACCTGCTTGAGGGCCTCAGCCATGGGGACCCGGGCGATCCGCCTCATCTCAATGAAGTAAACAAAGCCAAAGCTGACAGCCCCCAGGCCCAGGACAGCCCCGTAAATCCAGGGAGCCACATAGACCGTGATCCATCCGTTGTAGCGGGTCATGATGGCGTGCAGGGCCAGGTCCAGGCTAAAGTATGAGACCGGCAGGCTGATCACCAGGCTGGTCCCCGCCGCGATGGCAGAGGCCAGGCTGTAGAGCCGGTTGATCTCCCCGGGCGTGTAGCCCAGGATCCGCATCATGGAGATGGACCTTTCGTTCCGGTCAATGACCTGCCGGGTCAGAAGGTAGATCAGAAGGACGAAGAAGATCACCGCGAAGGCGCTGAACATGGGGAACATGGCCCCCATGGAATCCTGGAGCTGGTCCGCCAGGATGGTCAGGTCCTCGTCCGTGATGACGGTGGCGATGTCCCTTTCATCGATGTCCGTGATCTCCTCCCCGGAGAACCAGCCCGTAAAGAAATCCTCGTCCTCCTTAAAGACCTCCCGGTAATGGTCCAGGGACATCCAGACGGACAAAGAAGCCTCATAGGGCCAGACCTCTCCGACCTCCATGGAATACGCGTTCTCTCCGTACTTTTCATGGAGGGTGATGAAGTCTCCCGGTCCCAGAGAGTACTTCTGGGCGTAGGCGCTGGAAATATAGATCCTGTCTCCCTTCGCTCCGAAGTCCAGGTCCGGCAGGTAGGCGGAATCCTCCGTGATCCCGTAGACCGTCACCCCCTCCCGCTCATTCTCCAGGCCGGTCAGGGCGAACTTCTCCGCTCCCGGCGTACGGGTCTCCTTCCCTTCCTTCAGGATGACCTGGTAAGGGGCGATCTGGGAATCCAGGACCTGGTCCCTGTACCTGTCCAGCATGGGGGTCAGCATAAGGCCGAAGGCCATCATGATGCCCGCCAGCAGGATCCCGATGAAGAGGATCAGGAAGGAGGAAACGTTCTGGAGGAGGATCCGGGCCCTGAACCTGGCCATGAAGGGCCAGCGGGGGAGCCTCACGGCCCCCTTTCTCCGCGCCCTGGACAGGTCATGCCGGAGGAACTGCAGGGGCGTCCTGGACAGGGCCGACCGGAGGATGACCAGGTTGACGATGAGGATCAGGAAGAAGGGAATGACCGTTGTCTTTACAAAGGCGCTTCCCGACCAGACCGTGGTATAGACCGGCAGGGAGTAGGAATTGTAGTAGGCCAGGACGATCAGGTACTTGAGGCAGGTATAGCCCAGGATATTGCCGGCTATGGCCCCGGCGGCCGTAACGGCCATGGGCAGGGTCATGTAGTGGGCCAGGAGCTCTCCCCTGGTCATGCCGGAGGCCCTCAGGGTCCCGATGACCGAAGCCTCCTTCTCAATGGACCCCCTGACGGTGACCGCGAAGATAAAGGCCAGGATCACGATCAGGATGATCAGGAAGAGCTCCGTGAACATCTTGTCGGACCCTATGTCGTCTCCGGTAAAGTTGATGGCCTGGTTGATCTGGCGGGGCACAAAGTCTTCCAGCTCATTGGATCCGGTCCCGATGAAATGCTCCAGGGCCTCCTCTATGGACCCCTCCAGGTCCTGGTCCTGCCGGTCCTTTGCCGCTCCGGAGATCATCTCGAAGAGGCCCATCATGGTGCCGACCTGTTCTCCCCGCTCCTCGGCCTTTTCCGTGCTCATGCCGATGATGGAATGGATGATGGCCTCCATCAGGTCGTCAGACCGGTCCATGGCCTCCTGGTCGTCCGCGGGCGGGTCATTCCAGGTCCAGGCGTAGTTCCAGGCCAGGCCGGCGCTTCCCAGGCCCTCAAAGCCCTCCCGGGTCATCAGGGCGATGGAAAAGGTGGCCGTGGAGAACATGGTATCCGAGTTGTTCTCGAACATGGTGGAGTAGTCCGAAAGGGCCACCATGCCGCAGATGGTGATCTTTTTCCCCTCGATCTCCAGGACATCCCCCACCTTCCTGCCGTTCTTCAGGGCGTAGAGCCTGTCCAGGACGATCTCATCCTCCTTTTCCGGCAGGTGTCCCTCCCAGAGACAGGGCAGGTCGACCTGGTCCCGGTTCACGAAGATCCGGATCTTGTCCCCGTCCGCCAGGACCTTGTCCTTGTAAAAGAGCTCATAGACCTCGGCGCCGGAGGCGCGGACGCTGTCCAGGATGGACGGATCCGCCTCCTTTTCCAGGCGGAAATGGCCGTCCTCCACATGGTACTTCTCAAAGCCCTCATGGTAGGCGTGGAGCATGGAGGCGCCTGCCACATCCATGGCCGAGCAGAAGCCCACGGTCAGGGCCAGAAAGAGAAAGAGGGACAGATATCGGCCCAGGTCCTGCCTGAGCTCTCGCAGGAGCCTCCTGCGGATGGGATTTTTCATGTGCTTCTTCACAGGACCAGCTCCTTTGCCGGGACCCTGTCCCTGTTCAGTCTGTCGGACCGGATCTCCCCGTCCCTGAGACGGACGATCCTGTCCGCCATGCCCGCGATGGCTTCATTGTGGGTGACCATGACCACAGCGGACTGGTAGCGGCGGTTCACATTTTCGATCAGCTGCAGGATCTCCAGGGAGGTCCTGGTGTCCAGGGCTCCCGTGGGCTCGTCGCAGAGGAGAATGCCGGGATTCTTGATCACGGCCCGGCCGATGGCCGTCCGCTGCTGCTGGCCGCCGGAGAGCTGGGAAGGGAGCTTGTGCCTGTGCTCCGTAAGGCCCAGGACCCGGATCAGTTCCTCCAGGTCCAGGGGGTCCGTGCCCAGATAGGCGCCGACCTCGATGTTCTCCTCCACGGTCAGGTTGGGAATCAGGTTGTAGGCCTGGAAGACGTAGCCCAGGTTCTTTCTCCTGTAGGCCGTCAGTCTCTTCTCCGTCATGTGGGTCAGGGACTCTCCGTCGATGAGGATGGCCCCGCTGTCCGCGCTGTCAATGCCGCCGATGATGTTGAGCAGGGTGGACTTGCCGGACCCGGAGGGGCCGAGGAGGACGCAGATCTCCCCCTTTTCCACCTCCAGGCTGATCCCCTTGAGGACCTCGGTCCTGGTCTCCCCGATGCCGTATGATTTGCGGATATTCTGAAGTTCCAGATACATATGTCTTGCTATCCTGTCATAAAAAAGCCTGCCCCGGGCCCCCGGGACAGTAAATTTCTTGGACCATAAGGCATTATATACCCTTTTGTTAGTAATAGCAAACTTTTGGTAGTCTTTCCTAACCTTTATGGAACTCCGGCCCGGACTCCGGTCCCCTTCCGGGCAGTAGAAAAAGAGCCCGGCCTCCGGGCGGCGGCGCCGCCCGGAGACCGGACTCCTCATATCTTCACAGATCCGGTCCTGATCCGGTTCTGATCCGGTTCTGATCCAGTACCTGTTCCGTTCTGATTCAGTTCCTGTTCAGCTCTGATCCGAGTCTTGCCGGATCCTCTGCTCCGGAATCAGAACTCCAGTCCGTCATAGCGGACCTTCATATAGCCCTTGATGATCTCCACGCAGCGCTCAAAGCCCAGCTTGGAGGAATCCAGGCAGATATCATAGTGGTGGGCGTCGGCCCACTCCTGGCCCGTATAGCGCAGGTAGTAGTCGGACCGGCTCCGGTTGATCCTGTCCACGTACCGGTCCAGGTCCCTGAGCTCCAGGCTCTTCTTCTTGGCCGCCTGCTCCAGCAGGTAGTACTTGGGGGCGTGGATGAAGACCCGGACCACGTTTTCGTAGTCCCGGAGGATGAAGTCCGCGCACCGGCCCACAATGATGCAGGGCTCAGACTCGGCCAGCATCTTGATGACCTTGGCCTGGTAATTGAAAAGGTTGCGCTCAGAGGTGAAGTCCTTGCTGCCGGGAGACAGAAGCTCGCCGGTATAGACGGTCCTGGCCGCCTTGAAAAGGCTCCGGGTCTCGGAATCCTCGTCGATCTTGTCGAAGAGGGCCTCGTTGATGCCGGATTCATCGGCCGCCAGCTTCAGGATCTCCCTGTCATAATAGTGGATGCCCAGGTCCTTGGACAGCATTTCGCCGATGGTGCGTCCGCCGCTGCCGTATTCCCGGTTGATAGCAACTACGATCTGCTTATTCATGTATATACCTCCTGCCGAAAAGACGGCTCTTCCCTTCCCTGTCTGTCTTATTCTCCCAGATAGGCCTTGCGGATCGCGTCATCATGGAGAAGCTCCGAAGCCGGGCCCTGGGCCGTGATGGTGCCGGTCTCCAGCACGTAGGCTCTGTCGGCGATGGACAGGGCCTTCTTGGCGTTCTGCTCTACCAGCAGGACCGTGGTCCCCTCCGAGGAAACGGTCCGGATGATGTCAAAGATCTCATTGACGTAGATGGGGGACAGGCCCATGGAGGGCTCGTCCATGAGGATGATCTTGGGCGAGGACATCAGGGCCCGGCCCATGGCCAGCATCTGCTGCTCGCCGCCGGACAGGGTGCCTGC
>CAMOUD010000119.1 GCA_946626215.1 uncultured Lachnospiraceae bacterium
TCCGGAGAGAGGCCCTCTCCAGAGGACGGGACCTTTGAAGGCCGCGGAGGCGGAAGGCCCGGAGGCGGCAGGCCCGGCAGCGGGTCCTTCCCCGGCCATGGGACCGCCTCTGACAGCGAAGGCACCGCCTCCGGGGGAGAGGAAGCGCCACCTGCCCCGGAAGGGGAGACGGCCGGGGCTCCTGAAGAGAGCATGCAGGAAGCGCCATCCATGGAGGACGGCTCTGACCCGACCGGTCCCGGCAGAGATATGACCGGTCCCGGCATGGAAGAAGAGGCGGAAGAGGAAGAGACAGAGACGCTCAGGACCGACATCCGGGACTTTGACTCCGGCGTTTACCTCCGGCTGGGCCTTTCGGTCCTTGCCCTGGCAGGGGGCCTTCTGGCAGCCTTTTTCTATAAGAGAAGGAGCTGATCCGGCAGAAAGAATAAGACTGTCCCTTTGAGACAGGAGGGGCAGAAGAAGAGAGGGCGAAGGCCCCGGGGAGTCCGTATCCACGGACGCTCCCGAGGACCTGCGCCCTCCTTTTATATGGCGGTTTTGAGGCCCCTCCCGTATAATAAGGGGTAAGGATGGACGGGCAGAAAGGCCCGTCGCCCGGAAAGGAGCGGCTATGATCAGATGGCTGGAAGACGCTGTATTTTATGAGATCTATCCCCAGTCCTTCATGGATTCCAACGGGGATGGCATCGGGGATTTTCAGGGCATCATCGGAAAGCTGGATTATATCAAAGGCCTTGGCTGCAACGCCCTCTGGATCAACCCCTGCTTTGATTCGCCCTTTAAGGACGCCGGCTATGACGTCCGGGACTATAAGAAAGCGGCGCCCCGCTACGGGACCAACGAGGACCTGGAGGCCCTCTTCCGGGAGGCCCACGCCCGGGGGATCCATGTCCTTTTAGACCTGGTGGCGGGCCATACCTCGGAAGAGCATCCCTGGTTCAAAGAGAGCAGAAAGCCCGAGCCCAACGCCCTCTGGGGCCGCTATATCTGGACCGACTTTATCTTCAAATGGGGCGGTGGCCTCAACTTCATTGCCGGTGAGGCCGAAAGGGACGCCGGCTATGTGACCAACTTCTTCAAGTGCCAGCCTGCCCTAAACTACGGCTTCCTCCATCCCTCGGAGTCCTGGCACCAGGCCATGGATTCTCCGGACGCCCTGGCGACCCGGGAGGCCATGAAGGATGTCATCTGCTTCTGGCTGGAAAAGGGCTGCGACGGCTTCCGGGTGGATATGGCCGACTCCCTGGTCAAGTTCGACGATGAGAAAAAGTCCGGGACCTGTCTGGTCTGGCGGGACATCTTCGGCTCGGTCCGGGAAAAGTATCCGGAGGCGGCCTTTGTGGCGGAGTGGTCCAACCCGGACCTGGCCCTGTCTTCGGCGGGCTTTGACATGGACTTCTACCTGGACCACCTGGGCAACGGCTACAACACTCTGCTTCGGGACTACAAATCCGGGGAGGACCGCAGCTACTTCAAAAAGGACGCGGGCGGGGATATCCGCCGGTTCCTGGAGGACTATCTGCCCCGGTATGAAAGGACCAGAAAAGACGGATATATCAGCATGCTCAGCTGCAACCATGACACCCAGCGGCCGGCCTATACCCTGACCGACCGGGAACTCAAGGTCTTCTACTGCTTCCTTTTCACCATGCCGGGCGTTCCCTTCCTCTATTACGGGGATGAGATCGGCATGCGCTACCAGGAGGGCCTGCCCACCAAAGAGGGCGGCTACTACAGGACCGGGTCCCGGACTCCCATGCAGTGGGGTCCTGGAAAGAACCTGGGATTTTCAGAGGCGGACAGGGAGTCCCTGTATCTGCCTGTGGATCCCTCCCCGGACGCTCCGACGGCCGCCGCCCAGATGGAGGACCCGGACTCCCTTCTGTCTGCCGTGAAGGCCCTGACGGCCCTCCGGCACGCCCACAGGGACCTGCAGGCAGGGACCCCCTTCGAGGTCCTTTACGCGGAGCCCGGCCGGGAACTCTTTGTCTATCGGAGGGGTTCCATGGTGATCGCCATCAATCCTTCCGGAAAGGAGGCGCTGGCCCCGGTCCCTGCCGGCGGCCGAAAGACCTGCTTCCGGCTGGGCAGCGGGCAGGCAGATGAAAAGGGGATCCGGCTGGGGCCCCAGTCCTGCCTGGTCCTGGAAGAGGAAAGAGCATAGGACAGAGGAAGATGAACCGCCGCCAGGCAAAGAGACGGCAGGAGGGAGGAGTCTATGGCAAAGAACATCATTCAGAAGATCAAAGAAGGGGTGCTGGGCCTTTTCGGAAGGAAAAAGGAGGAAGATCCCCAGCCACTGACCCTGGAGGAGCCTGCTGTCCCGGACGCGGAAAGTCGGTGGACAGAGGAATATGAAGAATTCCTGGAGAAAGAAGAGGGAGAAATTTCCCGCCAGCCCGCCGGAGAGGCGGCAGGAGGAGAGGAAAATGGCGGGGCGGCAGAAGAGCCGGCCTCCTTGTCCGGGGATGTTCCGCCCTCTGCCGGGACCGGGGAAGGAGAAGACCCGGGGCCCGAGCTGGACGAGTGGGAAGACGAATAAATAATAAACAATAATAAGATTAAGAAGGAATATCAAGGAAAAGTAATAAAAATGCCTTGACGGCCTCTTGTCCGAGATCATGGCGGAAGCAAGGAAGGCCGGCCCGACAAAATGATATGACCGCATGAACCCTGCCTGAAGGAATCCGGGAACCGGATGCCTTCAGGCTTTTTTTCCGATATTCCGCCCAATTCCAGGCCTTCGGCGGCCGGGGAGGAAGGCTGGCGGCAAATGGAGGCAACAAAAGCCCCCTAACTATTCGTACAGGGGGCATAAAGGAAATGAAGGAAATATTAACGAAGGGCAACTTATTATTAAGAATACATATGTTTGCTTTTGCGTTTATTTCGTGATAAGATGCAGGGGACTTACAAATTACAAAGAATTGATAAGAGGACGTCGTTATCCCCATACAGGGTACGAAAAGTACGCTTTATCAGCTGTTTTCATGTGGTAATAACGAAGTTTTCCTTTCTGTATTGTTGGGCAGAGGCCGGAAAGAGGAAGACAGGCCGGAGCTTTCGCACGACACCGCAGAAAGGAAGCGGAGCATGCAGCAGCGAGGACATTCAATTTCGGAGGACTAAAAAATGCAGACTACAGCAAAGAAAAAGATCCTGATCGCTGCCAGGGACAGAGAAAAGGGAAAAATGCTGGCTGCCTGCCTGTCGGACGCGGGCTATGAAGTCCTGCTGACAGGGAGCGAGGATATCGCCAAGGGCGCCAGGGAGGCATCTCTGATCATTGTGGAGGATACTGTTTCGGATCAGGACTCCTTCAGCGATTATTCACAGATCCGCAGGATCCGGGAGATCAGCGGGGCTCCCATTATCCTGTTCGGTCCCGCCGGAAACGTCAGCAACCGGATCATGGCCCTCAACTGCGGAGCGGACGACTACATGGTCTCTCCCGTCAATCCTCTGGAAATGGCGGCCAAGGTCGGGGCGGTCCTCCGCCGTCAGGAGGGGCACAGAGCCGGAAGCAAGGGCCGCCAGAATGACAGGGAGGAGATCGTCATAGGCGAGATCGTGGTCGATCCCGGGACCTTTGCCGCCTACCGCCAGGGAGAGAGGATCATGCTGACTCCCAATGAGTTCAAGATCCTGACCCTTCTGGCCGTCAACGAGGGCAGCATCGTTTCCTATGATGAGATCGCCCGCTTCCTGGACATCCATGAAAAGAACCCCAACCGGAGCAAGAACATCATCGTGGTCCATGTATCCCGGCTCAGGGACAAGATCGACCACTCCGGCAGGGACGAATACATCCACAGCGTCCGCGGCCGGGGCTATCGGATGCAGTATATCCCGGCGGACTGACGGGAAGGAAGCTTCAGAGGCAGGACCCGAATGAAAAGAAGGAGGACCTTTGTCCGGAATGGACCGGACAGGGGTTCTTTTTTCATGGGGGCTTTTCTGCTACAATTGTGTCGTTTGCTGAAGAATACGGAGAGCGCTATGAATATCCTGAACCTGGAGCATGTGACAAAACGATACGCGGAAGGCCCCGTCCTGATGGATGTGACGGTGGGCATTGAGGACACGGACCGGATCGGCATCGTGGGCATCAACGGGACCGGCAAGTCCACCTTTCTGAAGATCATCGCCGGGACCGAGGAGCCGGACGAGGGCCAGGTGGTCAGGCGGACCGGCCTGAAGACTGCCTGGCTGGACCAGGACCCGGTCTTTGACCCGGACGCCTCCGTGCTGGAGAACATTGCCCGGATGGTGGGCGAGAGGGACGAATACTGGAACACGGAGGGAGAGATCCGGTCCGTCCTGGCCCGGTTCGGGATCGGGGATCCCGACGGGAAGCCCGCCGTCCTGTCCGGCGGACAGAAGAAAAGGGCCGCCCTGGCCGCCTCTCTGCTGGCGCCCTGCGATCTGCTGATCCTGGACGAGCCCACCAACCACCTGGACCTGTCCATGGTCCTCTGGCTGGAGGAATATCTGAAGGCCTATAAGGGGGCCCTCCTTCTGGTGACCCATGACCGCTACTTCCTGGACGCGGTGACCGAAAAGACCATCGAGCTGGACAGGGGCAGGGCCTACCGCTATGAGGGAGGCTACAGCGAGTACCTGCGCATGAAGCAGGAAAGGCTGGACTATGTCCTGGCCGCCGAGAGGAGGCTGGCCCAGCTCTATAAGCAGGACCTGGCCTGGATGATGCGGGGGGCCAGGGCAAGGTCCACCAAGCAGAAGGCCCATATCCAGCGCTTTGAAGCCCTCCGGGACCGGGAGAAGATCGTGGAGGAGAGGCAGATCCGGCTGGAAAGCCTTCCTTCCCGTCTGGGCAATACCATCATCGAGATCGAGGGGATCTCCAAGTCCTATGGGGACAGGCTTCTGTTCGAGGACTTCTCCTATCTTTTCGGCAGGACGGACCGGATCGGCATCATAGGGCCCAACGGATGCGGCAAGTCCACCCTTCTCAGGTGCCTTTCCGGCCTGACTGTCCCCGACACCGGGACAGTCACCATCGGACAGACGGTGAAGATCGGCTGTTTTGCCCAGGAGAACGACCTGCCGGATGAGGACATGCGGGTCATTGACTATGTCCGGGAGGGCGGAGAGTATATCAGGACCCGGGAGGGCCTTGTATCCGCCTCCTCCATGTGCGAGCGCTTCCTCTTTGACGGGACCGCCCAGTACGCGCCGGTGGGGAAGCTGTCCGGCGGAGAAAAGAGACGGCTCTGCCTGCTCCGGGTCCTGATGGAGAATCCCAACGTCCTGTTCCTGGACGAGCCCACCAACGACCTGGACATCCAGACCCTCCAGATCCTGGAGGACTATCTGGACGGCTTTGCCGGCGTGGTGGTCACGGTCTCCCACGACCGGTATTTCCTGGACCGGGTGGTGACCAGGATCTTTGCCTTCGCGGACGGGCCCCGGCTGTTAAGGAGCGAGGGCGGCTATACCGATTATGTCCGCCATTTCGGCCCCATGGGCAGGGGAGAGGATGCCGTCAGGAGCGCGGCCGCCGTCAGGCCGGCTCCCGCGAAGCCGGAGCGCAGAAGGGAGAAAAAGAAGACCAGGCTCTCCTACATGGAGCAGAAGGAATATGATTCCCTGGAGGGGGAGATCGCCGGCCTGGAAGAGGAGATCGCCTCCCTGGACGAGGAGATCGGCCGGGCGGGAGCGGATTATGTCAGGCTCCAGGACCTGACCGCCAGAAGGGACGCGCTGGATAAGCTTCTGGAAGAAAAAATGGAGCGCTTTCTTTTTCTACAGGACCTTGTGGATTCCTTTGGAAACTGACAAAAGCGCTGTATTGTGGTAGGATAAAAAAGGCGTCCTCCGGCAGGACGCCCGGGACAGATATGCAGAAAGGCCGCCACCGGCAGGAAGGAAATCAACATGGCAGATCGAGGCAGGAACCCCTTTATTTCGGATGAAGAATTCGCGTATTCCATAGAGGTCATCCGCAAGCTCAGGGAGTATTACAGCAGCCGGGTCGTGGGCCAGCTCACGCTCCAGAAGTCCCTGATCGCGGCAATCATCGCCGACGGGCATATCCTCCTGGAATCGGTGCCCGGTCTTGCCAAGACCACGGCGGCCAAGGCCATTTCCGACGCGGTGGACGGAAAGTTCTCCCGTGTCCAGTGCACCCCTGACCTCCTGCCCAGTGATATCGTGGGCACCCAGATCTATCATAAGGAGACCGGCAGGTTCGAGACCATCTTCGGCCCTGTCTTTGCCAACTTTGTCCTCCTGGATGAGGTCAACCGGTCCTCGGCCAAGACCCAGTCCGCCATGCTGGAAGCCATGGCGGAGCAGCAGGTCACCATCGGCGGCGTCTCCTACCATATGCCCCAGGATATCTTTATCGTCATCGCGACCCAGAACCCCATCGAGCAGGAGGGCACCTATCCCCTGTCCGAGGCCCAGACTGACCGTTTCATGATCAAGGAAAAGATCGACTATCCCTCTGTGGCGGAGGAGGTCTCCATCCTGGAGATGATGGAAAAGGGGGGCGGGGAGAAGCGTCCGCCCGTCCTGACCATCCATGACGTGGACATGGTCCAGGATATCGCGGAAAAGGTCTATGTGGCCGATAACGTCAAGCAGTATATTGCCAGGATCGTGGCGGTCACCCGGGACCCCGGCAGCTATCTGAGCAGGCAGATGGCGGAATACATCCGGATCGGGGCCAGCCCCCGCGCCTCCATCGCCTTCCTCCGCCTGTCCAAGGCCCTGGCCCTTCTGAACGGCAGGACCTATGTCATTCCCGATGACATCAAGGAAATGGCCCATCAGGTGCTCCGGCACAGGATTGGCCTCAACTATTCCGCCATCGCGGACGGCGTGAGCGTGGAGCAGGTCATTGACGCCATTACCAGCGCCGTTCCCACCCCCTGAAAGGAAGCCGGACAGCCATGAAGTATGATTACCTCTCCAAGATCAGGGGCATGATCCGGTTCACGACCAAGAGGAAGACCATCAATATCCTGGAGGGACGCTTCTCCAGCGTCTTCAGAGGCAGGAGCCTGGAATTCGAGGACCTCAAGGAGTATGACTTCGGCGACAACGTCCACGACATCGACTGGAAATCCTCCTCCCGGACAGGAAAGACCCTGATCCGCCGCTATGTGGCGGAAAAAAAGCACAACGTCCTCCTGGCAGCGGATACCCGCCCCAGCATGCTGGGCGATACGCCGGCCGGAGAGAGCAAGCAGGACCTGGCAGCCATGATCTGCGGAACGGTCGCCTATCTGGCGGGCCGGGAAGGCGCGGATTTTTCCATGGCCTGGTGCGGAGAAAAAGGAAGCGTCTGGAACTACTTCCGGTCGGGCGAAGCCCATCTGGAGCGGATGCTCTATGAATACAGGAAGACCCCTCCCGGGGCCTCCTCCCTGACCCTGTCAGAGCTTCTCCAGCGTTCCCTGGATACCATCCGCAAGCGGATGATCATCTTTATCGTGACGGACCTGGCGGGCCTGGCAGAACTGGACGAAAAACTGATCCGCCGGATGGCGGACCGGCACGATGTCTATATTTTCCGGATCCGGGACGCGTCCCTCTTTCAGAAGGACGCCTTTGACCTGGGCCGGGGCCGGTATGAGAACCGGTTCTTTTCCCGCTTTCCTTTCCTGAGAAGACTGGAGGAGACGGAGAAGAAGGCCCTTCTGGAGGCAAAGGAAGCGGCCTTGAAAAAATACAGGGTCCGGATCGTCTCCATTGAGAAGGAGACCGAGATCCTGGACAGGCTGGAAGAGCTGCTGCGCAGGAGCGCGGAAAGAGTCTGAAGAGTCAACAACCCCACCCATTCATCATGAATGGATGGGGCTTGCAGGAGAGGG
>CAMOUD010000120.1 GCA_946626215.1 uncultured Lachnospiraceae bacterium
GCGGGGACGGGCTCTTCTGCCTCTGACTCTTCCGCAGGGACCGCTTCCTCCTCCGCGGCTTCGGGAACAGGCTCCTCCGTCTTAAGGCCGGTCTCAGCCGGGACCGGTTCTCCGGTCTCCTCCCCGGCGTCCGCCGCCGGGTCTGTATTTTCCTCTATGCTCTGATCGAGACGATCTTTTTCATCCATATGGTCTTTTTTCCTCCATAATCCGGGCCCTCCCCCGAGATGGGTCCTCCGGGACCGGGCCGGGGCCTTTCCGATCTCCCCTGCCGGTACCGATAATCAACAAATTATACCCATTCCATAGGACTCCGTCAACCTTGGAAAAACGACTCTTCCGCGCCCCGGAATAATGCCCCGGAAAAACGCTTCCTGTTTCTCCGCACACTGCCGATCAGAAAAACACATCCAGGCTTCTGCCCATTGATCCGCCTCGTCCATTTCCCATACATTCCTCATAGGAAAGATAACAGCGGAGCATCCCGCTGCTCTTCATATATCTGGCTGTATCAAATATATGAGTGCGACAGCATTAGAAATGTGACCTGTTATTCACTATATACGTTATCCCGGATATACGAAGTGAAGGACGACCTCTATCTGACCTATCCGGGAGGCCCTCTTTCAGACCTGCCTGAAGAAGTCCGGGTAAGCGCGGCCAGAGGGTATATAGCTGCCATGGAGCAGGGAATCGCGGAAATCGGCAGTTGGCGGGAGGAATATCCGGAATAAATACGAAGGAACAGATCCGCATGTATTCATTATGCGGATGAAGAAAGGGCCATTCTGTTCTTTATGGTCAGCGAAGGACTCCTGCAGTACAGGAAAGTAAAAATTCGGCACAGGAGGTCTGGGAGGTTTTTCTCTGCAGGCCTGCCTGGCGATGAAGTAAATAAAGGAACACAGAGTCGCAGATCTTTGCCGATGACACCGGGATGGGCCTGCGGCCTTTTTGTTCCCGCCCGGGAAAGGGCCTGAAAGCATTAAGCTTTCCAGATGTCTGACGGGAGTTGCTCTGTCAAGCTCTTGAATCCGCCGGATATCTGCAAATTCATCCGGTCCTGCGCCAGAGAAGGCAATCCAGTTCCTCTATTCGAATGGGTATAGTACTACGACTGATATCGTTCTTGCTCATCCCTGAGCGGCGATCTTCGACAAAAAAGAACAGGATTACTGGTTCCAGCAGCGATCTCTCGTTTCATGGTAAAATGGATTGAATCCCATCATATGAGGGACAGCATGTCATTTTGGTTGGAAGAGAGAAAAAACATGGGGAATCAGGAAGAATTTGTTATTGAGAAAGGTGTGCTCAAAAAATACAGGGGCCTCGGAGGGAATGTGACGATTCCGGAGGGCGTGACGAGCATCGGGCCCGGTGCGTTCTATATGTGCTGGACACTATCGAGGGTGACGATTCCGGATGGCGTGACGAGTATCGGGGCGGAGGCGTTCTATAGGTGTGAGAGACTGGGAAGCGTGACGATGCCGGATAGTGTGACGAGCATCGGGGATAGCGCGTTCACAGGGTGCAATTGGCTTTTTAGCGTGAGAATGCCAGAAAAAGTAACGAGCATTGGGAATTATGCTTTCAGATGGTGCAAGAATCTTACGAGCGTGACGATTCCCGAAAGCGTGACAAACATCGGAGATGAAGCCTTCTATGGCACTCACCCGACAAGTGTAACGATTCCAGAGAGCGTGACAGACATTGGGGAAAGTGTGTTCGGAGCCATTCAAGAGGTGGTCTGTTACAAACCATGCGTGATATCGTGTTTAGTGAAAGGAAGAGTCCGAAATCTTATATATCTGGGAGGCGGTCTTTCCGAAGTGCCATCATACTTTAAGATGGCAGCTGCCAGAGGGTTCATTCATGCCATGGAACAAGGCATCAAAGAAATCTGCCGGTGGAAGGCCGAATATCTGCACTTTATTAAAAGAAAGAGAAAAAGGTTCGTTGTTTTAGCCTGGAAGGACAGGACAGTGCTTATGTTCATGGTTCGTGAAGGGCTTCTGGACAAGGTATCAGCAATGTGTTTCCTGAAGAAGTTTGAGGATACCGACAACATGGAGATGAACGCTGTCTTCATTCAGTATTATCATGAACATTTCGGAACAGGAGGACTGGGAGATCTTTCCCTTTAAGGCTGCCTTCCGATGAACTGCTGTGGACCGGTACCGACCAGACTCGGTATCGGCCCACAGCTTTTTTACGGTATAGCAGTGCTTTTATGCGAAATCCATACTCACTCTGGTTTCGTGTTTTCGGAAGCCGGGAAGGCTCCCTTGAGTCATATAGGGATGTTGTCATCACGGGAAACTACAGGGACGGAAGGAGGCTCTCTTCTTAAGGAAGACTTTGCTTAAAAAACCATCTGTGTTACAATACGCCCTATGGACATTATCAAAAAAATCTCAGAAGAACTGAACATCCGCACCGGGCAGACCGAAGCCGTGGTAAAGCTGATCGATGAAGGCAACACCATCCCCTTTATCGCCAGATACCGCAAGGAGGCCCACGGCGCGCTGAATGATGAAGTCCTGCGGAATCTGGAAGAGCGTCTGAAATATCTTCGCGCACTGGAGGAGCGCCGGCAGACCATCCTCTCCCAGATCGAACAGCAGGGCAAGCTGACCAAGGACCTGCGGGACCAGATCGAGGGGGCGGAGACCGCCGCCCGTCTGGAGGACCTCTACCGGCCCTTCAAGCCCAAGAGAAGGACCAGAGCCATGATCGCCCGGGAAAAGGGGCTGGCCCCCCTGGCCGCCTGGCTCATGGACCCGGCGGCGGACAAAGACCCCCTGGAGGAAGCCGCCGCCTATACGGATCCCGAAAAGGACATTCCCGACGCTGAAAAGGCCCTTGCCATGGCCTGCGATATCCTGGCGGAGGAGATCTCCGACAACGCGGAATACCGGGCCAGGATCCGGGATCTGACCTTCCGGGAGGGAGTCCTTGCCTCCGAAGCCAAAGATCCCTCCGCCGCCAGCGTCTACGAGAACTACTACGCCTATGAAGAGCCGGTCCGGAAGATACCCGGCCACCGGGTCCTGGCCCTGAACCGGGGCGAAAAGGAAAAGATCCTGACCATCCGCCTGAACGCCCCGGCCGAGGAGATCCTGGCCTTCCTGGACAAACAGACGGGAGCCGGCAGGAACGCCCTGACGGAGCCCTGGCTCAAGGCCGCCGCCCGGGACGCCTACAAGAGGCTCATCGCTCCCTCCATTGAGAATGAGATCCGGTCCGACCTGACCGAATCCGCCCAGGAGGGCGCCATCCGGGTCTTCGGCAGCAACCTCCGCCAGCTCCTGCTCCAGCCGCCCATCCAGGGCAAGACCGTCCTGGGCTGGGACCCCGCCTTCCGGACCGGCTGCAAGCTGGCAGTCGTGGACCCCACCGGCAAGGTCCTCCATACCGAGGTCATATATCCCACCAAGCCCCATGACAGGATCGAGGAGTCCAAGAAGACCCTGGCCCGTCTGGTCCGCCGCTACCACATAGACCTGATCTCCGTGGGGAACGGGACCGCCTCCCGGGAATCCGAGGCCGTCATCGTGGACTTCATCAAAGAGACCGGCCTGCCGGTCCAGTACGTGATCGTCAATGAGGCCGGGGCCAGCGTCTACTCGGCCAGCAAGCTGGCCACCGAGGAATTCCCCTCCTTCGACGTGGGCCAGAGGAGCGCCGCTTCCATCGCCCGCCGTCTCCAGGATCCCCTGGCCGAGCTGGTCAAGATCGATCCCAAGGCCATCGGCGTGGGCCAGTACCAGCACGACATGAACCAGGCCAGGCTGGACGAGTCCCTGACCGCCGTGGTGGAGGATTCCGTCAACTCCGTAGGCGTCGATGTCAATACCGCCTCCGCGGCCCTGCTGGGCTATGTATCGGGCATCAGCAAGGTCCTGGCCAAAAACATCGTTGCCTACCGGGAAGAGAACGGCGCCTTTCACAAGCGCGCCGACCTCCTGAAGGTCCCCCGCCTGGGCCCCAAGGCCTATGAGCAGTGCGCGGGCTTCCTCCGGATCCGGGACGGGAGCGAGGTCCTGGATATGACCGGGGTCCATCCGGAAAGCTACGCCCCTGCCCGGACCCTCCTTAAGGAGCTCGGCTTCACCGAAGGCGACATCCGGACCGGAAAGACCCGGCAGATCCGGAAGGCCGCGGCCGAAAAGGGAAAAAAGGCCCTGGAGGAAGCCACCGGACTCGGCACCTATACCCTGGAGGACATCATCGCCGAGCTGGAAAAGCCCGGCCGTGATCCCCGCGAGAACGTGCCCGGCCCCATCCTCAGGAGCGACGTCCTGGGCATGGAAGACCTGAAGCCCGGCATGAAGCTGAAGGGGACTGTCCGCAACATCGTGGACTTCGGCGCCTTTGTGGACATCGGCGTCCACCAGGACGGCCTGGTCCATCTCTCCCAGCTCTCTGACTCCTATGTGTCCGACCCCCTGTCCGTCGTCAAGGTCGGAGATATCGTGGAGGTCCGGGTCCTGTCCGTGGATACGGAAAAAGGCAGGATCTCCCTGACCATGCGGTCCGAGGACGCGCCCGCCCGCAGAAAGCCCGAAAAGGAAAAGGCTTCCGGCGGCGACAGGCCCGCTGACAGGCGCCGGAAGGGCCAGGGCAGAAAGAAGGAGGACGGCAGGGACAAGCAGTCCGGGAAAAAGACCGGAAAGAAGGACCGGTCCGGCTCCGGTTCCGGCTCCTTCGGCTACACTCCCTTCGCGGACTTCTTCGGCAAGAACTGATCCCTTCCCGGCACAGCTCCGGAGACCATCAAAAGGACCATCCCGTTCTCCTTGGGGGAGCGGGGTGGTCCTTTTTCTCCTGCCGGGCGCTCGTCATTTCTGTCTGATGACTGCCGCGGCTCATTTCTTTTCTTTTTCTCTTCCCTTCTTCTTCCCTTTTCCGGGGCCTGTCAGGCTCTTTCCGCCAGGACCAGGACGCGTCCCCGGTCGTCCCTGATCTCCTTCAGGGGAAAAAAGCCGTTCTTCAGCCAGAAGGAGGAGGCCTGGGGGTTATCCTTGACCCAGCAGAGCCGGACGGCCGGATAGCCCGCTTCCTGAAGGCCCCTGACCAGGTCCGCGACGAGGTCGGTCCCAAGGCCTTTGCCCTGGTCCCCCTTCCGCGTCATGAAAAAGCCGACGAAGGCCGTGCGCGCGTCCGGATAGCCCAGGATCAGGTCCAGGACGGCCATAAGCCCTTCCCGGTCTTCATAGCCCAGGAAGTACTTGTCGGAATACCCCTTGCCCGGCGGCAGGGCCCTCATGTCCCTCAGGACGGACTCCAGGGAGGGACCGGGCGGATAAAAGCGGTAGTAGAGCGGGTTTTCCAGACAGAGGGCCAGGACCTCCTCCGCGTCTTCCTCCTTAAGGAGCCGGACGGGCCGTCCTCCCGTCAGAGGGACCGGGTCCAGGCAAGGGCCCTCCTTTGACATCTTCATCCTGTTTCCTTTCCTTTTCTCGGATCAGAACCAGCCATGGGCCTCGCAGGTCCGGAAGATCCCGTCCTCCGCGGGGGCCGGGGCAATATAGTCGGCCTTTTCCTTGAGGAGCGGGTGTCCGTTCCCCATGGCCACGCAGTAGAAGCGGGGGTCGAACATGACCAGGTCGTTGACGTCGTCTCCGAAGACCACCACGTTCTCGGGGTCTCCTCCCACCAGCTCCAGCATCCGGAAGATCCCGTCCAGCTTTTCATCCGGCTGGCACATCATGTACTGGGGGACGAAGCGGAGGTGCCCCAGGTCCTTTAGGTGGGTCAGGCCCTTCTCCTGCTCTTCTGTCACGGAGAAATACATCTTGAAGATCTCCGGGTAGTCGGCAGGGTCAAAGGTATCGTCGATGATGTAGGTGGTGGGCTCCCGGCGGATGCCGACCTGTTCAATGAAGGTAAAGTCCCTGGCGTAGACCTTTTTGGAATCATCCAGGGCCACCAGGACCCCGTAGCCCTTTTCAATGGCCTCCCGGTAGAGGGCCAGGGAGGGCTCGTACTCCATGGGCCGGTTCTCCTTCAGCTCCCCGCCGATATAGATGCCGTGGCCCCCGTTGCAGACCATGTTGGAAAAGCCGTGCTTTTTGGCGAAGGGGACCGCCTTGTAAAAAGCCCTGCCCGTGGCGATGGAGACAAAGTGGCCCGCCGCCTCCAGCTTCCGGACGGCCTCCAGGGCCGAGGGCACCATGACCCCGGTCTCCCGCACTGTCAGGGTCCCGTCGATATCAAAGAAAAAGAATTTTTTATCCATAAGTTATGACCTCGTATCCGCAAGCTCGTTTCTCTGCCTGTCATTCATTCCCTATCATAGCCTAAAATCCTTCCCTTTCCAAGGCAAAAGCCGGTCCGCCGCCCTCTCCGGTCTCCTCACCCGCCCATTTCCTCATGCCCGGACTGGATTTATGGACCCGCAGGCGGTATCATAAGGATGCAGCCCGACAACCACGCACCAACGGAGCATGAACAGAATGAAAGTAGAATATTTCAAGGAATACAGCAATGAGCTGGGCCGGGACATGGAATTCAAGTCCTACGGCCATGCCGGCAAACCGGTCCTGGTCATCCCCTGCCAGAACGGCAGGTTCTTTGAATGGGAGGACTTCGGCATGATCAGCCTTCTTTCTCCCTATATCGATGACGGCAGGATCCAGATCTTTACCTGTGATACCCTGGACGCGGAGAGCGTCTCCGGCACCGGGAACCCGGCAGACAGGGTCCGCAGGCAGGAAGCCTGGAACCACTACCTGACCCTGGAGCTGGTCCCCAGGATCCACCAGCTTGCGGGAAACGGCGACAAGCTTCTGGTCACCGGCCTCTCCATGGGGGCCTACCACGCCGCCAACCTCTTCTTCCGCTGGCCCGACCTTTTCGACGCCGTGATCGCCCTTTCCGGCCTCTATGACACCTCCATGATCTACGGGGGCTACATGGACGACCTGGTCTATCTCAACGATCCCTGCGTCAGCATAGCCGGCATGCCCTCCGATCACCGCTATATCCCCCTCTACAACCGGAGCAAAATCTGCATCTGCGTAGGACAGGGCAGCTGGGAGGACGATACCATCCGGTCCACCAGACGCCTGGACGGCGTCCTCAGGAGCAAGGGGATCAACGCCTGGGTCGATTACTGGGGCTATGATTCCTGTCATGACTGGCCCTGGTGGAGAAAGCAGCTGGTCTACTTCCTGGACTATGTCCTCCGATGAAGAAAGGCCTTCTCCCGTGAAGCCTGCAGGCAGGAGGGCGGTCCGGCTCCTCCGGCTGACCGCCCTTATTCTGGGCCTTCCCTCCATGGCCGCCGCCCTCTTTCTCCTCCTCTGGTCAAGGACTGCCCAGCCCGGGATCCCGACAGAGGTCTACGGCATCCCCCAGTATGTCTCGGAGACCGACGCGGACGGGGACGGGCTCGATGACCAGCGGGACATCCTGGCCAGCGCCAGGTCCTATCTGGCCACAGGCCCCCGCTACGGCTCCCGTTACTACGCGGGCGGATATCCCGATGACGGTTATGGCGTCTGCACGGACGTGGTCGCCTTTGCCCTGAAGGGGGCCGGCTATGACCTCATGGACCTGGTGGCCCGGGACGTTCAGGAGCATCCGGAGGCCTATGACAGCGACTGCGGAGACGCCAATATCGATTTCAGAAGGGTCCGCAACCTCAAGGTCTGGTTCTCCCGGAACGCCGTCTCCCTTCCCGTTTCCCTGGAGGATCCAGGTATCTGGCAGGGCGGGGACATCGTGATCTTCCGGGACCACATCGGAATCGTCTCGGACAGACGGAATAAACGGGGCGTCCCCTACGTCCTCCACCACTACGGGCGCTTCCAG
>CAMOUD010000121.1 GCA_946626215.1 uncultured Lachnospiraceae bacterium
TTTTCCAGAAAAGCGCGCAGGACAGCCCTGTCTCTGGAAAACAGGATGTCAAATTCACGCATGGGCACGGGGATCCCCGACGCGGCCAGACAGGACAAGGGCATCCGATAGAAGGCGTCATAGATGTCCACGTCCGGAAAGGCCTGTCCGCACCAGGCGGCCAGATACGCGTTCGTTCCTTCCGCTCCTCTGACTTCATCGGGTCCCTGCTGGTCCATCATCCATCCTTCCATGATCCTGGTCCTCCTTTCAGGATTCCATGTGTCAGAGAACGTCTCCGCACATTCCTTCGATCCATTCCCTTCTCCTGATACAGGAAAGCCAGTCTCCAGGAATGGCTCCATATCCGTACCAGAGCCCGGCCAGTCCTCCCGCGATGGCGGCCACCGTATCTGTATCATCCCCCAGATTGACGGCCTTCAGAAGGGCGCTGTCAAAGCTTTCCGTGGTGGTCAGAGACCAGATGGCGGCCTCCAGGGCATCCACCACATATCCGGTGCTCCGGATCTTATCCGCGGGCAGGGCAGAAAAGGCTGCCAGGTCCCGCAGCCTGTCATAGAAGGCAAGCTCCTCTGTGGATGTCAGGCAGGATTCATAGTAGGAAAAGCCTCTGGACAGGCCCTCCTGAAGCCTTTGGGTCAGGGGCCCTGTCCCCTTCAGGACCTGCCGGACCATGAAGTAATACAGGCCGCAGGCAAGATTGGCCCGGATGTGGGCGTGGGTCAGGCTCCCGACCTCGTGGATGGTCCGGACAGCGGCCTCCTCCGAGAGAGCCCCTTTTTCCTCCATTACGTGACAATAGAGACAGGCAGGCAGGATCCGCATCAAAGATCCGTTCCCGTTGCTGCGTTCATCCCGGCCGCCGCATGCATCCGCCTTCCTGTACAGGCTGTAGCGCAGGATGGCTTCCCTGGTCCCCCGGCCGATGTCAAAAGAACGACCGTAGGGCGTAAAGCTGCCATCATTCAGCCAGGACAGGAAATTCCGCATGATATCGTCCGGATCGATCCCTTTGACTCTCCGGATCGAGTCCAGAAGGGCAAGGGTCAGGCTGCTGTCATCCGTCCAGGTGCCTTCCGGCAGATGGAAGGTCCCATAACCCCTCATGCCCCTGACCGGGTGCCTGGCCACCTCCTGCCTGCTTTTGAACTGGACAGGACACCCCAGGGCGTCTCCGGTCACCACGCCCATTACCCCGTCCAGCCAGATATTTCCGGATCCTGTCATAAAAAAATCCTCCTTTCCCCTGTATCCGGACCAGTCAGTCCTCCGCGGCTTCCGCTTCCTCCAGAAAAGCCTCCGCCGCCTCCAGGATCTGGTCCAGATCCCCGGGATTCTTATACCTGTGGTCCGCCCCGGCCACCAGGACCAGCCGTGCCCCGTTTCTTTTCGCGTAGGCCGCGGTATCTTCCGGATCAACGACCTCGTCCCTGTCCCCCTGGATGATGAGGATATCCGGGTTTCCGGGGATTTCCCTGTCAAAGACCGGGTGGGCAAGAAGGTCTTCCTGAAAGCTTCTGGTCAGCCGCAAAGGCCTGTCAAAACCAAAGTTCAGGGATTCACCTTCAGAGAACTTCTCCGCCTGGTCCCGGGTCATAAAGGATCCGAAGATCTCCGGCATCCGAAGGGCCGGGGACCGGAGCACGATCCTGGCAAAGAGGTCCGGATGGTCTGCCTGATACAGCATGACCAGATAGGCCCCAAAACTCGTGGCAAAGATGGAAAGGGGCAGATCCGACAGATCGGCGCCCTGATACCGGACCGCTTCCTTCAGGACCGTATCCAGGTCCCGCAGGCAGTTGTCTATGGTCAGTTCCGCGGAGGAGGCGGGGCTTTTTCCATGGCCCGGCCAGTCAAAAGCCAGGCAGAGATATCCCAGGCCGGACATCCTTCTGGCAGCGGCCCGGATCACGGAGCTGTTCTTGTCCCCGCCAAAGCCATGGCAGAAAACCAGGACCGCCTTTGGCGTCTCCGGCTCCCAGACCAGGCAGGGGATATCATATCCGTTCCTTCCCTTCAAGATCAGCTTTCTCAATTCCTTTCCCTCTTTCACTTTCCCGGATCCGTCTTCCTGTCCTTCGTGCATCGGCCTTTCCTGGAAAGAAAAGCCCGGAGAAGAACAGGTCTTTCAGCAGGGTTCCGGATTATGCAGATCCGCATACAGCTTCATGGCCCGGGCAATAAGAGGTCTCCCTTCTTCTGCCTTTCCATTTCCCATGCACCAGGAGGAAAGCCATGCGCAAAAGGAGGCGGCCTCCTGATAATCCGATTCTGACCTGGTGATCTGAGCGATGAGGATCTCTGTTTCCAGTCTCTTTTGCAGCATCTCCCAGGCCTCCTCCGTCTGGCCCTGCTTCCGGCAGCATTCGGCAATCCTGGCATAGGCGACGGCCAGGTCTCTCTGGTCATCGATCAGCCCTCTGTCCTTAATGAGCCCGAGGCTGACCGCGAGGTTCTTCTTATACAGGGCCATGGCGCCGGCCATATCTCCTTCTTCCTCCAGAAGGCCCGCGATTCCGTCCCGGCTCAGGATCAGGGCCCTTTGGTCCTCCGGAAGGCCCCGGTCCTTCAGGATCTGCCTGCGTATCGAATAGCTTCTTCTGAAAAGGTCCATGGCTTCTTTCTTCAGCCCATGCTTTGTCTTCTGATGAGCCATCTTCTCACAGCAGGAAGCCATGGCCTCCAGTCCCGTAAAAGACAGGCTTTCGTCCATAAGCACTTCCTCAAAGGCCATGGCGTCCTTGTAGAGGGCTTCGGCCCTGTCGTCCTCCTTCTTTATCTCATAGACGGTTCCGGTCCTGAGACAGGCCTGGACATAGATCAGGCAGTCCTTGGGCAGTCTTCTTTTCCCGATCAGCTTTTTCAGGATATCCATGCCCTTTTCATAGAGAAAAAGAGCCGTATCCGTTCTGCCCAGGACATAATAGAGATCTCCCGCTTCTTCGCAGCAGTCTGCCAGCTCCACCAGGCTGTCGTGGGACGCCTTCCGGTCGGCAAGTTCCTTCAGACCGGAAAGGGCCTCCCTGAAGAGGACCTGCGCCTCCTGATACCTGCCAAGCTTGTGATAAAGTCTGGCCAGCGATCTGGCCTGCCGGGCTGTATCAGAGGATTCCGGATCCCATTCGATCTGATCGATCCGGCGGCTGGTCTCCAGGGCGCTTTCGTAGAAGCTGATGGCTTCCCTGATCTTCCCCAGGTTCAGGGAAAGGTCCGCGGCCATTCCCAGGGCATGCATCAGAAAGCCCAGGTCGGCCTGATTGCCTCGTGTTCTGACCATTTCTTCTGCCATTTCCAGAAGACGCCGGGCCGTTTCCATGGCATCCTCATAGTTTCCCTTATCCTTCATCCGGCCGCAGATCCGGATCAGATTGTTCCCCAGCAGGATGGCCAGATCGGGATCCGGTCTCTTTTCAAAATGCGCGATCCCGAACTTAGTACCCCAGGTATACATCTCATCGGCCTTATCCGGGAAGCCCAGTTTCTCATAGAGCTCTCCGGCAGCGCCGCTGAAGCCGCAGCAGAAAAGCTTCAGGTCAGGGGAATCCGAAATCTCAGACGCCTCCCCGGAAAGCCTGACAGAAAGAGTCAGATACCGCTCCGCGGCCAAAAATCTGCTGTCCGAAAGAGCCCTTTGGATCACGCTGAGAAGTCTCTTCATGTAGGGAGTGGAGGTGATGACTTCTTTTCTCCTCCTCTTTGCCTGGATGGAAAGGGGAATATCCAGAAGATCCGGCAGCCTTCCGGCTTCATATTCCGTCAGGCTTTCGGGCGCTTCCCGGAAGATCTCATAAAAGACCTCTCCCATGCGCTCATCCGCGTCTTCCGGAAAGATCCTGTAGACGCCGGCGGCCTCGCTGACCAGCCATTCCCGGATGAACCGGTGAGAAAACTGAAGGGTCTCCTGATCAAAATCATTCCTGTCCTTCCGGACGAGGACCTCCAGCCTCCTGAAAAAGGAATCTGCCTCCCTCCTGGTCCAGGAAAAGACCTTGCGGAGCTCTTCCACAGGGACCGGCCCGGGAGAAGCGGCCATACAGGCCAGGGGCAGGAGGAACCCGGTTTCATATTCACGGGGATCCGGGAAGAACCACCTGAACCAGTGAAAGAAGGCGGCGTCCAGATTTTCCGGGATCCCTTCTTCATTCTCAGGATCGAACTGATTCCTGGCCGCGGCGTCTGCCATAAGGACGGCGTAAATGAAGATGCCCCCGCTCTTTTTAGTCAGGACAGAGATCAGGCGCTCGGGATCTGATCCCGCCTTCCAGTCCCTGCCGGCCAGAGCCTCCCTGAAATAGTCCCTGATATCCTCCCGGTTCTCCTCTCTGTCCCCCAAAAGGTCGATATGGAAGACTCGTCCCAGAGGGCCGGTGACAGAGGAGACCTTCCTGGAGAAGGCCAGGATCCGGATCCAGGAGGGAAGATCCTCCCGGCACCGGGCCAGGACCTCGGTCAGGACATTGCGTTCCGTATCTCCTGCCTCGTCCAGTCCATCGATCAGGACGCAGAGCGTCTCCCGGTTCCCGTGAATGGAACCGATCCGCAGAGGGCCTCCCAGCAAAAGCTCAAAAAGCTCAGAAGGACTGAGAAGGCCCAGATCCCTCTGATCCTCCAGGACACTGAGCAGGAGGAGCCGGTAATCCGGCAGCCGGCAGGCAAGAAGAAAGGCCAGCGTCTGGATCACGGCCTCCGGCCTGCTGAAGCCGGGACGGCTGTATTCACAGAAGATGGCTGCTGCCACCCTGTGGTGATAATAGGCGTAGCGGGCCGCAAAGGCGCTCTTGCCTATGCCGGGATCTCCATAGACCAGGCACAGGGAAGGTCCCCCGGGGTCATCCAGCCAGTGACCGATTCGGTCAGCCAGCCAGGTCCTGCCTGTGAAAGGCTTCTGCAGGAGGGCCTGCTGTCTGGCGGTGCCGGGAACGGAAAGGGGGAGCAGGCTCCGCAGTTTTCCGATCTGGCCGGAGAATTCCCGGACTTCTGGACTCTCCAGGATTTCGATCACCTCTGCCAGCTTTTCCAGCATCCAGGGATCCTCCGGATCCTCCATATGGCCAGGCCACTGGCTCATGTCCAGCCACTGTCTCGCAGTCAGGGCAGGAGGCGGAGAAACGGTCTCCTCCGGCTCCAGCAGGATCGTCCTGTAATTGCCGCCCTTGACTCCGATGGCTATGCTCATCTCGTCCAGACATACGCCCGGGTCCCGGACAGAATGTCTGGAGAGCATGAATAGGACAGCATCGCTTTCCAGGAGCCCTGCCGTGATCTCCTCCCGCCAGTCTTTCCCTCCCTTAATATGGGTCCTGTCGAACCAGACGGAATGCCCCCTCCTGCGGAGAGCCTCCACGATCCTGCCGCATACGGCTTCCTCGGTGTGCCCGTAGGAAACGAAGATCTTCAGGGGATGGTCTGTCTGCTTCCCCAGCAGGTCATCCAGCTGCCTTTGTTCCATTTGCTGCCTCCTGTCCGGATAAGGTCTGATCGTTCTGGCAGGAAGTATACTACAGGTGTCTTTTTCGCTCTTTTGCGGGACGGGAATCCTCCCTCCGCGAGCTGTTTTCCGCCCCTCCTTCAGGGTCTGTCCGGACCCGGGTCCCTCCCATGGAAAAGACCGCCGGTCGACCGGCGGTCCATTCAGTGAGAGAGTCCGGGCCCCTTTCGGAAAGCATGACGGAAAGCTTATTTCCAGGATAAGAGCCTGTTCTTCATGACCTGCTGATGGAGTTTCAGTCTGGCGTGGCCTTCGCAGGCTCTTATGCCTTCCTCCGGGAGGCTTCTGGCCTTTTTCACATCCTGACCGCCATAGTAGAAAATGTCGGCATAGTCCATGCAGATGGAGGAGAGCATTTCCGCTGCTTCACTGCTTCTGTCAGGGATCCTTCTCAGGCAGTCCAGGGCCTTTTTATAGGCATACACGGC
The DNA here is from genome assembly GCA_946626215.1 of uncultured Lachnospiraceae bacterium. Lineage (GTDB taxonomy): Bacteria > Bacillota > Clostridia > Lachnospirales > Lachnospiraceae > CAG-791. The sequence continues at coordinate 5,917 of CAMOUD010000121.1, forward strand.
CCTGTCATGGCAGTCAGCCAGGAGGCGGCAGGTCTCCCCGAAGGATAGAATGGTCTCTTTTGTCTTCTCCGCCCTCAGGATATCGGTCCTGAATTCCAGGGCCTTTTCCAGAAGGGAAATGGCCTGGGAATAGTTCTTTTCTTTTCTGCAGGCGACCGCGCGTTTCTTCAGATTTTCGCACAGGACCCGGAGAGGACCGGCTCCCCGGAGCCCTTCTCCTGAATCGTCTTTATAGTTCCGATTTTCCATTGCTCCTCCTCTCCCGGCTCCTTCAGCCGCCTCAGTCGTCCCTGTCTTTTCCCGTTCCACCATAGCATATATATCTGGCAGGGCTTCAGACCGGTCGGATCCTTTCCCTTTCATTGGATTTTCGTACGTCCGTCATAATAGAGGGTATAGAAGCAGTCCTCCTGCTCTTCTCCGGAGACAAGGACCAGGACCCTGTCTTCCAGCCAGGAGACAGAGAAATTGTCCCCATCCGGCCATTTGCCGTCGTTGTATAAGACCAGATCCAGCCGGCTGACCCTGCGTCCTTCCCTGAAAAGGACCAGCCTGCATTTCCCGGGCCCGAAGGGGAAGGCCGGTTCTCCGACAGCATAGATCGAAAGCCGCAGGGTCCCGTCCTCCGACTGGCTGGTCTCGATCTCTGTTGTCCTGTATTCCGTTTTGTACCTGAGGCCTCCGATCAGGACCAGGACCGGCAAAAGCAGGATACAGAGGATCAGGAAGAACCATGTTTTTCCTTTCATGGCCGCCCTTCCCTCCTTTCCTCTGAATGATCCGGCAGCAGACGGCCCCATCTGTCCTGCTGCTGCCATCCTATAGTATCTGCCTGATACCGATCGTCCGCCTGTCAGTTCCTGTTTATCAGAGGCCCGGATGCTCCCCGCACCAGAGGGCGATCCTCCGGATCAGGTCCAGGTCGATTCTTCCGTAGGGGAAGCGGATGGAACCCTTACTGAAGGACAGGCCCTTTTCCGAAAGCTCTTCCTGAAAGGCCTCCACCGTCCCGGGACCCGGGTAGATCCCCACATGCTTTTTGGCAGCAGCGAAGTGGATCAGGTTCCTTCCCTTCCAGTAGGTGGGCATCTGCCAACTGATCCTCTCCTCCGCGTCCGGCAGTGCCTTCGCAATGGTCTGTCTGACAGCCTCCAGTTCCTTCCGGACAGGTTCCGGCTGGGCAAGGATATATTCATCTATAGTCATTTCTGCTCCTTTTGCTGCGGTGTTCATCGTCCATTCTTTCTTTCGAAGGGAATCTGGCCTGTGCAGCCTGATCCTCACTGTCATACCAGGATATATCCTCTCCAGCCCCGGACAGAGTAGTAGGAATCGGCCCCGTTGTGGAAGGTAAAGGTCCTCCCATAGCGTCTTTCACAGAAGAGGGCACCGCCCCTGGACCGGATCTCTTCCGGTGCCTTGATCCAGGAGGAGGTCTTCAGGTCGAACTCCCCCAGTGACTGGAGCCTGTAGTAGAGGGCTTCTTCCATCATGCGGATACCATGTCCATCCGCCTGGGCCATGGCGCTGCCCGCGGGCGGGTTCTTCTTTCTTTTCAGGAGGGCCTCCTCGTCATAGCAAAGGCTCCTCCTTCCCGCCGGCGTTTCCCTGGAACAGTCGCAGAAGACCAGCTTCCCGGTCTCTTCCTCATAACCGATGGTATCCGGTTCTCCACCGGTCTCTTCCATCCACTTCAGGGCCTCCAGGGCCTCCGGATGGTCCTGAAGACGTTCCTCAGCCGCCTCCCAGGCAAGGCCCGGATGGCGGTCAGGATTGGCTTTGAATCGTTTTTCCAGAATGGTCAGCAT
>CAMOUD010000122.1 GCA_946626215.1 uncultured Lachnospiraceae bacterium
TTCAGGTCCTTATACGGAGATTTTTCTGCCGCTCCTTTTTCACCGCTTCAGGAAGGCGGAGGAGACAGGAAAATCAAAGTAAGTGTCGGGATAGGGCTCGTCCTCCAGAGTGAAATGCCACCACTCATTGTCGATGGGGGCAAAGCCGCAGCGGACCATGAGCCTTCTGAGGAGCATCCGGTTCTCGTACTGTTCGTCGGTAACGGCCCGGCAGTCCGGATGGGACAGCTCTGAAAAAAGGTCAAAGGGGCTTCCCATGTCGGCCTCCTTCCCCGCCGCCATGTCCAGGAGGGTCAGGTCCACCGTGCTGCCCCGGCTGTGGGAGGACAGGCTGGCCACATAGCCCCGGGAGAACAGCTCCTGCTTTTCCAGGTCCGGATAGAAGAAGGGCTTCATCCGAAGGTCCAGATCCTCAATGCCCCAGAGGACAAAGTGCCGGACCGCCCGGGCCGGCCGGTAGGCGTCAAAGACCTTGAGGCGAAAGCCCAGGACCTGGGCCTCATTGCTGACCCTCTTCAGGGCCCTGGCCGCCTCCCGGGTCAGGATGGCGCAGGACTCCTCATAGCCGTCGATCCTTTCGCCGACGAAGTTGTAGGTGGAATAATAGCGGATCTCCTGCAGGATGCCCGGCACATAGTCGGCCAGGACCACAAAGCCGGACGGATCCATTTCCGCTCTTTTCTGATAATCAGGCCCCATGCTTTTCTTCCTCAGATCTCCTTGCGGAAGGTAATGATGAAGGCCCCCCTGACCTGGACAGAAGTCGCCATGTAGTCATAGGTGACCAGGTCCCAGCCCTCCGCCGACCTCCGGTTCAGGAGCTCGTCCAGCTCCGCGGCGTCCTTCTCGTTGGCCTTGTCCGAAAACCACTTGGAGCCCACCATCAGGATCTCAGTTTTATAGGTATACATCGTTTCTCCTTTCCCGGCAGGTCCCGGTCCGGTCCTGCTGCGTTTATTCCGCCAGAAAGCCAAAGACCCTCCGGTTGAAATCCTCTGCCTCCTCATAAGCCGCGTGTCCCAGGTCCGGATAGATATGGAGCCGGCTCCCCGGGATCCCCTCATGGAGGAGACGGGCCGCATCGGGTCCCACCGTCCGGTCCCTTCCGCCCCCGATGATCAGGGTGGGGCAGGCGATCCTCTCCAGGGCCTCCGAGGCGTCAAAGGAAAGAATGGCCCGGGCATTTGCCTGAAAGCGGCCATAATCCCTGGGCCTTCCCACGAATCCCATGACGGGATACAGAAGGCGAAGACCCTTCAGCCAGGCTTCGGAATAGGACTTTTCTGCCGTATCGATCATGAGGGCCCGGTGGTCCCCCTTCTCTGCCAGGTCCATCCATAAGCGGACATTCTCCCGGATCGTTTCATTGACAGCGGGCGCCGTGACGGCCAGGACCAGCCTGTCCACCCTGTTCCCATAGTCCGCGGCCAGATACTGGGCGATCATCCCGCCCTGGGAAACGCCCATGACCGAGGCCTTCCGGATGCCCAGAAGGTCCATGGCAAGGGCCTGGTCCCGGGCCATGTCCCGGATCGTAAAGCCCCCGGGCATGTCGTCCTTTCTGCTGAACATCCAGATCGTAAAGTCATCCAGAAAAGGTCTGTAGGGAGCGGCCAGCAGCAGGGCCTTGCCCCTGACGGTGGCCAGTCCGTCCGAAAGGCCGGGCAGGAGGATCAGGTGTCTGTTTCCTCTGCCGAAGCGGGCATAGGCCATCCAGGACCTTCCCAGCTTCAGTTCTCTGTTCTTCGCGTTCCAAAGCATGCCCTGCCTCCTGTCAGCCGGATTTTCCGGCTTCCTCTTCCGGGCCGGCAATGGCATAGCCGGCCTCCGAAAGGACCAGGCCTGCCCGGTCAAAGTCTTCCTCCCTGACCAGGATGTAGTCGGTGTTATAGGTGGAGACCGCGAAAAGTCCGATCCTGTTCCTGGCCAGGACATCCGTGATACCGGCCAGGATCCCGATCAGGGAAAAGTCCAGGATCCCCCGGATCCGGAAGCCCTTCCAGCCGTCCTCCCGGGCCAGGGTCCCGGCAGGCACGTCCTCTGTCCGGCAGACCAGGGAAAGCTCCTCTCCGGTCTTTCCGAAAAAGAAAAATTCCGCGGAAGGGTCAAAATCCTCCATGGAGATGAGTTTGCAGACCGTCAGGTCAAAGGGAAGCCGTTCCAGTTCCATGTTTTCTCCTTTTCTTTCCCGATGCTGTCAGGACCGGGTCATCTCGTCCCTCCGCTTTTTCCTCCTGCCCGAAAGCAGCCTGTCGATCCCCCAAATCACATAGCCCAGAAGGATGAAGGCCGCCACCATGGCCCCGCAGAAGGCTGCCACCGCCCCGGGGCCCACCAGGCCGGGGTCCAGGAAATCGTAGGGATACCGGGTCATGCCCGCCGTGGTCCCCCCGCCCAGGTCCAGGCCCAGGATCCCGGCCCCGATCATGGAAAAGGCCAGGTAGCAGACGGCCAGGGAGATCCAGCTTAAGGGGCCCCAGAGGGGCATCCGGCCCTTTTCATCGAATAAGAGCCAGTCCAGCAGGGACAGGATGGGGACGATGTAGTGGAGGACCACCAGGTGCAGGACCAGACGGCCGTCCCGGAACATGGCGTCAAAGAGCATGAAGTGGGCGATCAGCATGGTGACCAGAAGGGAGACCATGGCTGTATATTTGAGGAAGGGAGCAAAGCCCGAGGCCTCCTCCCTGCGTCTGTCCGCCAGCATCCAGACCAGGGCCAGGGCAAAATAGGCCCAGGCAAAGAGGTTGGATACGTTGGTGAACATGTGGGGAAAGTTCTTTGTATAGGCGCCTGCCAGAATGCCCGACCCATCCAGAAGGCCGTAGAGGCCGAAGACCAGGATGGCCAGCTTCCAGAGCAGGGAAAGGGATCTGCTGCGTATTCTCATGGGGTCACCTCTTTCCTTCCGTTCAGTCCCCGAAAAAGGCCGCGATCCTGGTCCTGTAATCAGGGGCGGTATCAAAGGCGGCGTGGCCGTAGCCGATATACATGAAGAGCCTGAAATCCGGCCGGATGTCCAGCTTTTCCGCGATCTCCATGGTGGCGTCCGAATCCAGGACCCGGTCCTCAAAGACGCCGATGGCAAGGACGGGGCAGGTGATCCGGTCCAGGTCCCCGGTCACGTCAAAGCCCCGGATCCCCCTGGCCAGGATGATGAACCTCCTGAGGTCCTCCTCTGTTACGGTCTTTCCGGCCCGGATCAGGGCCTCCCGGGAAGCCTCAAAGAGGGCCGGCGGATACAGTTCCTCCCCGAAGGCCAGATAGAGGGCGCAGGCGTCTCCTTCCTCCGCCAGGGAGATCCACTTCTCCAGGACCCGGTACTGGTCCTCCCGCACATGGGCCGAGGTGGATCCCAGGACCATCTTTCTGACCAGGTCAGGGTGCTCGATGGCGATGACCTGGGCGATCATGCCTCCCTGGGAGGCTCCGAACAGGTACACGTCCGAAAGGCCCAGCTCCTTCATGGCAGAAGCCGTATCCCGGGCCATATCCCGGATCTCATAGACCTCCGGCAGGTCCTTTCTGCGGTCAAAAAGATAGACCGTATAGTCCTCCTTAAAATCCGCGTAGGCCTCTTCCACGGCCCCGGCAGCTCCCATGACGCTCTGGACAGCCAGCCCCGGCAGGATGACAAAGACCTTTTTCCCGCTTCCGAAGCGGAAATAGTCCATGGCAAATCCGGCTGTCCGTACTTCTCCGTATTGTACGCTCATCCTTCCCCTCCTGATCGGTTTTCCGTTTCTTCTACTATACCATATATGGCGGCCCGGGACGCCTCTCCGCTCCGGAAGGGACACCTTTTTCCTTCTTGATCCATGCAGAAATGCCGGGACCTTCGCGTCCCGGCATCCTCTCAGGCCTGAAACAGGCCCCGGAGCTTCCAGGCGTCCCGAAAGACCAGGATCCTGTCCATAAGATTGCTGAACCGGCCGATGAGAAAGCCGTTGACCATGGCGCAGACGATGGTCCCCAGCCTGACTCCCTCAAAGTGTCCCAGACCGAAAAAAGCGAAGGACAGGGCAATGCCCAGGAGGCAGGAGACGCAGTCATAGACCGTCTTGACCCGGTCAACGGGCCAGTTCTTTGCCTGACAGAGCTCCCGGACAAAAAGCTCATAGGCCTCGGGCGCGATATAGGTCCTGAAGAAAAAGGCCACGCCCACCGATCCCAGGACCATACCGGCCAGATAGTAAAGGATCCGGAGGGGGAGGGTATCCGCCGGCAGAGGGGCCGCCAGTCCCATGAAGAGATCCAGGACCAGGCCGTAGATCAGGGCCGTCACAAAGGAAAAGAGATAGCTCTTCTTAGCCCTGTGAAGGACCAGGGACAGAAGGATCAGGAGGAGGGCCTGGAAGACATATTCCGCCATGCCGAAGGTAAAGAAGGAAAAGGTCCGGGACAGCTTCAGATACAGGAGATAGGCAGGGGCCACCACCATGGACATGCCCAGGTCCGCCTTTTCCATCAGGGCGGTCCCGCAGGCCAGGATCAGGATCCCCAGGGCGTAGGCCAGCTCTGAGGGGCAGGTCAGTTTTCGCTTCATCTGTTTCTCCCTTCCGCCGCGCCTGTTCCGTGAATCACAAAACCGTCCGGAGCCAGACGACAGCCTGTTAAAGATACCACAGAACCCCTGCCTTTTCCACCCTTCCTCTTCCTCGTCCTGGGCCGGTCTCTCTGAATCAGTCGGGTACTAGAGCTCCAGGCCCATGAGGATCACTTCTTTTTCCTTCTGAAAGCCCCGGGAGGCGTAGAAGCCGGGAAGGCCTCCCTCTCCGGCAGTGATCAGGTGGACGCCCGCCATGCCCATTTCCCGGATATCCGTCAGGCACCGGTCCAGGAGCGCCTGCCCGATGCCCCGCTTCTGGAAAGCCGGATCCACGGCCAGGTCGTTGATCTCAAAGGTCCGCCCATAATGAAAGAGCATGGAGGTCCCCAGGATAAAGCCGGTCACCCTTCCCTCCAGGACATATTCCAGGCCATAGGCCGTCCCGGAGTCCATCAGCTCCTGCACATGGACCCTCGCGTCCTCCTTCTTCCAGGGATCCTTCCAGGGCTCCCCGGAAAAGGCGGCGGCATAGATCTCCCCGTACCGGTCCAGATGGGCCCTGTCCAGGGGCCGGATCCCGTTTTCTGTTTCTTTATCCTTGCCCATGGTCCCCTTCCCTTCAGTCCTGGTCCGGCTGCTGGCCGTCATGGGCCTTCCAGGCGCATTCGGTCAGGGCCAGATCCGTAAAGACGGCGGTAAAGGAGGAATCCTCCGGTGAGCAGGCGTAGATCCCGAACCGGACCTTCCCGCCGCCCTCATGCAGGTGGCAGACCCGCATCTGCTTCCAGACCTGTCCGTCCCCGGAGCACTCGATGCAGTAATCGTCCTCCCGCCGGCTCAGCCGGTACCACATCTCTTTGATATCAGCCGGGATCTCCGTGGTGGCCCAGTCCGAATAGCCGTGGTTGGTGACCACGGATCCCAGGTGCTGGAAGACGTCATTTTCATATTCGATGGATCCCTTGAGCCAGTTGTCGGAATCCAGATACAGGACGATCCCGCACTGGTCGAAGCGATGGTGACTGTCTTGAAAATGGGTCCTGACCACAAAGGAAAAGAAGGGTTCCTCCGTCTCCATCTGCAGGGCGGGGGCGTTGTCATTGCGGAAGTGATAATAGGTCCTCTGCCAGAGGTCGGTATGGGGGTCTGTGGTAATTTCAACCCTGTCCTTCCCGATCACATAAGAGCCGGGCTCTCTGGTCCAGCTGAAAAGCTTCATATCCATGGTAACTCTCTCCTTTCCGAGGCTGCTTACAAAGGTCCTGTCCCATTATACCATGCCGGCCGGAGGCATATATAAACGTAAAAAAGTCTTGCTATGTCCCCTTTTTGAAATTACCATGGGACATGAACCACATTTATGCATATTTATACCTTCCCGGAACCCCCTCCGCGGCTGCGGCGGAGGCCCCCCGGAAAAGGCAGGAAAGGACGGAAGGCCCATGGCAGGACTTGCGGAAAGAATGAGATCGCTGGAGGGATCCGCCACCGGGGCGGTCCTTTCCCGGGTAGCGCGCCTTCGGGAGGAGGGCAGGGATATCATTTCCCTGAACGTGGGCGAGCCCGACTTTCCCACCCCCTCCAACATCAAGGCCGCCGGGATCCGGGCCATTGAGACTGACCATACGAAGTACACCCCCGGGGCCGGCCTGCCCGAGCTCAGGGAGGCCATCGCCGAAAAGCTCCGGAAGGAGAACGGCATCTCCTGCGGACCGGAGAACATCGTGGTGACCGTCGGCGCCAAGCAGGCCCTGTTCGCGGCCGTCATGGCCATCGCCGGTCCCGGAGACGAAGTCCTGATCCCGGTCCCCTACTATGTCTCCTATGGGGAGATCGTCCGGATGGCAGGGGCCGTCCCGGTCTTCGTCGATACGGTGCCGGACACCTTCGACCTGGACCTTGAGGCCCTGGAAAGGGCCGTGACGCCCAGGACCCGGGCCGTCATCCTCTGCACGCCCGGCAATCCCACAGGAAGGGTCTTCGGAGAGGATGCTCTGCGGAGCCTGGCCGGTCTGGCCCTGTCCCATGATTTCTTCCTCCTGGTGGATGAGATCTATGAAAAGATTGTCTTTGACGGCGCCCGCCACTTCAGCATCGCCTCCATCTCCGAGGAGGTCCGGGACCATACCATTACCGTGAACGGCTTTTCCAAGACCTACGCCATGACCGGCTGGCGGATCGGCTACGCCGCGGCCGGAAAGGAGATCGCGGACGCCATCCTCAAGATCGTCAGCCAGGACACCACCTGCGTCTCCGCCATCTCCCAACAGGCGGCTCTGGAGGCCCTCCGGGGAGGCCAGCGCCCGGTGGAAGCCATGGTCCGGGAGTTCGCCCGCCGAAGGGACTTTCTTCTCCGCCGCCTGGAGGCCATGCCGGAGATCGGCTGTCCGGAAGTCCAAGGGGCCTTCTACCTCTTCCTGGATGTGCGGGCCTATTACGGAAGGTCCCTGGAGAAATGGACCATCCGAGATGAAAGGGACCTGGCCGATTACCTCCTGGAGGAGGGCGGGATCGCCGTCGTGTCCGGCTCCGCCTACGGGAAGGGCGGCTATATCCGGATCTCCTACGCCGCCTCCATGCAGAGCCTCAGGATCGCCATGGACCGGATGGAGGAAGCACTGGGAAGGCTGAAGGAATAAGAAAAGGCCGGAAAAGAAACACAAAAAATCAGGCCGCTGCCATCGCTGGCAGCGGCCTTTCTGGCGTGGCGGAAGGAGGGATATCGTCCGCCGCGGTATCCTCAAAGGTCCTGTTGACAGGCCCGGGGATCCCTTATGATTTCTGAGACTTTTGCTTATTCGCTCAGATCCGCGTACATCTCGGTGAACTTGCTGATCAGCTCGTCCTTATGGGCGGACAGATAGTCAAAGTCAAGGTCCACGATGCCCAGTTCGCTCTCATCCGGCAGGCCCTGAAGGTCACAGCCGGTGTTGGAGCCGCGGCCCGCGGAGGCCTGGGCCCTGGCGTCCTGGAATTCCGCGCTGGAAAGCAGGTCCATCATGGCCTGCGCGGCGGGAAGGTTGGGAGCGTTCTTTACGATGGCCGCGCCGCCTGCCATGGCGGTATTGCCCTCTTCCATTACCGCCGCAGGGTACCACGTCCATGCAGTTAACTGCCTGGGCGTGGGTGAATGCGGCCAGAAAGCAAAAGAATCTTTCCGGCCGATCTGCCC